>NZ_JBICMI010000049.1:0-181440 GCF_043106155.1 Pseudomonas sp. FYR_7
GCCTCGCGCCGCGATGGGCCGCAAAGCGGCCCCAGGGTATCAGTCCGCACATCAATAGCGATGGCTGCAAAGGCACGACCACCCCCTCGAGCGCCAAACCCAATAGGCAGGCCAAGCACTTACCGCTCCACCGGCCCCTGGCGACGCTGCAAGTAAACCCAGTCCACGATATCGCCCTGGGGCGAATAGCCGTTCACCATCTCGCGCAGCAACTGCCGCACGCGGGTGAAGTCGTCTTCGGCCACCGCCGCCAACAACAGCGTCAGCCCTTCGCGCAACCGCTCCCACGCCAGATAGTCCTCATTGGCCGCCATGATCATCGGGTGCGCGGTGGGCGATACGTCGTCGCCGATCAGCAGCTCCTCGTACAACTTCTCACCCGGCCGCAACCCCGTAAATTCGATGGCGATGTCGCCCTGGGGGTTGGAGGAGCTGCGCACGCTCAAACCCGACAGGTGAATCATCTTCTCCGCCAGCTCGACGATGCGCACCGGCTCGCCCATGTCCAGCACGAACACATCCCCACCCTGCCCCATGGCCCCGGCCTGCACCACCAGTTGCGCCGCCTCCGGGATGGTCATGAAGTAACGCGTGATCTTCGGGTGGGTAACGGTCAGCGGGCCACCCGTCTTGATCTGCTGGTGGAACAACGGGATCACCGAACCGGACGAGCCCAGTACATTGCCGAAACGCACCATGGTGAAGCGGGTCTTGTTCACCCGCGCAATCTTGTTGCAATCGCCATACAGCACCGGCGCCGCTTCCCGGCTAAGCGCCTGCAGGATCAACTCGGACAAACGCTTGGTGCTGCCCATCACATTGGTCGGGCGCACGGCCTTGTCGGTGGAGATAAGCACGAAGTTGGCCACCCCCGTCTGCAACGCCGCCTGGGCCGTGCACAAGGTGCCGTAGACATTGTTGAGAATGCCTTCGGCGATGTTGTGCTCGACCATTGGCACATGTTTGTAAGCGGCGGCATGGTAGACGGTATCCACACGCCAGGTGCTCATCACATCGACTAGATGCTGCTGGTTGCGCACCGAGCCCAGGATCGGCAGCAGCTGCACCGACAGCGACTCCCGGGCCACGCGCTGCTCCAGCTCGCTGAGAATGCTGTACAGGTTGAACTCGGCATGGTCCAGCAGCAGCAAGGTCTTGGGCCCAAGGCCGATGATCTGCCGGCACAGCTCGGCGCCAATGGAGCCACCGGCACCGGTCACCAGCACCACCTGCTTGTGAATGCAGCGCTCCAGCAAGCCTTCCTGCGCGGGCACCGGGTCGCGGCCCAGCAAGTCGGCAATGTCCACGTCCTGGATATCGTCCACCTTCACCCGGCCCGTGGCCAGGTCGGCAAAGGCCGGTACGCTTCGCACATGCAGCGGATACGGTTCGAGCAGGGCGAGAATTTCCCGGCGCCGCGCGCGGGTGGCCGACGGCAGTGCCAGCAACACCTCCTGGGCGCCGGTTTCCTTGAGCATCTGCTGCAAGTGCTTGGGCTTGTACACCTGCAGCCCGGAAATGACCCGGTTGGCCAGGTCGCCGTCATCGTCGAGGAAGGCCACCGGGCGCATCACCCGGCCCATGCGCAGCGCCGCCAGCAACTGGTTGCCGGCGGTACCTGCGCCATAGATAGCTACCTTGATTTGCCCGTCGTCGCGGTTGGCGAAAGGGATCTGATGGGCGCCGGTGAACCAGTCGCCCAGAAAATACTGGCGCATGATCAGGCGCAAGCCACCGATGATCACCATGCTCAACCACCAGTAGTTGAAGATGATCGAGCGCGGTACCACCACCTCGTGGTTGCTGTACCAGTACACCACCACCGCCAGAATCAGCGAAGACAGGGTCACCGCCTTGATGATCGCCACCAGCGCATCGTTGCCGAAATAGCGCATCACCGCCCGGTACATGCCAAAGCGGATGAACAAGGGAATAGCCACGCACGGCGCGGCCATGAACAGCCAGGTGTGCTCGACGATGGGGTTGTACATTTCCTCCACGCCCAGCCGCACGATGAACGACAACCACAAGGCGAACCAGATAAGGACAATGTCCGTGCAGACCTGGATGAGGCGTTTCTGCCGGCGTGACAGGGTGACCAGAAACTGCCGTAGCCTGTCGTTCTTTGCGTTGCTCATCCGGTTTTCCTCATGGCTACGCCAAATTGTGAAAATGACCAGAGCGACTGCCGAACATACAGCCCTGTACAACCCTGATTGCGCCTGCCTTGCTGGAGCATGCTATTCCTTCTCCCCTGCCCGGTAGGCAATTGCCAACAGTATCAGAGGGGCATAGGCCACCAAGGTTCCGGTTGCCCCATCCAGTTTGAGCACCACCACGACCAACGCGACGGGCAGCAGCCAGCCCAGGTTGATGGCCGCCACCGCCAGGCTTACCGGCCGGTGGCGACCGTGGCGCCGCGAGGCGTACTGGTAGGCATGGCTGCGGTGCGCTTCGTAGACCCTTTCACCGCGTAGCAAACGGCGCGCCAAGGTGAAGGTAGCGTCCACCACAAACACACCCAGAAGTATTAACCACCCCCAGAAGAGTAGCGGATCTATCCAACCTGCCGCGATCGCTAGCAAACCCAGCACGATGCCGAGAAAACCGCTGCCGGCATCACCCATGAAGATACGCGCCGGCGGGAAGTTCCAGATCAGGAAACCGGTGACGGTGGCGGCCAGCAGCAGCGGCAGCCACGCAGCACCCGGCGCACCCGCCAGCCAGAACAGCACGGTGCCACCCAGGCACACACAAATGGCTTCGATGCTGGCAATGCCATCGATGCCGTCCATGAAGTTGTAGAGGTTCAGCAGCCAGACCAGGTACAGCAGCCCCAGCGGCGCGGCTAGCCACAGGGCATGCAACGGCCAGCCGAACACGCTGATTGGCGGCAGGCCACCCAGCCAGGCCAGCCCCCAGGCGGCTGCGGCAAAGTGGCCCAGCAGGCGCCAGCGCGCGGCGATGTGCCCGTGGTCGTCCATGAACCCAATCACGGCCACCAGGCCCCCTGCCCCGAGGATGCCCACCAGCACCGACGGCGCCACATACCCTGCCCAGCCCAGCACCAACACGCCGGCCATGAAGGCCACGACGAAGGCGACGCCGCCGCCACGGGGTGTGGGCAAGGTGTGTGAGCTGCGGGCATTGGGAATGTCCAGCAGGCTGCGCGACAACGCGTAGCGGCGCAGTGCGGCCGTCATCAGCCAGGTGGCGATGCCTGCCACGATGAGGATGGCGGTCATGGGCGGGGGTTCTCCTTGAAGGCGCGGGCGGTGGCGGCCAGGCCTTGCTCCAGGGTGTAGGGCGGTCGCCAGCCCAGCAGCTGGTGGTTCTTGGTGATGTCCACTTGCAGCGAGCCCAGCAGGCGCTGGGCCAGGTCACGGCGCCCCAGCAGCGCGGAGCCCATTTGCAACAGCGCGGCTGGCACCGGCACCAGGCGGGCGGGACGGCCCAATGCCTGGCCAAGGGCCCGCAGCAACTCGCTGAGTGATACATCCTCGCCATCGCTGGCCAGGAACGTCTGGCCCGCGGCCGCAGGGTGATCCACGCAGGTGATGATCAAGTCGACCAGGTTGCCCAGCGAGACCAGGCTGCGACGGTTGTGTACCGCCCCCAGCGGCAGGGGCACGCCGCGCTCCAGCCAGCGCATCATGCTGAGGAAGTTGGCCTTGACGCCTGGGCCGTAGACCAGCACTGGGCGGATGACGACGACTTCCATGCCCGTTTCGGCGGCTACCGCCTGCAACCCCTGCTCGGCCTCGTGCTTGGAAACGCCATAGGCGTCCTGGGGCGCGGGGGTATCGTCGGCATGCAGGGGCTGGCCCGGCTGGCTGGTTTCGCCATTGACCTTGACCGAGCTGATGAAAATGAAACGGCGCACGCCCGCAGCCGCCGCCTGGCGGGCCAGGTTGAGCGTACCCTGCACGTTCACACGGCGAAATTCGGCCAGGCTGTCGGTGGCGGTTTCCTTCATCACGTGCACGCGCGCCGCCGCGTGCACCACGACGTCTACATCGATAAGGGCCGCTTGCCAGTCAGTATCGGCGCCAAGGTCCGCAACGGTGGCCGCGTCAATGCCCGCCAAAGGCAATGAGCTTCCGCGGCGCAAGGCGGCGCGCGGCGTAAGGCCTTCGACCGTCGCCAGGCGCTGGCACAGGGCGCTGCCGACAAAGCCCGAGGCCCCAGTGATCAATAGTGTGCGTCGTTCCATGAAATCCGTTCCCGGTTCACGCCGGCAGGGCCGGCATGCGGCGATCTTCGCCCTCGTTGTGCCTGACTGACCGGGCTACAAGAGGCCGCGATAAAGCTCGGCGTAGGCATTGGCCATGGCCGATGCGGTAAAGACATGCTCGAAGCGCTGCTGGGCGGCGGCACCCATGGCCTGGGCCTGGGCCGGGTCGTCCCACAGCCGCTGCATGGCCTGGGCCAGTGCCGGTGCGTCGCGCGGCGGTACCACCAGCCCGGTCTGGTCGGCCAGGTTGATGAAGGTGGTGCCGGAGCCCATTTCGCAGGAGATCAGCGGCTTGCCGTACATGGCCGCTTCCAGCAGCGAGATGCCGAAGGACTCCGAGCGCAGGTGCGACGGGAAGGTAAAGGCATAGCACAGTTCCAGCAGCGCCACCTTGTCTTCGTCTGGCAAGCCACCCAGGAACTGCACCTGGCTCAGGCCCGCGTCGCTGGCCTGCTGGCGCAGCTGCTGCTCCAGAAAACCCCCACCCATGATGACCACGGGCAAGCCGCTGATGCGTGCGGCCTCCAGCAGGTAGTCCAGCCCCTTGTAATAACGCAGCGCCCCGACGAACAGGAAGAACCGTTCGCCTAACCGTTGCCGCCAGTACGCCAGCTTTTCGGCACTGGCCTTTGGGTACGTGGACCGGTCCAGACCATACGGGATGATCGACACCTTGTCCTTGAACTGGGTCAATACCGGGCTGTGCGCCGCATAGTTGGGCGAGGACGCCACAACCCGGTCGACGCTGGAGAAAAAGCGGTTCATCAGCGGCTGGTACAGCTTGAGCAGCCACTTCTGCTTGACGATGTCGGAGTGGTAGCTGACTACGGTCGGCTTGTTCAGCCGGGTAGCGAAGTGCACCAGGTCCATGTACGGCCAGGGAAAGTGGAAATGCACGATATCGGCCTTGCGGGCCAGTTCGGCAAAGTCCTTGAACGCCGACAGCGAAAAGCCGGTGGAGGCGACATGCAGGTCGAGCTTGGCGCGGTGCGTGAGGTGGTTGGCCACCGGCTCGTTGCGGGCAGCGCCGCGTGAGCTCAGGTACAGCACCTCGGGCTCGATACCGTGGGCCTGGGTGCCTTCGGCGATCTGGAAAATCACCTGCTCGATACCGCCCATGGAATCGGGGTAATAGGTTTTGAAAAAATGCAGGACCTTGATCATCGTTGCTTGACCGCTTGATACACCTTAAGGGTGCCTTGGGCACACCGCTCCCACGAGAAACCACCGGCATGCTGCAAGCCCTGGGCGATGGCCGTGGCGCGCCAGGCTTCGTCTTCCAGGCCGCGTTGCAGCAGTGCGGTCAGGCCATCGACGTCGTCGGGCGCGCACATGAGCGCTGCATTGCCAGCGACTTCCGGCAGCGAAGAGCTGTTGGAGCACACCACCGGCACGCCGGAGCTCATGGCTTCGAGCACGGGCAGGCCAAAGCCTTCGTAGTGCGACGGGAAGGTGAACAGGCGGGCGCCGGCGAACAGCAACGGCAAGTCTTCGCTGGGGGCGAAGCCCAGGTAGCGGGCCCAGCCCTGCTGCTGCGCCTGGGCGATGCGGGCGTGGATGGCCTCGCTGCGCCAGCCTTGGTAGCCGGTGAGGATCAGCGGCCAGCGTTGGCGCAGGGCAAGCGGTAGGCGACCATAAGCGTCGAGCAGGTTCTCGATGTTCTTGCGCGGCTCGATGGTGCCCACGAACAGGCTGTAGCCGCCAGGTTCCAGACCATGACGCGCCAGCGTTTGTGTGAGCGCCTGCGGGCTGCGGGGGTGAAACTGCGGCGAGCTGGCCAGGGGAACCGCATGAATGCGGTCCAACGGCCAGTTGAAGTAATCCGCCAGCTCCTGGCGAATGTAATGGGACACCGTGATCAGCGCATCGGCCCGCTCAAGCGTCAGCATGAGCTCCTTTTGCAAGTACCGGGCGATCTGCGGGGTATGGCAATGGGCCCAGGTGAACGGCGACAAGTCGTGGAACGTGGCGACGCTCCGGCCTGCGAAGGGCGGCAGGTAAAAGTTGGTGCTGTGGTAGATGAAGTCATCATGCCCACGCAGTGCACGCTTACGCAGAAACGGCATCAGGCGCCGGTAGGCTTCGACGGCCAAGGCGTTTTTCTGGACGAAGCGCTTGAGCCCATGCACGGCATCGGACTGGTCTGCAGGCTTGAGAAGCTCTGGGACGAAGCTGCGCCCGGCAAACAGCCGCAGGTCGTCGATGTCATCGCACTGCTGCAGCCGCGAGGCCAGCTCGTAGGTGTAACGCCCGATACCGGTCAGCGGGAAGCGGACCGACTCGACGGAAAGAATGACCTTCATTGACCGGCAAGCATCCAACCCAGCGTTTCATCCAGGTCAGGCGTGTGCCAACCGGGCACCAGCGCCCGCAGGCGGGCGTTGTCGCCGCACAAGGTCTTGACCTCGTTGGCGCGCACGAACGCAGGGTTTACCTGCACCTCAAGCGTGTGCCCGGTGATGGCTGAGCACTTGGCGATGACTTCGCGCAGCGAATGGGTGATGCCGGAACTCACGTTCACGGTCTGGCCCACTGCCCGCGCCTCGATCAGGCCGCGGTAGGCACGCACCACGGCGCGCACGTCGCTGAAGTCACGCCACACATCCAAGTTGCCCAGCTCGATGGCAGGGGCCTTGCGCTGGAAGTGCGAAACGATCTTGGGCAGCAGGAAGTTCTCGGCCTGCCCAACACCTGTGTAGTTGAACGGGCGCGTGATGACGATCGGCAGCCGGTCGCACCACAGCCTTGCCATGTACTCCATCGCCAGCTTGCTGACGGCGTAGTCGTTGGCCGGTGCAGGCGGGGTCTGCTCGTCCAGCATCCCTTCGGAAACATTGCCGTAGACATTGGCACTGCTGGCAATGAGCACGCACTCGGGCGCCTTGCCGCAGGCCGCAATGGCTTCGAGCAGGTTGCGCGTGCCGATCAGGTTGACCTGATAGAAGGCATCGGCAGCGCCGTGCCCGACAAACGCAATGGCAGCCAGATGCACGATCACATCCGGCTGCAGTTCGGCCAGCAACGCACGCAGGCCCGGCCCATCGGCCAGATCGACCTGGTGGTAGTCGGGCGCCGCCGAGGGCTGGCTCCCGGTACCGATCACTTCATAACCATTGGCCCGCAATTCGGCCGCCATGTAGCGACCTGTGAAACCATGGATCCCGGTGACGAGTGCGCGTTTGCTGGCCATTTGCATCAGAACGAGAACCCTTTTTCGTTACGACGCAGGTCGGCTTCGACCATCATGCGGCACAGCTCTTCGAGGCTGGTTTTTGGCTCCCAACCCAGTACCTGCTTGGCCTTGGCCGGGTTGCCGATGAGCAGCTCGACTTCGGCTGGGCGGTAGAATTTGGGGTTGATGACGACCAGGACCTTGCCGGTTGCAGCGCAGGTGCCTTGCTCGGCTTCTTCCTTGCCGCTCCAGTTGATCTCGATACCAGCGGCCTTGAAGGCCATGGTGACGAAGTCACGCACGGTTTCGGTGCGGTTGGTGGCCAGCACGAAGGTGTCCGGCTCGTCAGCCTGCAGCATGCGCCACATGCCTTCGACGTACTCCTTGGCAAAGCCCCAGTCGCGCTTGGCGTCGAGGTTGCCCAGCTCCAGCTTGTCCAGCAGGCCCAGCTTGATCTTGGCGACCGAGTCGGTGATCTTGCGGGTCACGAACTCACGGCCACGCAGGGGCGACTCGTGGTTGAACAGGATGCCGCTGGTGGCGAAGATGTTGTACGACTCGCGGTAGTTGATGGTCATCCAGTGGGCGTACAGCTTGGCCACACCGTAGGGGCTACGCGGGTAGAACGGGGTGGTTTCGACCTGCGGGATTTCCTGCACCTTGCCGAACATTTCGGAGGTGGAGGCCTGGTAGAAGCGGACCTTCGGGTTGACGATGCGGATGGCTTCGAGCAGGTTGACAGCGCCCAGGCCGGTGATTTCGGCTGTGGTCAAAGGCTGCTCGAAGGACACACCCACGAAGCTCTGGGCGGCGAGGTTGTACACCTCGGTGGCTTCGGTGGTTTGCAGCAGGCGGATGCTGGCCGACAGGTCAGTGAGGTCGTACTCGACCAGGTGCAGGTTAGGGTTGGTGTGGATACCCAACTCCTCGATGCGCCAGAAGTTAACCGAGCTGGTACGACGGTAGGTGCCGTAGACCGTATAGCCCTTCTCCAGCAGCAGTTCCGCCAGGTAGGCGCCGTCTTGACCAGTGATCCCAGTAACGATTGCTTTCATGCGACTTAACCAACTCCGATAGTGCCGTGCGGGCATGTGTGATTATTGGGGCTTGACGCGGCAGCTCCGAGCCGCGCGTACTCGCTTGCATGCGGCAGTATACATAGGTCGGGGGGAGTACTCGACTCACAAAGTACTGGCGCGCGGCCAGCTGCCGGTCAGGCCTTATTGAGGGGGTTAGGAACCGGCGCGGGAGAATAAGTTCCAGGGGGGAGAATGGCCAGTGATTGGCCTGTAGGAATGGTCTGATTTTGGCTGAGTTCTGAAGGCTGGCCATAGCCCGTGTGGGAGGCTGGCCATACCCCGTGTGGGAGGCTGGCTCAAGCCCGTGTGGGAGCGGCCTTGCCGGGGCGCCGGACCGGCCGCGATGGGGCGCGAAGCGGCCCCGCGATTGCAGCCTTGCAGCAGATACCCCCGGGGCCGCTGCGCGGCCCATCGCGGCGCAAGGCCGCTCCCACACGGGGAACGCGTAAGGCTCTTAGGAATAGTATCAGGCGTCTGCCAAGCGACGCCTTTCAGCCGCCCAGGCTACACCCCACACGTCCAATCAGCGACGCGCATCCAGCCGCGCCACGTCACCGCCCGGTAAGGTCGGCTCTGGTACGGGGCTCAACCACACGTTCACGTTGTCCACACTGTCCTGGTTGAGCTGACCCGCCCAGCGGTTGAGCAGGAACAGATTGGTGATGAAGTCGTACTGGGTCTTGAGCAAATCACGACGCGCCTTGAACTCGTTCTGCACGCTGGTCAGCACGTCCACCGCGTTGACGACCCCGTAACTGAACGCCTTCTGCGCCGCCACGCTGGACTGCTGGGCCGAGGACAAGGCGTTGCGGTTGGCGCGGATCTTGTCCACCGCCGCCTGGGCCGTGAGGAAGGCCGTGGTGGTTTCCTTCACCACCTGGCGGCGAATGCCTTCGAGCTGTTCTTCGGCCGCCAACTGCTCGTCATACAACCCACGTACCCGGGCCGAGGTAGAGCCACCGCTGTAGATCGGGATCTTCACCCCAAGGCTTGCCACATAGCTGTCGCTGCGCGGCGCCTGGGTGTTGTCGTAACCCTGGTCACTCTGCTGGGCGCTCAGGCTCAGGGACAGCTGCGGGTAGTGCTCGCCCTTGCCTTCACGCACGGCCGCCATAGCCGCCTCGGCACCGCTGCGCGAGGCCTTGAGCTGCGGGTTGGTTTCCACGGCCTGGGTCAACCACTCCTGCAAAGGACGGGTGGGCGCCTGCAGCGCCACATCGTTACGCACCCGGCTCAGCGGCTCGGTGATCGGCCGACCTACGATCTCGGCCAGCGCCTCACGGCTGACCTGCACCTGGTTGCGGGCTTCCACTTCCTGGGCGGCCAGGAAGTCGACGCGCGCCTGCATGTCCAGCTTGTCAGTGATCTTGGCCATCTGCCGGTCGAACATGCTGGTGACGCGGTCCAGGTTCTTTTGCGTGGCGCGGCGTTCGGCCTGCACCAGCGCCAGTTCGTCGTCGGCAGCCAGGGCCACGAAGTAGCGCTTGGCCAGGTCTACCGTGGCCTCGGCCAGGGTGTCCTCGGCTTGCTGGCCCTTCTGGTCCTTGACGCTCTTGGACTTCTGGTACCGCTCCCAGGCCGGCTTGTTGTACAGGTACTGGGTCAGGCTCAACGAATAGCTTTCGTTGTTATAGATGTCACGGTCGATCTCGTTCTTGCGCAGCACGCGGCTGGTGTTGGCGTTGGCCGACACCTGGGGCAGCAAACCGCCCAAGGCTTCGCGTTGCTGGGCTTCGGCAGAGCGAGCGCGGGCATACGCGGCCAGCACCCGAGGGTCTTCCAGCCTGGCCTCACGGTACAGGCCGGCCAAGTCCAGTGTGTAGGTTGACGCCGACACCGCCTTGGGCACGTCAGCCGGCGCGCCCTTCCCTTCCACGGCCACCGCCTGGCAGGCGACCATGCACATCAGCATTCCAGGTAGCAAACGCAGCACAATCATTCCTCGATCAGCGATTCGGCGAACATGTTGCGGGCCGGTTTGAGCAGGTACTGCAGCATGGTGCGGTCGCCGGCGTTGATCAGCACTTCGGCTGGCATGCCGGGGTGCAGTTTGCGGTTACCCAGCTTCTTCATGCCATCTTCAGTCACCTGCACACGCACCAGGTAGTAGGTGTCGCCGCTGCGCTCGTCGGTCAGGCTGTCCGCCGAAATGCGCACCAGCTTGCCCTCGATGACCGGCGTGGTGGCCTGGTTGAAGGCGGTGAAACGGATGTCTGCGGTTTTACCCAATTCCAGGCGGTCGATGTCCCGGGTGGCCACCTTGGCCTCCACCACCAGCTCCGACTGGGCTGGCACGATATCCAGGATTGGCGTGGCCGCACTGATCACACCGCCAATGGTGTGCACTTTCATGTCCAGTACCATGCCGCTTTCGGGTGCGCGGATCACCACACGCGAAAGGCGGTCACGCAGGGCTGCTTCTTTTTCCTGAAGGTCGAAGACCTGGGCCTGAACGTCCGAAAGCTCGTTTGCCACGTCAGAGTCGAATTTCTTCTTCAGCTGCACGATCTGCAACTCGGTCTCACCGATCTGCAAATTAGTCTTGGTGATGTTGGAGCGGTGGTCCGCCACTTCGGTCTTGAGCATGTCCAGCTTGCGCTCCTGCTCGAGCAGGCGCTGGTTGTCCACAAAGCCCTCGGCCAGCAACTCCTTGAGCTGCTTGATTTCACCGGTGTACGACTTCTCAAGCCCGCTCTTGGTCCCGATCATGTCGTTCAAACCAGCGATCTGCTGCTTCATCTGCTGGATGCGCTCACGGTTGACCGAGATCTCACCCTGCAACGAGTTGCGTCGCGCGTTGAACACCTGCAACTCACCCGCCATGGCTTCCTGGGCACGGACCGAATCGGTGCCGTCCATTTTGACCGGTGGGATCTCGTTCAGCCCGTCGCGCTCTGCCCGCAGACGTGCTTCTTTATAGCGCGCCACGATCAGCTGGTTGCGGGTGGACTCGTATTCGGCGCTGAGCTGGGACTCGTCCAGCACGATCAGCGGGTCGCCCTTCTTGACCAGGTCGCCGTCACGGGCCAGCAGTTCCTTGACGATGCCGCCCTCAAGGTGCTGCACGGTCTTGCGGTAGTTCTGCACGGTGACCACACCGGAACCGTGCACGGCGTTGCTAAGCGGAGCGAAGGCCGCCCAGCTGCCAAAAATGCCGAATGTAACGAAGACAATAGTCAGGCCGATGCGGCGAATGCCGCGGTCGGACGTGGGCATGTCATCGAAATTGTGATCGAACTCGGTAATCGCTTTACTGCTCATCTACAAATCCTTTCAAACGCCGGGGCTGGTGGTGGCGGCAGGCGAAGCTGCCGGGGCCGCAGGCGGCGCTGCGTTAGGTGCAGCCGGTGGGGCGGCTGGGGGCTGGGCAGCAGCGGGCTGAGCGACCCGCTGCTGCGCCTTGGCCTGCTGGGCGGCCAGCTCGGCAATGACGCGATCACGTTCGCCGTACAGCGAGATGGTGCCCCCTGCCATGACCAGGATACGGTCCAGGCGGGTAAGGATGTTGGGGCGGTGGGACACGATGAACACCGTGGCACCGGTTTCCTTGAGTTTCTGCAAGGCGACGCCCAGGGCACGCTCACCAACATCGTCGAGGTTGGAGTTGGGCTCATCCAGCACGATCAGGCGCGGGTTGCCGTAAATGGCACGGGCCAGGCCAATGCGCTGACGCTGGCCACCGGAGAGGTTGACGCCATCGCTGCCAATGACCGTGTCGTAACCGTCGGGCAGCATGAGGATCATTTCGTGCACGCCGGCCATCTGGGCAGCTTCCACCACCTTCTCCGGGTCGACTTTGTCGAAGCGGGCAATGTTTTCGCTGATGCTGCCTTCGAACAACTCGATGTCTTGCGGCAGGTAGCCGACGTGAGGGCCCAAGGCATGCTTATCCCAGCTGGCGATGTCGGCGCCGTCGAGGCGGACCACGCCGTGCTGAGGGGGCCAGATGCCCATCAGGGCACGCACCAGTGTGGATTTACCGGCGGCACTTGGGCCGACGATACCGACGATGGAGCCGGCGGGCGCTACGAAGCTGATGCTGCGGATGACCGGAGCCTTGGCGCCGGGCGGGGCCACGATGAGGTTTTCGACCTGGATGTGACCTTCCGGAGCAGGAAGCGGCATGCGCTCAGGTTCGTTTTTCAGGTCATCCATGACTTTGCTGAGGCGGTCGTATTGCACTTTTGCGGCGACGAAGCCTTTCCAGCTGCTGATCATCTGGTCGATGGGCGACAGCGCGCGGCCCAGCAACAGGGAGCCTGCCATCAGCAAACCGGGGTTGATCTGGTGAGTTACAACCAGGTACGCGCCGATTGCCAACATGATCGACTGCGACCAAATGCGGAACGTCTTGGAGGTAGAGCTGACCACCCCGCCCTTGTCACTGGCATTGGACTGCAAAAGCATGATGTTGCGCTGACGACGTGCCCAGCGATTCATCAGGGTATCGAGCATGCCCATCGATTCGATGACTTCGGCATTGCGCAGGGTTTTGGTGGTCACGACGTTCGACGCGACGTTCTCCTTGTTAGCCTCTGCAAGTGCGCTGCCGGTGACGCGATGGTTGACGACTGCCAACACCGCAAGCACCGCCCCACAGAACAGCGTCATCCAGCCAAACCAAGGATGAAACAAGAACATCACGATGGTGTAGATCGGAAACCACGGCGCATCGAAAAACGCGAAGAGGCCAGGCCCGGTGAAGAATTGCCGCAGCGAGGTGAGATCGCTTAGGGACTGGGCCGTGGCATCGCCTCCGCCGCTTGAAAGTGCGCGCTTGAAGCTGGCGCGGTACACGTCTCGGCTTAGCATGATATCCAGGCGGTTGCTGATACGCACCATGATCCGAGAGCGGACCCATTCCAAGGCACCCATGGTTACGATCAGCACGGTCATGATTAACGTCAACATAAGAAGCGTTGAAGTGCTACTCGACGGCACCACGCGGCCGGAGACCTGAATCATGAAGAAGGTAGGCACCAGCATGAGTGCGTTGACGAAGAAGCTGAAAAACCCTACCGAAAGGAAGCTGCTTTTGCAGGCTCTGAGGGCGGCTTGCAGATTGTTGTCGGATTGATAACTCATGGTGTCCATACTGAAGAGTGGCGAAAGCGGCGGGCAGTGTAACACCCGCCAAGGGGGGCAGCGTGTCAGATTACTCCTTCGACCACTTTGTTCAGCGACGAACCGTTAGATTTCACGAAATTTACGCTGAGTAAGTAGCAGTGCATTAGCAAACAGGCAGCCAAGCGACCAATGGCGTAGAGCTTGTGGCCCAGAAAAAATGACGCCATAAAACCAGCATTTTCTGAAAATCAAAGGTTTTACACACGCAACATACTGATTTTATTCATCTTTTTTTTGGATCCATTCCTCCTACTGGAATACTAGGTTATACAAAAAACGGCCAGCCCGAACTCGCGGCATATAGCTAAGTTCCCTCTAGATATGAAAATTTTTTTAGATTTCATTATTGACATCCCCGGCGGCGGGCGGCATCTTCGCCACTCGCAAGGAGCCTTCAATGGCCGGTTAGTGTATGCACGGGTCTGAGCAAGTTAGCTACCAGTGATACTGCTTAAAAGGAGCTTAACAACGCCATGTCTATGCCTTCGCAGACCCTTGACGGCCTGAAAATCAGCTCACGGGTCACCCTGCTCGAACCAGGGATGTATATCTTCAGGTACGCCTCGCAACCTCCAGCGGACAAGCCGGTTTGCATTGCTTTGCAACAAGCGCCGCTAGGCAAAGGCTCCATCGACTTCTTTCCAGCCGAAGGTGTCAGCAAGAACATGCTGACCAAGCTGGGCGATACTATCGTCGCCCGCGTGAAGGGCGGCGTCACCACAGTGTTGATCACCGAGTACCATATGTTCGACGAGGTAATCGAGCCTGTGGACCTTCGGATCGACCGAATCGACACCTCTCCTGCCATCATGCGCACCTTCGCCGTCGTGGCCAGCACCGACCCGTCGCAGGCCATTGCAGCCAGCACCCAGCCACTGCCCATCACTCTGACCGCTCACCTGAGCCAGAGCGGTGAAGTGGTGTCCAGCGAAGGCTGGGTGGGCGAACCTGGTGCTGATGAGTTCATCGATTCCTTCGCCATCGACTGGGCTGAGAAGCCAGTGGGTGTCGACCTTCTTTATACCTGCATGGTGGCCGGCTCCGGCCCATGCCGCAACGTCTCGACAGGCACCACAGTCGGTGCCCGTGGCCAGGGACTACCGCTAATCTGTGTCGGTTTCAGTCTGGTAGGCCCTCTGCGCAAGCATTACGAATTAACCGGCCTTGTTGTTTTCAAAAATACGGAACCACAACGCCTGGTCGCGAATCAGATGATGCACGGCCCCACCGGCAACGAGCCGCTGGTGGCCTTGCACCTTGCCCTAACACCCGTAACGAAGATGAACGCTGCCCGCCTTAAGTCTCCGTGGGAAAACTCTGCGTCACAGCAGAATACTATTGCAGCGGGCCACATGGCCTGAAGTAACAGGAATACATCATGCAATACGATAGCCCTCAGTCGAGCAGCGCTCTGCAAGACACCCTGAACGCCGATAGCGCCAACCTGTCCGATTCCACCATCGCTGCCATCAACAGCCTGCTGAACCTGGACAAAGTCGAAAACGTCAACATCGCTGGCATCGAAGGCAACGCCGTTCAGCTGCCAACTTCCGGCCAAGCTGACATCGTTGTTGGCGAAGTCGAAGGCGAGCAAGGCGACCAAGTTGTTGTCGACCTGGCTGCTGCCGAAGCCGCTGGCGTAAGCGCTTACGTGCTGCAGAGCGACGCTAACCTGGTTGTTGACCTGCAAGGTCAAGCTGCCGCGGCTGGCGACGTACAAACTCTGGCAGCTGCCGTAGCCCCTGCTGTTGATACCTCGGGTATCCAACTGGTAGTTGCTACCGGTAACGGCGACGACGTAATCACCGTTAAAGGCGACCAGAACACCCTGATCGACGGCGGTGACGGCAACGACACCATCGTGACCGGCAACGGCAACAACGTTGTAATCGCTGGCAACGGCAACAACAACGTCACCACCGGTTCGGGCGATGACACCATCATCCTGAGCGGCAGCGACCACGCTGACATCGTCAACGCCGGTGCTGGCTACGACGTGGTACAGCTGGACGGTACTCGTGATGACTACGAACTGACCGTTGGCAACAACTTCAACGTTAACCTGACCGGCAACCAAACTGCCGCGATCAAAGACGCTGAGTTCCTGAAGTTCGTTGACGCTGACGGCGCAGAGCAATCCATCGCCCTGGCACACAACGAAGCAGAAGCAGCTGCTCTGCGCCTGTACCAAGGTGTTCTGGGTCGTGATGCTGACGTCGATGGCGCCAAGTTCTTCACCGCCGCCGTCAACAACGGTACTTCGCTGACCGACGTTGCCAACACCTTCCTGAACTCCAACGAGTTCGCCGGTGGCAACAACGCTGCTGACGTCAACGACCTGTACCAGGCGCTGCTGGGCCGTGGCACCGACGGTGACACTGGCGCTGAAGGCTGGACCTCGCTGCTGACTAACGGCGGCACCCTTGCCGAAGTAGCTGCTGCAATTTCGGTTTCGGCCGAAGCTCAGGCTCTGGATGCCTCCAACGGCACCTTCGTTGAAAGCCTGTACGCCGCTGCCTTGGGCCGCAACGCCGACGAAGTTGGCCTGCAGGACTGGGTATCGCAGCTGTACAACGGCGCCAGCCGTGCCGAAGTTGCTCAGGCAATCGTCGGTTCGACTGAAGCAGCTTCCAAAGCCAACGCCGACTTCATCGAGTCGCTGTACCAGTCCTCGCTGAACCGCAGCGCCGATGACGCTGGCAAGGCCTTCTGGGCTGCTCAGATCGAAGCCGGTGCTTCGCAAGCGGACGTCGCCCTGGGCATCGTTGGTTCCAACGAAGCTGTTGCACACATCGACAACGTCGTTGTACTGCACGGCCAAGTGTAACTAGCCCTGTCGTAGCGAAACATACACCCGGCCGCAAGGCCGGGCGTATGCCAAAGGGGGCGGCTTTCGAGTCGCCCTTCTTTTTATTTTTTGTAGCCAAGCCAAGCTTATGTCCAGACAACTCGACCATGGGCGAGAAACGCTCATGGATATCTTCCACCGCCACCGTCAGGCCAACGAGCACGACGCGGCGGCAACTGCACTCGAACGTGCGTTGCAGATTCCCGAGTACCGGGCCGAAGCACTCGTATGGAAAGGCATCGCGGCCTTGCCGCAGACGCCCAAGCTGGCTTTTTTATTTTTTGCCGAAGCCGCCAAGGCCCTGCCCGACCGGGCAGATATCCACGCCCTGGTGGGGCGTAGCCTGTTGGCGCAGGGCCAACCCACATTGGCCACACGCTACCTGACCAACGCCTGGAAACTTCAGCCCAATGACCTTGGCCTGCGCCTGACCCTGTGGGAGGCCCGCAGCCTTTCGGAGACACCTGCGGACTTGCGCCGGATGATTCTGGCTCATCTGCCCGATATCCATACAGGCAAAGAGCTGGCGGTTGTGCTGAAGCTGCTTGCCGCACAAAGCGATGCGCCCGGTACTGTCGGGGTTGTGCGCTATCTACCTGATCAGAAGGAAATCCAGGGCTGGGCAGTCGATCTGCACAACCTGCAAGTGCCCGCCTCTATTCAAATTGAAGCCAATGGCGGGCGCATCAACGCGACCGCAAGCGTCAGCCATCCGCTGCTCAGCGCAGCAGGCTTGCCAGCAAGCCATGGCGGGGTACGGGTGAGCGTGCCCAACCCTACGCCTGCAGTTACTCTGCAATTCGCCAATGGCACCCCCCTACTCGGCAGCCCGGTTTACGCCATGCCATTCTTCGTCCCACCCGCCAGTGTGGGTGGTGGCGAAAACAATCCGGTGGATGTGCTGATTCCGGTCTATAACGGGCTGGATGAAACATTGGAGTGCATCAACAGCGCGCTGGACGCCCGCAAATTGAACCGCACTGCGCATCGCCTAGTGGTCATCGAAGACAAAACGCCCGTCCCCGCGCTGGCCAAGGCGCTCAAAGTGCTGGCTGCTAAAGGGAAGATCACGCTGATCCAAAACGCAGTAAACCTTGGGTTCATCCGCACGATGAATCGCGCCATGGCCCTGAGCCCGAACAAGGACGTGGTGTGGCTGAACGCCGATACCCGCGTGCACGGCGCCTGGCTGGATCGCTTGCGTGAAGTGGCCTATAGCGACGAACGCATTGCATCGGTGACGCCATTCACCAACAACGGCGAGTTGATGAGCTTCCCACGCAGCCAGATTTGCCATGACATGCCCAGCGCCAAAGCGCAGGCCGAACTGGATGAACTGGCCCGCCAAGTCGCCAGCCCACCGGTAGAAATCGAGACGGGCTGCGGCTTTTGCCTGTACATCAAGCGCGCGGCACTTGATGAGGTGGGCTACCTCGATGAGGTGCACCTGGCCCGCGGTTATGGTGAAGAAACCGACTGGTGCCTGCGCGCCCGTAGTCACGGTTGGCGCCATATGGGGGCGCCTAACGTGTTTGTGGCGCACCAGGGCGGTATTTCGTTCGGGGCCGAGAAGGTACTGCGTGTGGCGATGAACAACGCCACACTGCGCAAACGCTACCCGGACGCATCGGCGCGCTATAAAGCATTTTGCCTGCGTGACCCCATCAAACCTGCACGCCAGGCCTTGCAGCAAGCTCGCCTTGAGCACTTGGCGCGCAAGGCGGCGAGTCAGCGGAATGCATGCTGGCAAACGGGTACTGACCATACACTCCACATTCACGATGGCTCCATGCCAGAAGCGGACTTCAGCTTAAGTTATCACCAGAGCAGCCACAGCACCTGGGTGCTGTTGACCGCTCCATTGAGCCCTCTACCGCTGAATCTTGAATTCGAGCTGCCGAACGATTTCACCCGCTTGGTCGAGTGCCTGCGAAATCTACCGTTGCAGGGAATTGTGTATGAGCACTTGGCGCGGTGCCCGGTGGGCTTATGTGATCTGCCGGTAATGTTGGACATTCCGTATAGCATCCAATGCCGTGATGACCGTTTGCTCGATCAACAGGGCGATTACGACTGGCAACGGTTTGCCCGTGAGGCTGCAAACGTCGTGTTGCCGTGGTCGGCGCTAAAGCCCTTCTATAGTGATGCGTTGCCAGACACCAAGCTAATGGTCGAAGCAACGCCGGTTGTTAACGAGGCTCCCAAGCATGCGCCGCAGTCGCTGATGATCGGTGACAGCCTGCGCGAACAGGAAACTGCCATTGCCTGGCTGGATGCCGCTCGTCACATAAGCCAAGCCGGGCTATCCATCCGTTTGCTTGCGCACACCGATAGCCCTTGGCTGAATCGGTTGCAGGCCACCGGGAGTGTCCAGCTTTTACCAGAAGTGGAAGGCTTCAGTCTGGCCGAGCGTGCCCAAGCCTCTGGCTGTGATGGCGTGCTGAGCTTAACCAAGGGTTCTGGCCGTGCCTGGATGGCGCATGGCTTGGCGACCCAAATGGGCGTACCACTGTTTGCCTGCCCTACCCCGCTGAGAAGCGACAGAGGGACAATCGACCTTATCAATTTGCCTTTGACCTTGAGCCTGGCCCAATGACCGAACACGTTATGGAACAACCGCAGACGGAAGTGTCCGCCATTCAACCTCACTTCAGCGGGGCCATACTCGGTCTTCAAGGCGATGTGCTGCACGGCTGGGCGATGGACAACACGCAGCAAGAACACCGTCCGGTCGTGGAGGTGTTCATTGATGGCACAAGTGTGGCACTGGTGCGTGCGGACCAATACGAGCCGACTGCGCCGGGAGGCGACCAGTTTCACGGTTTCACGGTGCAATTACGCCAACGCTGGCTTGATGAAGCACGGTTGATTACCGCCCAAATCGCTAATCAAACATTCGTATTGGACGGGCAAATCTTACTGCCGGTTATCCCTAGCGAGGACAATACAGGTATCGCGTCCCAGGTTTGGCATACGGGAGGCCTACGTGTAGGAGGCTGGTGCTGGGACCCAAAATCGCCCAATAGGCATGTAATAGTGACCGTTCGAGAAGGCGACCGAGTAGTGATGCAGGCCACTTGTAACGAACATAACCAAGCATTGGCGTACCGCGCCACCAGCGACCATGGTTTTGCAATCGATCTGCCTTGGGAACTTGCCGATGGCAAATTGCATGTGTTGGAGGTAGTAAATGATCTGGGTCAAGCGCTAGTAGGTAGCCCTATTCGCTTATGCTGTAGGCCGGAAGGCATGGAAGCATTGCTCCAGCAACTAGCATCGCCAGATGACGGTTCAATGTTTGCTTTGCTAACTGAGATTGCCAAAGAACAAACCCTGCGCTTGCCGAAAAGCGCTGGTTGGCAATGCTATCCACAGTGGTTCGAAGCGTTCCAAAACCTTGACCCTGATCTGACACCGCCACTCCAAGGCAAGCTAGGTCTGCTGCTAATCAGTAACGGCGATAGTGCGCTCGAAAGTATCAGCCTGAACAGTTTAAAAGGGCAGCAAGCTAACGTTCCCATAGTAATCGCCGGTGCACCTACCAATCTGCAGCCAGCACTAACTCGTTTACTTGAATCTGGCTGTGATCGGATTGTCCCTATTACAGCAGGGGACTCTTTAGCTCCGTTAGCGCTGCCGTACCTGAGTTCGTTATTAGACGACGGCACCGCATGGGCATATGCGGATTGTGACCGAGATGGGCCAAACGGTGAGCGCAGCCTACCTTGGCTTAAACCGGTATGGGACGTCGATCTATTTATTGCAGCCGATATCTTTACTCCTGGGGCGATCTTTAGTAGTAGCATAATTAATCAAGCCTTAGCTCTGCTAGAGACTGACACCGCAGATGCGCTAATAACTTGGCATGACATTACAGCGGGAATCGCATTGGCCACGCAAAACGCAGATTCACGCGTAACCCATTTACCACGGGTGCTATACCACCGCGGCGCCCATCACTCCGCGAGCCCTGAACAGGAGCAACCTTGCTCGCACCGTCGTCGGGCCATCGAATGGCTGTGCGATAAGCTGGCCAGCGGAGCAACAGTGGAACAAGTAGCAGACTACCCAGCTTTACTAAGATCCAGATGGCCACTGCCGAGTCGTCTGCCGCGCGTTAGTGTGATAGTCCCTACCCGCGATCAGTACAAGCTGCTCCATACCTGCGTCGAAGGGTTGTTGAGCGATACTGACTACCCCAATATGGAAATCATTGTAGTAGATAACCAGTCCAGCGACGCTCTAACAAAGGCGTATCTCGATGCTTTAACCGAGCGCGGTGTTAAGGTGCTCGCACATCCGTATCCATTCAATTATTCAACGATCAACAATCGTGCAGCGGCCATCGCTACCGGCGAAATGATTTGCCTTGTCAATAACGACATTGAAATCATTGATGCAGACTGGTTGAAGGAAATGGTCTCTCAAGCATTGAGACCTGGAGTAGGAGCTGTGGGCGCGAAATTGCTGTGGCCAAATAGGATGGTGCAGCATGGCGGAGTAGTGATTGGCATAAATGGTCTGGCTGCACATACAGGTAACAACTTGGAGCAGCGTGACCCAGGATATCTTGGTACCAATCAAATCACGCGCCGCCAAAGTGCTGTAACAGCAGCATGCTTGCTGGTTCGTAAGTCAGTCTATTTTTCAGTAGGCGGACTTGATGAGCAAGCGTTCCCAGTGGCTTTCAACGACGTGGACTTATGCTTGCGAATCAAAAAACGTGGATTACATATAATCTGGAGCGCTTTTGCCCAGCTAGTGCACGCAGAATCTGCCAGCCGCGGTAAAGACTCTACCCCGGAACGTGCAGCGCGTGCACACAGGGAGCAGCAATTTTTTATACAGCGGTGGGGCATAACCGGATCCGTTGAAGACTTTTACCACCCGTCACTAAGCTTGGATTACCTTAGCGGGCCCTATGGAGGCTTGGCAATACCTCCGTTGAGTTTAACACCCCGAGCAAAATTGGATTAACGAGCCACTAACGTGAATAATAACAGAACAGGTATACTATTCGTCTGCGAGAGTGTTGGAAGCTTAACAATCGCCCACCGTATGGCGACGCAATATAAGTTTGATTGCCCATTATATTTATTCACGTTGGAAAATTTACTTCAGCATAACGTCCATTTGGTCGACGCATTCGATTACCTTACGACAGAGCCATACACGCTGCCAGGGACGCTATCGAAGATCAAACTGGTCCTCTTTGGAGCACATGAGTCTAGTCCTCATTGCCGATTATCGAATGCAATCGGCTTTCTTGTGAAAAAAACTAGAACAGCTCATGCTAGCCTCCAACACGGCTGGATTCAGCCCGGCTTAAATTTCGAGACATCGACGAAGAGACTTGATTATCGAGGATTCGAAACTGACAACTCAAAATCGCTGGTACACTTTTCAGATGTCCTGAGCTTCTTTGGGGAGCGAGGTGTTGGATACCCATATCCCAACGAACGAAATCTACATGAGGATTCTCGATCAAAGATATTAATTGCAACTAATTTCAACTGGGGTATATATAAGGCCTCTGAAATCAAAGAATTTCTAGAGGCCGTCAAACTTACTAGGGAGACTTACCCAGGGGCAGATATTGTCCACCGCCCGCATCCAGCCGAAAAAAAAGAGCAAATACAAATAGACTGGCAGGAGATATATGAAGATTACAACGTCAAGTGCACTCGAGACATTCCAAAATACCGGGACTTGAGCTGGCCATCTCTCGTTATTTCCACCCCGAGCACTATTGCCCTTGACTACGTGACTTCCGGCACGCCTACAATATTTTACACTCCTAAAATATTTGATGAGTTCATTAAAGCACTATCTTTCGAAAATCAATCATTTACCACGCCTGAACAGCTTGGATCCATTCTAAATTACCAGCAAATAAAAAACCCATGTAAAATACTAAGATTCCCTTCACCCTATTTTGCAGAAAAGATTTCAGCACTTATTGAAAACAACCAAGAGTTTGAATTGAGTGAAGAAGTTTTTTTTAGATTTGGCGAGTTCTTAAGGCAATAAGCCTAGGATTACAGGCATGACAAAGTCCATTCAGGTAGCTCTACCATCATCTTCATTTAAACTTAGTCTTTTGGAGACACTGCATTCCCTGAG
Organism: Pseudomonas sp. FYR_7; assembly: GCF_043106155.1. Lineage (NCBI taxonomy): Bacteria > Pseudomonadati > Pseudomonadota > Gammaproteobacteria > Pseudomonadales > Pseudomonadaceae > Pseudomonas > Pseudomonas sp. FYR_7. The sequence continues at coordinate 22,584 of NZ_JBICMI010000049.1, forward strand.
ACCCGATATATCAAGAGCAATGATCGCAGATTTGATGATTGATGAGAATGCTTATTATCGTGATCACAAAGATGTGCAACGCGCGGGCGTGCCAGCCGTAAGGCATTATTTCCAGTATGGGGAAAAAGAAAACCGTCGTTACCACTATCCAAGACTTGCATTTTCAAGCAAATTGGCAGCGGAGACGGTCAAGAGCGGCACTACAGTTTTTTACACGGATGCCCCTGATGATAATCCGTCTTGGCTCTATCGTTGTGTTTTCCCTTTTAAAGAAGATAGCATTGATAGTCAGGCTATTTTCTTCTCGGGCGTGAGCCTGCTCAGCGAACTACTTAAAGCTGTATTCTCTGCGCAAAAAATGGTTTTCATGCGTCCCGCATATGGCCCTAAAACAATCTACCTTATACAACTTTGTCGAATTCTGGGTATTAAAGTAGAATTTGATTATGACGATCTGCTATTACCAGAGTATGCAAGAGAAAGGGGAGCATGCCGCTCGGGCCTCAGAACCCACCAAGAAGATTTCAGTGAGTCGCTAAAACAATCCGCGCTCACAGTTTATGCGGATTCAATTACGTGCTCAACCCATCTTATTGCCGAAGAACTCTCAAAGATTAATCCTTCGGTTTCTGTGCGTCCTAACAAACTTCCTATAAAATTTTTTAGAACAACTCAGCAAGTTGTCTCAAGAGCTAAAACTCACAAATTCACTGACAACAAAATTAGGATTCTTTACTTATCCGGAAGCAATACCCACAAAAGAGACTTTTCAACCATTACAGGCCCGCTGACCAAGCTAGGCCAAGACCTCCCAAATAAATTTTCTATAAGCTTCATGGGTAGCCTGTCTGACTATTCAAAAGTTTTTTCTGTTATGGGCGTCGAATCCAGAATGATAAGCACAACTTCTTTTGACAAGATGCTGGAAGTCATCTTGTCACATGACCTTGTACTTGTACCTCTCGAAAACAGCACTTTCAACAACTGCAAGTCTAACATCAAGTATTTAGAGTCTGCCTCGCAGGGTATCCCGGTAATCGCGAGCGGCGTTCACGAATTTAAGTCCATCATAAGCCACGGTGTAAATGGGTGGTTATGTGAAAACGAGAGCGAGTGGTATAACACTTTACATGAGATAATAACCAACCCCGAGATCACAATTACTTGTGGCATTAACGCCTATAAGCAAGCGAAGCAAGGACTTAGCGTATGAAAAAGAAGAAACCTCAGGTGGCTAAAAGACCACGCCAGCTTGTTCAAGACGCTAATTACTCTATAACTGCCAAACCCTCAGCCAATAACGAAAATGCTCAATCACGCCAAATATCCGTCATAGGTAAATTAGCCAGCAGCCGGCCAGACTATATAGAAACCGTGCTCTATATAGCAACAAATGCATCTCAAATCGAGATGGCATGTCTAATGGCTGAACAGAGCGATTTTAACTCCGTCATATATAGCGACGGCTACGACTTTCATGATTGCAGTATGAATTACTCAAAAGCTCGGTTTTGTAACACCTTGAAAAACGTGGCTGCGCTGTTCAAACACGTAACTAAGGTTGTTACATATATCGGCCAAATTAACCCCAACATAAAAAAGGACTATAGGCTAGTTCTTAGCAGCGCATTAAAGTTAGGCATTCCAGTTATTGAGCTTCCGCATGGACTTATTCAATCTGGCTACAACCTCGATGACTCGTCAAGGGTTATTGATCTAAGTTCGTACTATGATGGCATTGGCGACAACTTACCGTCAATTGCGTCAATGCGATTAGCTTGGTATGGACGTAATAGTGTCGGCTATCCTCGTTTCACCGATGCTAAAAAACCTCAAAGGTTGCTTCCAGCTTACACAGTCATCACTACAAATACCAATTGGTTTCTTTATAGCGTTGAAGAGAAGCGCAGATTTTTCAATATTGTTTGGCGTTTCGCCGAAGCCAATCCTGAAAAGCTTTTCATCTGGTCTCCACATCCAGCGGAAAACAATCAACACACTTACTCACACAGCATCTCCGCTCTCAGGCCAGCAAACGTATTGAGGTATGGCCTAAAACAAGACATCTATTTTGATGGAATTGAAAACACAAATGACCTAATCGCTTACTGCGAAAGCGGGATATCGACAGTCAGTACGTGTTTACTGGAATTTGAAATGTACGAGAAAGCTGTAAGTGTTTTCCGAGGCGTGGGCGTTAGTAATTTGATAGATTCATTTTTGTCAGCTAAAACATTCACTTCCACTGAAGATCTACGTGAGCGCGCAGAAAGAATTCACACTGGCATGCTCGAAAAATATGAACCCAGAAAGTTCGACATTTTTTTAGCAAGTGCGCCCCCTAGCAACGCAAAAAATTCAATCTATTTGGATATGGTGTAAGTGCAACGCTCAGGAGGTCTGCTTGCACAGATCTCCTGAGCATGACTATATAAACTTACAACTAGAAGCCATACCGAATTATTTCGTCTTTGAATTTCCTGTAAGCGGGTTTCCCGTAGGACAAAAACGCGTTCATAGCTACTGCATACTCTTGATCCGGAGCATGCCCGATACCTTTTAAAAGTGGATACAGGAAGAAATTAGGAGCCATTTCGTCTTTTTCAACAAAGCTCAAATATCTCTCAGCATTGCCAGTAATAACTAAATCGGGCTTGGCCATTTCCACTAGCTCCTCATGAAAATACCGGGTCCTGAGGAAAACTACTTCTTTGAAGCATTTCGATAGAAATAGACTGTGCAACCTTGAAAATGAGTCACCAAATATCAACACTCTCATTTGGGTTAGCGCCGCCTCGTTAAAATACAACTCAGAAAGTCCGTCGTTCGAGACGCCCAGATTATTTTTTAGATGCTTGTAATTCCACCCTGCATCAATATCAAGCTTAACATCAAACTCTTCGGGTACCATTTTAGACCCGAGATCACCCGAATACTTCACAGGCTTAGTCAGGCACGACAACAATTCTTGTTTAACCTCTTCACACACTTTAGAGCTAAACCCAAGCTGCTTAAGTAAGAGCGATGTCAGCACACAATATCCACGATCCGACATGTGCGTGTCTTTCTTATGGAATGATCCAGAACCAAGCTCAAGCCTTGGATACAATAGCGACTGCGGTAGGTCAATACAATACTTAGAATAGGCATCACCTAGGCATGAATATTTATCCAAAGGGAAATTTTCTATTTCGACCGACTGCTTGTCAGGAAATATGATATGCGTATACTTTATGTTTCGCGCAGAGCAATACTCTGCTCTGCGCTTGATATTGTCGCGAAAGTTATCAAATGAATGCGAATCTGGATTCTTTCGACCCGTTATGTAATCCAGAACAGAATGTCTACCGCCAGAAAGGTAGAGATAACCATCTGTGCCGACAATCACGTTCCTGGTGCTATCGGAAAATTTCAACCCATTGTATTCAGTAATTAGCGAGTGATATCTCTCTTTATGAATACTTTTTCTGAACTTTTCGCCCCAGCTCGAATCGAAATCCAATATCTGCGATTCGTGAAAGCAATTTGACATCGCCTGCTCGACCAAGTCCATCAAATCATTGGTGACATCTTCTTCGACCGAGGCCACGAACGCTACCAACATTCGATAGGCTTCGGATGAATCTCCGGCTGCTATAGCAGCGCGTAGAAGGTTGGGCTCTGCGAATTGCACACTCATTTTCTTTTTCCTTGACCGTTTCTTTCGATGCATGTAATCAGAATAATTAGCAGATGCCAAGCAACCAACACGCAGATCGGCGCCCATGCAGTCATGCCGTTTCGACAGTCGCCGTTGGGATGGTTCGGCCGTTCTAGCGTGTACAGCCTATCGTGCTTTTTTGGAGTTGGCTGCACTGCGTTTTGATGGCCCTGGCTGGTCGCTTGCGGTATTCTCACATGCTTGAACCGAGTACACCATGTAGTGTTGCGACACTGCATAGAATCGCGGCCATCCACAGATCGCGTCGATCACAGCCCCATAGCTCACAATACAGAGTCCCGAGATGATCTTGATTACAGGCGGAGCCGGCTTCATCGGCTCAAATTTTGTATTACACTGGTGCGCTCTCAACGACGAGCCAGTCGTCAACCTAGACGCCCTAACCTATGCCGGCAACCGAGCCAATCTACAATCGCTCGAGGGCAATGATCAGCAGCGCTTCGTGCATGGCAACATTTGCGATGCAGCTTTGCTGGCAAAAATATTTTCTCAGCACCGCCCACGCGCCGTAGTGCATTTTGCTGCCGAATCGCATGTGGACCGCTCCATCACTGGTCCTGAAGCCTTCGTAGAAACCAACGTAGTAGGCACCTTCCGCTTGTTGGAAGCAGCGCGCGCACACTGGAATACCCTTCAAGGCGCCGATAAAGCGGCGTTCCGTTTCTTACACGTCTCCACAGACGAAGTATATGGAACCTTGGCCCCTACAGACCCAGCCTTCACGGAGAACACACCATACGCGCCGAACAGCCCCTATTCGGCAAGCAAGGCGGCCAGCGATCATCTCGTACGCTCTTACTATCACACGTACGGCATGCCGGTTCTGACCACAAACTGCTCGAACAACTACGGCCCGTTCCATTTCCCTGAAAAACTCATCCCGTTGATGATTGTCAACGCACTGGCTGGCAAATCCCTACCGGTGTACGGCGATGGGCAACAAATTCGTGACTGGCTATACGTGGAGGACCACTGCTCAGGCATACGTCGTGTGCTGGAGGCTGGCACATGTGGCGAAACGTATAACATCGGTGGTTGGAACGAAAAGGCCAACATCGATATTGTGAAGATTGTCTGCGCGTTGCTTGATGAAATGGCACCAGCATCAGCTCGGCAAGTCATCAACCAGCAGACAGGTAAGCCGGTGGAGCAATACGCCGAGCTCATCACCTATGTTGCTGACCGGCCGGGGCACGATCGCCGTTACGCTATTGACGCCCGTAAGATTGAGCGTGAGTTGGGTTGGAGACCAGCCGAAACCTTCGACACAGGTATCCGTAAAACAGTCGCCTGGTATCTGGCCAACCAAACTTGGGTTAAAGGTGTCATAGATGGCAGCTACCGTGACTGGGTAGCGCAACAATACGGAGCGTGAAGGGTTTGAAAATTCTGCTGCTGGGTAAGAACGGTCAAGTCGGGTGGGAGCTGCAACGCGCTCTCGCTCCAATCGCCGAAGTGATTGCGTTGGATCGTTACGGGGCGGACGGCCTGTGTGGCGACTTGGCAGATCATGCTGGTCTGGCTGCTACTGTCCACAAAGTAGCCCCAGACGTAATCGTCAATGCTGCGGCTTATACAGCGGTGGACAAAGCCGAGAGTGATGAGGCATTGGCGATGATGATCAACGCCACGGCGACCGGAGTACTCGCCCGCGAGGCTGCGGCACTCGACGCTTGGCTGATCCACTATTCCACCGATTATGTGTTTGACGGTAGCGGCAAGGCACGGTGGCAAGAGAATTCGCCCACAGGCCCGCTGTCTGTCTACGGCCGCAGCAAGCTCGCAGGTGAACAGGCCATCGAGTGCAGCGGAGTCAAAGCTATAGTGCTGCGTACGAGTTGGGTATATGCTGCCCGTGGTAACAATTTTGCCAAGACCATGCTGCGATTAGCGCGCGAACGCGATGCTCTTAGCGTGGTTGCAGACCAGTTCGGTGCCCCGACAGGTGCGGAGCTGATCGCCGACGTTACCGCGCAGATTTTGCGCAAGGTAATGCACGAGCAGGATGCGAGGCAATTAGCCGGCACTTACCATTTGTGCGCAGCAGGTGAAACCAGCTGGCACGGCTTTGCCCAGTTTGTATTAGCTTACGCCTCTCGCCAAGGAGTTGCGCTTAAGGTCAGCGCTGAGCAGATCGTTGCGATCAGTACCGAAGCTTATCCAGTGCCCGCGCCTCGCCCATGCAATTCACGTCTGGCATTCGAGAAACTGGAAAGTACATTCAACCTTAAAATGCCGCCTTGGCAGCATGGCGTTCAGCGTATGTTGGACGAAATTTAGCAATAGGGACTCAAATGGCTCGTAAAGGAATTATTCTGGCTGGCGGTTCTGGCACACGTCTACACCCGGCCACACTATCTGTTTCTAAACAGTTGTTGCCAGTCTACGATAAACCGATGATCTACTACCCGCTCAGCACCCTGTTGTTAGCTGGGATTCGGGAGATACTGATCATCTCAACGCCGCAGGACACTCCACGCTTTGAGCAATTGCTGGGCGACGGCAACCAGTGGGGTATCAATCTGACCTATGCCATACAACCAAGCCCAGATGGGTTGGCCCAAGCATTTACAATCGGTGCTGACTTCATCGGTAACGATCCCTCTGCACTCGTTTTAGGGGATAACATCTTTTATGGCCACGACTTCCAGTCGTTGCTACTGAATGCGGGTAATCGCGCTGCCGGTGCTTCGGTGTTTGCCTACCACGTGCATGACCCTGAACGTTACGGCGTTGCGGAATTCGACCAGACCGGGCGTGTGCTCTCGCTAGAAGAAAAGCCCACAGCCCCTAAGTCGAGCTATGCAGTGACTGGCCTGTACTTCTACGACAATCAGGTTGTTGACCTAGCGCGTGACCTGAAACCATCCGCACGCGGCGAACTCGAAATTACCGACCTGAACAATCTTTACCTGCAGCAAGAGCAACTGCACGTCGAGATCATGGGTCGTGGTTACGCTTGGTTGGATACCGGCACACACGACAGCCTGTTGGATGCCAGCCAATACATCGCAACCATGGAACGCCGCCAAGGACTCAAAGTGGCTTGCCCGGAAGAAATCTGTTACCGCGCCGGCTGGATCAATGCCGAGCAACTTGAGCGTTTGGCTCAACCACTGCTCAAAAACGGTTACGGTCAGTACTTGAAAAACCTGCTGAAAGAGAAAGTCTTCTAATGAATGCAATCCCGTTAGCAATCCCTGAAGTTTTTCTATTCACCCCAAAAGTTTTCGGTGATGAGCGCGGCTTTTTCTACGAGAGCTTCAACGCTCGCGTTTTCAATGAAATAACCGGCCAGCAAGTTACTTTTGTTCAAGACAACCACTCCCGCTCGACTAAGGGTGTGTTGCGCGGCTTGCACTATCAATTGCCCCCCCATGCACAGGGTAAGCTCGTACGTGTGGTACAGGGTGAAGTATTTGATGTCGCGGTAGATATCCGTCGCTCTTCGGCCACATTTGGTAAATGGGTGGGCGCTGTGTTGTCCGCGCAAAACCACAATCAGTTGTGGATTCCACCAGGCTTTGCTCACGGCTTCGTCACCCTAAGCGAGACGGCAGAGTTTCTCTACAAGACAACAGATTTTTACTCACCTCAAAGCGAGCGCTGCATCGCTTGGGATGACCCGGAAATTGCAATCGAGTGGCCAATCGATTACACGCCCTCGCTCTCCGCAAAAGATTGTCTGGGCGTGTCATTGAATAAGGCAGAGCACTTCGACTGAGGTGATGACCTGTTAGCGTGGTCGGTGTAACGACTAGTCGAATATTTCGACCACGCCTACCACTGCGCCCTCCACGCTTGTTACCGCCAGAGCTCGAATTTTATTATCCAGCATGTAAGTCTCAGCCTCAGAGAGCTGCGCATTTTCAAGGATAGTATGCGGTTTCCCCGTCATGAATTGCGCCACAGTTTCTTGGGTGATGCCTGGGTTTTCCAGCAGCGCACGACGGAGGTCACCGTCAGTCACAATGCCCACCAGCTGGTCTTCTTCCAATACCACGGCCAAGCCGAGGCGGCTGCGTGTCATCACTAACAGGCAATCGTGAAAGCTGGTGGCGCGCGTCACCACTGGGGCTGGTGAATGCATTACATCCTTGACCCGGGTCAATAGCTTACGGCCAAGACTGCCCCCGGGATGGTACCGAGCAAAGTCCATAGGTTTGAATTGAATGGCTTCGATCAACGCTACTGCGAGGGCATCACCCATGGCCATCGTTGCCAGGGTCGAGGTGGTCGGCGCCAGGTTGTTAGGGCAAACCTCACGTTCGACCGATATGTCCAGCCAAATGTCAGCATGCTTCGCCAAGGTAGATTTGCCATTGCCTGTCATGGCAATAATCTTATTGCCGAATGACTTCAGGCTTGGGATGAGCTTGATCACTTCCTCGGTCTCGCCGCTGTAACTGATTAAAATCAGTACATCCACGGACTTCAACATTCCTAGGTCACCGTGGAAGGCTTCCGCTGGGTGCAGAAAGAAGCTCGGAGTGCCCGTGGAAGCGAATGTCGCGACCATTTTCTGGCCTATCAGACCTGACTTTCCCATACCGCAAACCACGGCGCGCCCTTGGCAGCTTAGCAAAATCTCCACTGCATTCTGAAACTCACCATTCAAACGATCAGCGAGTTCATTGACGGCGCGAGCCTGGGCGATGAGCGCTTGCTTGGCGATATTGAGGTGGTTCATATTCTTCCGTGAAGGATTAGGATAAGGATGAGGGTTCTGATTCTAAGGGCTTCCCTGCCCGCTGCAAAGGGTATGGCTCATATAATCAGGTTTGGCTCGCGCAAAGGCATACCCGAACAGGCCTCAGGCAAGCTGATTCATTATGCACATCAACACAGGGCGAGACTGGCGGCGATCAATCAGGAAGATCACACGATGACCGCATAAGATACTAGCTTCAACGCCGGCAAGAGCGAGTATTTATGAAGGAGTCACTCCAACCGCCGTGTTGCATTGACGCCTGCGGACCTTGCGAGAAAGCCCATACTCCAGCCTCTGAATTAGCGTGTTTCGGCACAGGGCCTGACCATCAAAGCTTGAAGGCGGAAACTCCAAGGCTGGTATGGGCTGTGTATTATCTGGATGCGTTAGCCAAGGCGCTAATAGACGGCTTTGGGCTGGCATAGGTAACTAAGGGGCTTGCCCTTACTCGCAGCCACCATCGAGGCTGTGCCGCTCAGTCCTAACCCTTTTTTAACACGCTTGCCAAGATTGGTTCTTAGCCATCGTACGGAGCTGCCCTTCTCACCGGTATGGCTAACGCCCGATGAGTCTCACTCAACAGCTCCGCCTGTGTGTCAGGCTATCGAAAGGTGTGGCAGTGATTTGACCACATCGTCCAAAGTCTTGATCTGCGTCAGGAAAGGTTCCAGCTTATCCAGTGGCAGCGCGCTTGGCCCGTCACATTTTGCTAGATCCGGATTGGGATGAGCTTCCAAAAATAAGCCGGCCAGCCCAACAGCCATACCCGCACGTGCCAAGTCGACCACCTGTTCGCGACGTCCGCCGGACGCTGCGCCCGACGGATCTCGGTTCTGTAGAGCGTGGGTGACGTCGAAGATGATCGGAAGGTTATTGCATGTGCGCTTCATCACGCCGAAACCCAGCATGTCGACCACCAGATTGTCGTAGCCCATACAGGTGCCGCGGTCGCAGAGGATCAATTGTTCGTTACCCGCTTCCTTGAACTTGTGCACGATATTCTGCACCTGGGACGGACTGAGGAACTGCGGCTTCTTGATATTGACCGGCTTGCCCGTTTTGGCCAACGCAACGACCAGATCGGTCTGACGTGCTAGGAAAGCAGGCAGTTGCAACACGTCGACCACCTCGGCGACCGGAGCGGCCTGATGGATTTCATGCACATCGGTGATGATTGGTACGCCGAATTCTGCTTTGACCTTCTCGAAAATGCGCAGACCTTCTTCCAAGCCAGGGCCGCGGTAGGAATGGATTGAGGAACGGTTGGCCTTGTCGAAGCTAGCTTTGAACACGTAGGGAATGCCAAGCTTCTCGGTAACGCGCACATATTCGGCGCAGGCGGTCAGAGCAAGTGCTTCTGACTCCAGTACGTTGATGCCGCCGAACAAGACGAAGGGCGCAGTGTTCGAGCAGTTGATGTGCTGGGTGATCTTAATCATAGGTACTCGATGAAGAAGTATATGGGCAGATAGCCCGTAATGAACCTGCAGGCGCACCACAGGCTTAGCGTGAATGAGTAAGAGACTTTACAGGCATTTTCAGTCCTAGGTCAGCGTTTCCGTAGATGGATCACACATCTGAGGGTGCAAATACTCGCCGTAGCAAAACTCTGCCGCTATCCGACGGGGCTTCCATGCCTAACGATGACCTTCGTACGGGAAAAACGGCACAGAAAGCCTAATTCTACAGCCGAAAGCACATTCGGCGCTGCTTCAGCCGAGAGGTTTTCATACAGGTGAAACAACGCCGCTGGAGCAAAAAATCAGAATGTATACCTTCCCTGTAGTCCATTTCCCAAAGATACTCTTCCTCTCTATTTCCCGTTGCGGCCAGTCTAGAAGCGACCTAGTCTCGCCCTGTCGTTAGCTATCAACGACACGGCTTTGACAGGCCGTCACGGTACATAGAGATCAGCTCGTCCTTGATGGCGGCTGTACGTGCGGGCACGCTTGCGTGCGCCGGAACTTGCTATGTCCGCCGGTCTGTCAACCCACGTACAGCTGCCACCCACTTGTTTGACAGCAAGAGGCGGCCGCACAGATCAAAGGACATACGCGATGCTTAAGATCGTCCCCGACCCACCGCACCACATCCATTCCCTTGAAAACACCCTGATCCAAGCCACGGACCACGCGCTATGCGCCGCGACCGTCGCGCATCAGGCCTTGCTGCTACAGCCCAAATCGCCGGCATCGATTCTGATCATGACGTCTCTGCACGAACTCGAGACGCTGCGGGCATTGCTGGAGTCAGCACTTGTGCACGTGCAAAAGCCGAAAGAACCTCGAGCAATGCATTGAAGCCAGCTGGCGCTGCGCCAGGCAGACCATTGCCAAGCAATGGTCGCCCACACCGCAGCACTGGCAGCCAACAATCAGGGAGATCAACCAATGACCGCACACCACACCGGCGTCACCGCCGGCAAAACCAAGTTCTATCAAGGCAAACAGCAAACAGAGCCACTGTTCTGCATCGAACCCGGCATACCGTGCGAGCACGCCCGCACTCAGGCCTCTGAATTGATGGGTTACGCACAGGAGCTGACCATCAGTGGTTTGATGGATGAAAATCCCAAGCTGCTATGGGCGGCCTATTATTTAAACGCGCTAGCCAAAACCTTGATGGATGACGCAGAAGCCGGCATGGCAGACTGAGCAAAACACCCGTGATCGCAGATCGTGTGCACTTGCAGCGGTTGAATGTTGACGTGTACGGCTAAGCCATAGCGGTCTGCGATCCATGCCTGGGCCATGCGCAGACCAGGCCTCTATTCAGTGGCAGGTCTGAGGCCAATTTTACGCTGCGTGCCCTCGTCAATATGACGTTCGACTTTTACCAGTGAGCATGCTAAACCGCCAATTTCAATGAACAAGCACACCGTTGACTATCTTCCCGCCAGACGCACCGTATGATTCTGCGATTTCCCACTTCTGCACCTGTGCGTATCATGCATCGCCTCTGTCACGCTTTTTGATCATTCATCTCGGAACTCGACATGTCTACAATTCCTAAGCCCACGGCGCCCATACTGGTAACGGGTGGCGCCGGCTTCATTGGCTCTCACTTGACTGATACCTTGCTCGCCAAAGGCTATGCAGTGCGAGTGCTTGATGACCTTTCGACGGGCAAACGCAGTAATCTTCAGCTGTCTCACCCTAACCTTGAGCTGTTGGAAGGTGACGTGGCAGACCCCAGTCTGGTTCACCAGGCCATGCAGGGCTGTGGGGCTGTAGTTCATCTGGCGGCAGTCGCCTCCGTGCAGGCCTCCGTCGAAGACCCTGTGCGCACACACCAAAGCAACTTTGTAGGCACGCTTAACGTATGCGAGGCCATGCGTTTGGCTGGTGTAAAACGCGTAGTGTTCGCTTCCAGCGCCGCTGTCTATGGCAACAACGGCGCCGGCGCGGCAATCAGCGAATGCACAGCCAAAGCACCGCTGACGCCGTATGCGTCAGATAAATTGGCCAGTGAATACTATTTTGACTTCTATCGCCGCGAGCACGGCTTGTTGCCGATTGTGTTCCGCTTCTTCAACATCTATGGCCCGCGTCAAGACCCATCGTCACCCTATTCAGGTGTCATCAGCATTTTTGCCGAGCGCGCCCAGAAAGGGCTGCCGATTACAGTGTTCGGGGATGGTGAGCAAACCCGGGACTTTTTCTTTGTCAGCGACTTGGTGCAGCTGCTTGTGCAGGGCTTGGAAACGTCGGCTGTGGTCGATGAGGCCATTAATGTGGGCTTGAACCAGGCTACGTCGTTAAACCATATCCTGGATTCGCTAAACAGGGTGCTGGATGGCTTGCCCGACATCTCCTACCAGCCGCCCCGAGCTGGCGACATACGCCATTCGCGAGCAGACAATCAGCGCTTGATCGAGCTTTTTGACGTCTGCCAAGTAACCCCACTTGACGTAGGGTTGGCGCAACTGCTGGGTCGCTGAGGGCTTGAGCTGAACAGGCTGGCAAGCCTGTTCAGCTTAGGGCTAAGCCTGGATGATGACGTTGTCAGCGGCTGGTTTGGCTGCATAGTCCAGCAGGTATTCCAACCCAAGGGCCACCTGCGCCCCACCGCGCACCAACAAAGCCGACTCGGTGTTACGCGCAACCAACAGATGCCGCTCATCGACCACCACCTGTTTACCTAAAGCGCGATACGCCTCGATCAGTTTCATCGCAGCATCTGGGTCTTGCTCGGTGGGACCTGCAATCCAGAGTACATCCGCTTGCTCAGGGCTAATCCAGTTGGCTGGGATGCAGCATGGCTGGCTGACGGGTTGCGGCCGGTTGGCAGGCACTGGGCACAGCGCCTGGAGCACGGTGTCGAACGTGCTGGCGGACGGGGCGCCGTGGCAGGCGATCAGTTGTGGCGTATCGGAACGCTTGGCACCAGGGCCCTGCAGTAACGCCTCGATACGGTCGATCTGCAAGTCGAAGGCGAAGGCCTGAATGCGTTTACGCCCGGCTTCTCCATGCGCGACCAGCATTTCGGGGTGGTCGATGTAGCGGCGCAAGCAATCTGCCAAAGCCTGTGCATCGCCATGCTCGAACAGTTGCCCGGATACCCCCTCGTCCACCAGCTCGGGTATGCCACCGATACGCGAGCCTACCACTGCCAACCCGCAAGCCATGGCTTCGGTAATGGTCACTGGCTGGTTTTCAGGGCACACCGAAGGCAGTACGAATACATGTGCCTGGGCAAACCGCTCGGCAATTCGACTGTTAGGCAGACGCCCCCAGAATTTGGCTGATACACCGGGCGCCCTGGCACTTAACTGTGCCTTGTATGCCTCAAGCATGTGCCCATCACCAACCATATCGACGTGTACGCGCTCTGCCGGCAGCAGTGCCAGCGCTTCGAGCAGAGTGGGTACGCCTTTGTGGCCACCCATGTACCCAGTAAAAAGCACGTTAAGCTTCTTGCCTGGGGCGGGTGGTGAAGTCGTGCTGAAGCGTTCGAGTTCAATGCCATTGGCAATCACGTTCATGCGCTCAGCAGGCAGGCCATTGGCAATGTAGGTGTCAGCAAGGTAGCGGCTTGGCGAAATGAAATGATCGACTGCATCCAACTGCCAGCGCAGGTAGTCCTGACGCATACGCTGCGGCAGGCGCAACGCACCGTTGTAGATGTGCGAATGGCATTTGTGGCATTGGGTGCTGTCGTGGCAAAGCACGTCCTGTGTGGTGATCCGGGTGCTGTTCATGCAGAAGCCCCAGTGATCGTGCAGGGTCAATGCAATGCGGATGCCGCGTGCTCGGGCCAACTGCAGGATACCCAACGACAGGCCAGCCATGTGGTGCGCATGAATTACATCAGGCTGCCATTTGTCCACGAGCTGTCGGAAAATGCGCTCCACTCCAGGGTGTGCGACGTTGTTACCGGTCGGCGCGAAGTCAAGGTAGGTCAACGACACGCGTGTCACCGGCATGCCATCGAACACTTCCTCTTCGATTGGATAGCCTGGCAACCCGCGACTGTTGTCCCCCGCCAGCACCCTCACCTCATGCCCACGCGCGCACAGCGCTCTGGCTTGATGGTGGGCAATAATTTCAGCCCCTCCGATAACATGCGGCGGGAAAAAATTGGAGATGACGAGGACCTTCATTGCTCAGGCCCTTGTACCGACAGCGGGTACTGGTAGGCGTTAAAGCCCGGCAGATGAAGAGCAGGTTCCGAAGGCAGGCCAATTTTTTGCACCTGCTCGCTTGTGACTGCACCTGCTAGCAACAGAAGGCCTGTGGTTTGTCCGGATAGCAAAGGGGCCAAGCTTTGAATAGATACGTCGCAATTCGCGTGCTCTGCCGATAAGACGACCAGGTCGACAGCGACCTCGTTGTCCTGCAGTTCACTGCTCAACAACGGAAGGACGACGTTTACAGGAGCATCGATTCGACTTACTGCGCCATTGCGAACGATATCGCCTGTGGACGCATCATCCACCACTTGCCACGTACGCAGAGCCTGATCCCCGATCAGCTCGGCTACCCATGGGGCATGCTCACCCAGCAGCAGCGCACATTGTGGTTGCTGGTGGCGCAACAGACAGGCCAGGGCCAGTTGACCTGGATCATCCACCAGCTGCAGTTCGGGATTGATCAGCAGATGTTGCCACTGACGCGGCAAAGGCTTGGCGAGCGAACGCGACGAATGGCCGGCCAGTTGGCGCAACAGCGCCCGTGCGTAGCTGCGCCAGGTAAGAATCGGCCTGCTGACGGCTTCGCTGGCAAGCTGCAGGTAGGCCTGCGGTTCATTGGCAAGTGCGTAAATTTGCGCAGCCAGGGCATCGGGGTCTTTCATGTCCACCGTGCGGCAACCACCTTCGGCTGCCAGTTCGGCCATTACACCGCCGTTATGGCAGATGCAGGGACGGGCATGCCACAGCGACTCGACGATAGGCATGCCATAGCCTTCAACGAGCGAGGCATACACACTGACATGAGCTTTGGCGTAATAGTCATTGAGCGTGGCATCATCGACTACACCATGCCAGACGATACGCGGGTCCATTGCGCTGGCTGCCCGAACACTGTCAACGATGTAGTCGGCGCCAGCATAACGATTACCGATCAGGTCCAGTTGCCAGTCCAGTTGAGGGTAGTCGCGGGCCAGACGTGAGACTGCCTCAAGAAGCACTTTATGGTTCTTGCGGGGTTCGAGAGTCGATACGCAGAGAATACGCAGAGCTTCACCGGAGCGCGGAGCATCAGCCGGCGTTGTAGCGCGGGCCGATGCGGTCAACTCCCCGGGAATCCAGCAAGTCTTGACGCGAGCATGCGGCGTGATTTCTTCACGGGCCCAGAAAGCTTGCAGTTGCTTGCCTGCATCCGGCGAGATCGGTAGTACTCGATCTACCTCTGCCAGACCACGCATGTAGGCTGCATGATTGTCACGGATGACAGTATCGGCAACCCATTCAGGGTGTGTAACCGGGATCGCGTCGTAGAAAATCGCGGCAACGTTCAACCCAAGTTGTCGTGCAGCAGCACGGCGCGCCGGCCCCTGTCGTTCAAAGACAATCTCGCTTTGCAGCAACCAGCCACCGCTTAGTGCTCGCGCGCCCAGACTGGAAAGGGTTTGCCGGCGGCTCTGCGTGGACCGTGGCAAAACGTAATGCGCCGGGTGAGGTTGAGGCCCGCCGTACAACGCCAGGTTCTGGTACTCGCCTTCGGTGGGCAGTACATAATCGCGCAGCGTTTCATCCCACGTAACGAATAGCGGTTCGCCTAGATCCTGCAGTTTGCGGGTAAGGCTTCGCACAACTCGGGCGACCCCAGTATTGGCGGTGTCGCGCAGGCATGCGCTGGTATCGATGATCAGCTTGGGCGCCGGAAGCTCTCTTACTGGCTTCAAGGTTGCAAGGAGGTCGGCATAAGCCTTGATGGTGCGCTTCCAGGTAAAGGTCTGCTGGAAGGTATCGAGATTGGCCTGCCACTGAGCATCTGCCAATAATTCACCCGCAAGCACACGCAGTGCCTTGTCGCTCATTTCCTGCTCATCGGTGCAAAGCTGATTTCGATCAGCCACGACTTCGGGATGGGCACCGATATTCAGCACGAGTACTGGCTTGCGTAATTGCTGCATTTCCGCAAGCGGGAGATTGAAGCCTTCCCATCGGGATACACTCAGGCCCAACTGCGCGCTGGCCATCAACGCGTTGAGTTCGCTATCGCTTGGGTGGCCTAGAGGGACTATGTGGCCCGCTAAATCCGCTGGCAAATTCAATTCGTCGGCAGTGGCCAGGACGCAGATGCGCGCATTGGGGTGCTCGACGATAATCCGCCGGGCTATAGGATAGAGCCCTTCACTGTTTTTGTAGTTGCCCGTTTCCCATCGGCCCAAGTTAATGATCGTGGGCCCGTCGGCCACACGCTCTGCCGTTGAATCACCGTGCAACTGATGACCATGCTGCCAAAGCCCTTGGTCGACGCCGCCATTCAGGTGGTCAGCACCGAGGTGAATCATGGCAATTTCTACATCAGGCCCGGCATCGGGCAAACTCTGGCTGCGGGCTATGAAATGGCTGATAGGCGTGACGACCTGAGCTTCAGGAAGGTATTCGCGACGCTGGGCACGCAAACGCTCCTGAACATGTCGCGCTGGCCCTTGCATGTCTTCGTAGGGAACACCGCCGCAGTCAAGTGCTACGGTTGGAACGCCCCATTGCCGGAACACCGCGATGGACGAATAGAACGGCCAGCCGCCGATCAGCGCTACTGTACCCGACGGCTCTGTACCTACGGGTACAAACAGCTTTCGGTGGTCTTGCAGCCATTGGGATGTGATGAAATCGAGTTCGGTATAGGCGCCCAGGTGCTCCGGCGGCGTATGAACACGGTCGGTGATGCGGCGCAATACATCGTGATTAGCACGGTGTGCGAT
Source organism: Pseudomonas sp. FYR_7 (assembly GCF_043106155.1). NCBI lineage: Bacteria > Pseudomonadati > Pseudomonadota > Gammaproteobacteria > Pseudomonadales > Pseudomonadaceae > Pseudomonas > Pseudomonas sp. FYR_7. Next base: position 39,392 of record NZ_JBICMI010000049.1, read on the forward strand.
GAATGTTATGTCCCATCCCGCTGCCTTGAGGCCTTGTGCCAACAACAGCAATACTCGATCAACGCCAAACCGAAAAAGCAGGCGCTCATTGCAGATAATCAAATGCATGGAATCAACTCAACCTGTTCAGGGCGCATAACCAATGGCAGCGTAGTCTTGCGGGCCGAAAAGCAAGCGGTTTAAGGGGACGTTGATCGCCTCATCGGTACCTTGCAGTAAAAGCGACGGGTCCCCCGGATGCCTTGGATCGATCTCGACGCGCTCAAAACCTCGTGCTTTAAGCAGGAAGGCGACCAATGCCGGTGGCAACGGATTGCGGTGCGTGGGGTCGACGTAGAAGTTGCAGGCGCCGGTGATCAGGTTTTCAGGGTTGGGTGTCTCAAAAATCACCACGCCGCCTGGGCATACCACACGACGCGCTTCATCGATCAGCCGTACCAACACGCCCAAAGGTAGGTGTTCAATGATATGGAAGGCAGTCAAGCCCCCGAGGCTATTGGCAGGGAGAGCGGCTAGATACTGCAGCGCATCACCCATGTGAACTTCAAGCCCCGCCTGCTTGCAACTCTCGATCATGGCAGTGTTGGAGTCGACGCCAATAGCTCGAATGCCCTCCTCCTTGAGAAGTTGCAACCACTCGCCACGACCGCAACCCAAGTCCAGTACTGGCAGCGAAGGTTGTTCCGGGTCGAATTGGAAGTAATCGAGATTGCGCTTCAGGCGTTCGCGCACCAGCTCGGGCGACCCGCGGAAACTTGCTTCAAACTCCAGGTAGAGATCGGCCGGCATGCCGATGTCCTCTACAGGTGCCTGGACGGTTCCTACCGCTCGCTCAACAGCGGGACGCGCCGCCTGAAGCCCCGCAATGGTCAGCGCCTGCTCACGGAGCACGTGCTCCAAGCGGCGCATGCGTTCAATCAGGTACTGCTCGTTCTGCTGAATGGCCAGGCCATGGGTATACAGGCTCTGGTTCGTCTGGTTCTGAACCTGTACGCCAATGTTGCGCAGGCGTGCCTGACCGTCAGCAATATGCCACTCCAATGCGCTCAGCCGTTGGGGCAACTCGCCCAAGACAGCAAGCTGCTGCCGCAAGCGCAGTACACCTGGTATCCGTACGGCAACAGCATGTGCCAGGGTGAGCGACACATTTTTGAGGGTGGCGCCGCCTGGCCGCTGCCGTGCGCGGGTGAGGAAGTTCATGATCCGCGGATGGCTGAGCAAGCGACCGACCACCGGCAACTGCCTCAGACGGCGATATAGACTAGGCGGTGGTGTTTGAGCAGGTGGTGCATCGTCGGGTACAGAAGCAGCCACCGCTTCGGCTGGCGCGGGTGCTTCATGCCTGGGCGGGAGGAAGCCTTCCAGGTCAAGCAGTTCGAACGTATGCACCAGATCGTTGGGCACGTCACTGGGGCGCTGTGCGGCCTCGGCGCTGGCGGTTACCCGCTCGTACTCCCTAAGGGTCACCTCAGCTTCAATGGTCTTTTGCAGTTTTTTGAGATCGATAGTCATTATTTGGGTTCAAAACTGGTTGAGTGGCCAGCGTATGGCACTTGATGAGTACGCTACGGGAACACCATGGGTGGTCATTCTACGCAGGTCGTCTTGCCAGCGTCGAGCAAGCCCCCATAGGCCAATAACAGCTGAAAACCGTCGCTGATTTAAAAACGCGCTGCACGGTATGCTGCACCCTAGTCGAGCTTGAATTCTGCTTGGAGGGCGCAGACGCCCGCAAAGTGCTTGTAGCTGCTGTTTCCAATGACGTTGAACACAACCGCCTTGTCCCACCAGTCAAAGTTGTCCTCAATGTGGTCGGCACCGCCATGCAGCGCCAAGGTCAAGCTATAGCTGCCCGGCCCTACATTGAAGGCAGGAATTGTGACGGTCACGGTCTGCTCTATGCCAGCCTCGACACCCAGGTCTCGCAGCTCTCCCCGTAGCCAGGTATTGGTACCGAAGATGTCATAGCCTGTACGGTCTTTGAACATGAAACCCAAGGACAGATCGTAGATGGGCTCGTTTGCCCGGATCTTGAGGGTCAATGTCAGAGGCGCGCCTACATCCAGCATGGTTGCAGCACGGCCATCACTGCTGAGCGTTAGCTCCTCAATTCGTGCCTTCCCGTTACCTGAGCGCCCCGCATAAGGTGCATTGACCGCCTGCGCCTGCAAGGAGCCTTCTTCCTTGCGCGCGATGAGTGCATTGTAATAGTCGAGCACTTCATCAGGGCGTCCGTCCATGAGCATCTTGTGGTCACCCAACAAGATGGCGCGATCGCACAAGCTTTTGATAGCACCCGGATCATGGGACACGAAAAGCAACGTTGTTCCCTGTTCTCTGAACTCACGAATACGCGCGAACGATTTGTGCTGGAAGTACGCATCGCCAACCGCCAGTGCCTCGTCAACGATCAGCACCTCTGGGCGAACTGCCGTTGCCACGCTGAACGCAAGACGCACGAACATCCCTGAAGAATAGGTGCGCACGGGCATGTCAAAGTAGTGCCCAATTTCAGCGAACGCTTCGATCTCTGGCATCAGTGCGACAATTTCTGCGCGCTCGAGCCCCTGCATACGCCCGGCTAGTGCCACGTTCTGACGGCCAGTGAACTCTGGGTGAAAACCCATGCCCAGCTCCAATAGCGCCGCGATGCGTCCGGTGGTTGAGATCGAACCCTCAGTGGGCATGGCGGTGCCGGTGATCATCTTGAGCAGCGTACTTTTGCCAGCACCGTTAACGCCGATAATGCCTACGGACTCGCCTTGACCTACATTGAAGCTGACGTTCCGGATGATCCAGTTCTGGTCACGCTTACAAAAGCCCAACCACGTACCAAGCGCGTGCCAGCGGCCTTTGAGTTTCGGGTAGGCCTTGCCTACATTGCTTACTTGAATTGTCATATCAGATCTGATCCAGGAGGTCGTTGTAGCTGCGCTGATACAAGACAACAGCAAGGACAAGGACGATGACGGCAAAGACGAACGGGTAGCCCAGCTGGGCCAAGCCTACAGGTTCGCCCAGCAACGCTTTCTGAGCGGTGAGCACCGTCGGAAACACCGGGTTCCACGAGAGCACAGACTGGGTATGTTCCGACAGGATACTCAAGGGATACACGATTGGCGTTGCCCAGAACAACGCCTGAAAAAAGACGTCACTCAGTTGGCCGATATCCCGGAAGAATACGTTCAGGGTCGCCAGTAAAGCCCCTACGGCAATCCCCAGCAAAACGGTAGTCGCCAGCACGGCAAGCAACACCCAGGCGGTGGACATGATCGGGAAGCCAGAAAACAGCATGAACAAGACGACCAGAACCAACAGTATGAAGCTGTTGAGGGCTGCCGTGGCAATCACGGGAATGAAGAGAATGAACTTGGGGAAGCTGGACTTCTTGATCAAGTTTGCATGTTCGAGGAACACGCCCTTGCCTCGCTGAACCAGCTCCAGCAGCAAGTTCCACGTAATCAGGCCGGCGCAGAGATAAATACTGTAGGCGTATTGATGTTCAATCCCAGGCATACGGGCTTGCATCAAACGCGAAAAAATCACGGTATAGATGAAGACCATGAATATCGGCGGGACGACCAACCATAACGCGCCGAATGTGGAGCCTGCGTAACGACTCTTGATTTCACGCAGCGTGATCGCGAATATTAACCCTCGGTAGCGCAGAACGTCTCTCACCAAAAACAGCGGCGTTTTCATATTACTTGGCTCACAGTAGTCATAAGGTTTCCTGTCAATAAGGCTCCAAAAGCCCGTGGGTAATGCCCTACCCAATAGAAAAAAAACAATGTGGTCTTTGCTTGTCGGTCAAGATCCAACCGCACGGTAGACCTCCAACGTCTCCGAGGCGCAGCGCCTCCAGGAAAAATCGGCAGCTCGGCGCAGGCCGCTCTCAGCCAAGGTGGCGCGGTCAATGGGGTTGCTCAAGAGATGGTTCAGCTTTTCACTCATCTGCTCAATAGCACCCGCCTGCACCAGCAGAGCACTTCCTGCGGTGAACTCTGCCATTGAGGTGCCTGTAGTACATATCACCGGCACCCCACTTTGCATCGCTTCCAAGACTGGCAAGCCAAAGCCTTCATACACTGAGGGATAGGCAAAGACTGCCGTACCTGCATAGAGCGCTGGCAAATCTGAGCTAGGTACAAACGACAGCTGGCGCACACCATGGCTTGCCTCAAGCGCTTTGATACGATTGCCAAGCGCCTGATTGTGCCACCCAGGTGCACCAGCAAGTACCAGTGGGTACTCGGCACGAATGGCAATGGGCAGCCCACACCAGGCCTCTACCAGCGTATCTACACCCTTGCGTGGCTCGAGTGTTCCCACAAACAGTACATAGCGGCCGTGGTGCAGACCATAACGCTGCAAGGTCGCCTGGGTGAGATCTGCTGTTCTCGGCCGGTAAGCCTCGGATGCTCCCAGATACACCGTTCGGATCTTATTACCTTGTATGCCGAAGTCACCCATCAGCTCGTCTCGAATCACATTTGAGTCGGTAATCAGGTAATCGGCGCGCTTGAGCGTCTCAGGTAATTTAGAGGTCAGCCACTCCACCCGTTTACGCGGATGGAACTGCGGGTAATGCAGGAAGGAAAGATCGTGGATAGTCGCTACGCAAGGACCTGCGTGGGGCTTGAGGATGAAGTTCGGCTCATGATAAAGGTAGTTCCGGCGCTCGCCCGCACGCACGTAGCGGCGAGCATTAAGCAGCATCTCTCTGGCCCTAGACGTGAACGTCCACCGCTTCAGAATGCTCCGCACCTGGGCTTCGAGTAGTTTAGGGACACTTTGCCCGGGGGCGCCCACCGAGGGCGTTGCGTAGCGCTCACTGTCAGCAGCACAACGCATCAACGCATGCTCAGCGGTGGAGAAATTTGCACCTTGGAAGCACTCGGCATCCACCCCTTCCATCGTCAGGAACTGCTCCAGAAGATTAAAGGTGTAGTTGCCGATTCCTGTCAGTGGCGGGACTAGGGATTCTGTATTGAGCAGCAGCTTCATCTGGCTATTCAGCCCCTGATCAAACGCGCAATCTCATTGACGCGATGCTCGATCAATGGATGGTCACCCCGGCTTTCCACGTTCAGGCGCAGCAGGGGCTCGGTGTTGGAGCCGCGCAGGCTGAAACGCCAGTCGGCGAAGGCCACGCTGATGCCGTCGGTGCGGTCGACGCTGGGGTTTTGCGGCAGGTAGTGGTTCAGGATCTTGTCGATGGTGCCTTTCACATCGGCCACTTCGTAGTTGATCTCGCCGCTGCACGGGAACTTGGCGATACGCTCGTCCACCAGCTGGGCCAGGGTCTTGCCGGTCACGCTCATCAGCTCGGCCACCAGCAGCCACGGGATGTTGCCGCTGTCGCAGTAGGCAAAGTCGCGGAAGTAGTGGTGGGCGCTCATTTCGCCGCCGTATACGGCGTCTTCGGCGCGCATGCGCTCCTTGATGAAGGCATGGCCGGTCTTGCTCTGGATGGCCACGCCACCGGCTGCTTCTACCTGTTCGATGGTGTTCCAGGTCAGGCGCGGGTCGTGGATGATCTTGCTGCCAGGGTGCTTGGCCAGCAGCATCTCGGCCAGCAGGCCGACCACGTAGTAGCCCTCGATGAAGCGGCCCTGGTTGTCGAAGAAGAAGCAGCGGTCGAAGTCGCCGTCGAAGGCAATGCCCATGTCGGCACCGGTGTCGAGCACGGCCTGACGGGTCAGGTCGCGGTTTTCTGGCAGCAGCGGGTTGGGGATGCCGTTGGGGAAGTTGCCGTCCGGCTCGCCGTTGATCAGGGTGATGTCCAGGGGCAGGCGTGCCTTGAGCAGCTCGATCACCGGGCCTACAGCGCCGTTACCGGGGTCGGCCAGCACCTTGAGCGGCTTGAGGGTGTCGAGGTTGACGTAGGTGAGCAGGTGGTCGATATAGGCGGTCTTGTCCAACACCTCGCGCACCTGGCCCGGCTGAGCGGCAGGCTCACTCAGGCTGCCGGCTTCGACGCGCTGGCGGATGTCGTTCAGGCCCGTGTCGCCGCTGATCGGGCGCGACTGCTCGCGCACCAGCTTCATGCCGTTGTAACCCTTGGGGTTATGGCTGGCGGTGATCATCACGCCGCCGTCGGCCTGGTGGTGGCTGGTGGCAAAGTACACTTCTTCAGTACCGCACAGGCCGATGTCGATCACGTCGGCGCCGCCTTCGGTCAGGCCTTTGATCAGCGCCAGCGACAAACCGGGGCTTTCCAGGCGCATGTCACGACCAACGACGAAGACCTTGCCGTTCAATTCCAGCACTAGCGCTCGACCGATGCGGTAGGCAATATCGTCGTTCAGTTGAGAAGGAACCTGGCCTCGAATGTCATAGGCCTTGAAGCATTGGGTCTGGATGGGATCGAACATTGTCTTCCAACTCAAGTGCCGAGGCCACCCTTGGGTGGCCACCGGTGAAGAATGAAACGCGAGCCGTCCCCGCGCCGTTGCGAGCCCGTATGGCAACAAAGATCGGCGCAGGTTCAGTGACAGCTAGTTAGTGCAGCGGCCGTAATTGTCTTCGAAGCGGACAATATCGTCTTCGCCCAGGTAGTCACCGCTCTGGACTTCGATCAGCACCAGATCGATGACACCAGGGTTTTTCAGGCGGTGCTTATGGCCAGCACGGATGAACGTGGATTCATTGGTGTTGAGCATCAGCTCTTGGTTGTCGTTGACCACGACGGCCATGCCACTGACCACGATCCAGTGCTCACTGCGGTGGTGATGCATTTGCAATGACAGGGATGCCCCTGGCTTGACGACGATACGCTTGATCTTGAAACGCTCACCGTTTTCCAACGTGGTGTAGGTGCCCCACGGACGGTGTACCGTCTGGTGCAGGAGATGAGCCGTATGGGATTGTGCCTTGAGCTGCCCGACGATGTGCTTGACGTCCTGGGCGTGATCCTTGTGAGCGACCAGCACCGCATCGGGTGTATCGATGACCAGCAGATCCTTTACACCAACCAACGCCGTCAGACGACCTTCGCTGTTGACGTAGTTATTGCTAGCGCCATGAGCGAGGACTTCGCCTTCGAAACGGTTGCCGTCCTGGTCGACCGAGGTCAGTTCGCTGACCGCATTCCAGGAGCCGATGTCGTTCCAGCCGATGTCGCACGGTACTGTCGCCACCTTGCTGGAGCGCTCCATCAGCGCATAGTCGATGGAGATGTCCGGGGCCTTGGCAAACTGCTCAGTGTCCAGCGTGAGCCAACTGTCGGCACCGCTGGTGGCCAGGCGCGAGGCTGCCAGTGTTTGCTGAGCCACTTCCAGCACCTCTGGCGCGTGCTGGTGCAGCTCGGCCAGTACGGTACCAACCCGGAAGCAGAACATGCCCGAGTTCCAGAAATAGTTACCGGCGGCGATATAGCCTTCGGCCGTTTTCAGGTCGGGTTTTTCGACGAAGCGGGCGACGGTGAGGCCGCCGGACTCACCACAGCTGTGGGAGGCCTCGATGTAGCCAAACCCTGTTTCAGGGTATTGAGGCTGAATACCGAACGTCACCAGCCAGCCCTCGGCGGCCAGCTGTTGTGCGGTGGCAACCGCGCGGGCAAATGCCTGCTCGTCCTGGATCAGATGGTCTGCGGCCAGCACCAGCATCTGTGCGTCGTCACCTTGGGCCTTCTGCAGCTGCAGCGCAGCCATGGCAACAGCGGCTGCCGTGTTACGGCCGAAAGGCTCCAGAATGTAGCTTTGCGCATGGCCGCTCTGGTTGACCGTGCGGTATTCGTCTTCAGTCTTGAACAACAGTTCACGGTTGGTGACCGTCATCACTTGGGAAACTCCTGGCAGCCGCGAGGCGCGCAGGAAGGTTTTTTGAATGAGGTTCTGACCACCAGGCAGCGTCATGAATGGCTTGGGGTGCGCTTCTCGCGACACGGGCCATAGCCGGCTGCCGACGCCACCTGAAAGAATTACTGGGACCAGGTCCATATATCTAATCCTTAACTGCCACGGTCATGGCATCTGACAATTTACTGAACAAGCTTGATTCATCACGACGATAACCACGCTTAATGTTTTGCATGCTCTGCTATTAACGGAGCGCATCAGCCAGCACTAGTCCATATGCCGAAAGAATATCAGGAAACCCCCTACCAGTCTTGCCTGCTGCGGCCCTGCGCGCAGCGTGCCGCCTAGCAGGCTGCCAATCGGCATCCACAGTGCGCTGTCAGAGTCGCTCACTTGATGGCGCCCGCTGCAGAGTTGCGTTTGATGACTGCGATGCTGAGTGCTCCTCTGCCGGCTGCAACCTGACGTTTGAAATACCAAGGCCCAAAAGGCGCTCGTCAGCGCTGGCCCCTAGCGCGCTAGGACTGGTCGGAGCCGATGGCATAATTTCAATGGTGTTCCCCTTGACTCCCTCGAAGGTGATCTTGCGGATGCTTTGAGTGTCGCTGAACACGGCTTGACGCGTGACGCCACCCGCTACTACCGTGACCGGCACACCTACATTCGGACCGTAGGCCAAGGCGCTGATTTGGAGAACAAAAGCCGGCGGCAACGGGTGCTCGAAGACAAGACTGGCAGGTCCTAAGCGGGCGTCGGTCCAGCGTCCCCAGTTTTCAGTGAGGGAGAAGCCGGTAATCTTTTTTAGAAAGTCCGGGATGCCACCCTTGTTCAAATCGATGCCCTGCTCCAGCGTTGCTGGATATCTACCTAGCCGCGGCTCGAGGAACTCGGTAAAGCTTGGCAGCAGCACCATGTTGCCATGCCCACTCAAATGGTCACCGTCAAAAAACAGCGGCTTGTTGCCGTCCATGGCGTTGCAGACCTCATCTGAACACAGAACGGGAAGCGGGTCCCATACCTCGACATTGGACAAACGCGAAGCGATGTTGGCGTAGCTCGTTAATACGGGCGCCCTCAATGCCTCGAGCATGCTACGCGGCATTTCGAAGCCGGGCGCGCAGATTGGATTGTCCTGGTCGAACCAGTCGGCACACCTGAATAGGGGCGCCTTGTACAAAGGTTTTGGCGCCTCGAATACAACCCGTACTCCCCGGTCTGTGAACTCCTTAAGCACAGACACAGCATAGTCTTCAGTTCGTTTGCGATCTGCATCCGCTTGCGTGCCAAACGTTTTACTTCTTACCGTCGCATCACCTATATACGCCCACTGATCCACGAAGCGCCACATTCTAAGGGAGGGCAGAAATAAGATATCGCCACCTTTTATACGCATCCGAAGATCAGCCAGCGCGGCGTCGGTGTTACGTCTGCAGACGCTGTTGTCCATATCGCGTTCAGGCTGGAGGCTAATGAAAGGACAACCCCCGTTGTTGTAAGCATTGATCTGCGTTGCATGCCGAATGGCGTATTGCTTGAACATACTCGCGTAGGCAAGCGCATGTGAGTCGCCGATTACATAAAGGCTTGCGTCATTGCGCGGACGGTCGTCCCTGCACCCTACAGGGTTATAGCTGAACATCCAGCCGCCGCCCACAAGGTGCCAATCCGGTTCTGCAACGCAACCTGGGTAGTTAGGATCGCGCGAATAGCCGTCTGGGTACCAGATGTCCGGATGCTTTGTCACTTGACTCAACGAAAGCTGCGGGACGGCATTGTTGATGCCGCTGGCCAGCCAACAGGACAGCCCCACGACAGCCAGCCCACCCACAACGACGCCCGTTGGAGGCAATTTACGCAGTACTTTGGAGCGGCGAAAAGGGGTTTCCACAAAGCGGTATGACAGCCATGCTAATGCCACAGCTACTACAACAGCGCTCACCCACTGGACTGGTGCATCAAGGCCATAGGTCCAGCGGAACAACACGAATACTGGCCAATGCCAGAGGTAAAGGGAATAGGAGATGCGCCCTATCATTACCAATGGTGCACTACCAATGAGGCGGTGTATTGCATGAATCTCTGGGTGATTATGCAGGGAATAGATCAAGCCAAGCGTCCCTAGCACCGCTAATAGCGCACCCGGCATGGGGAAGTGCTCAGGCCGAGAGACCCAAAACGCGACCAGTAGCGCGGACAGAGACAGCCCAGCTAATCCTGTTCGCCACCATTGAGCGGGCGTGTGGGTTGTGTGATCACAAGGGTTCCGGCTGATGTACTGGTACAGCAGCACACCGCTTGCCAGTTCCCAAAAACGGCCAGGGCTCAAGAAAAATGCCTGCGTCGGGCTGACTTGAGTTTGCCAGGCGGAAAAGCCTATGGACGCCGCCAGCCCGATACCGAACAGCACGACAGAACGCCAACGCGTGTGAGCCCCGCCCATCCATGCCAAGTACAAAACTGGAAACACTAAGTAAAACTGTTCCTCCACAGCCAATGACCAGGTATGGGTGTAGGGGTTGAACTCGGCGGTAGGTGCGAAATAGTCGCGACCGGTGCCGGCTAAGATGAAATTACTTATGCCTAGAAAAGCATAGAGTCCAGTTTGTTGGTTGACATTGCTCAGCCAAGAAGATGGAATGAACAACGCGGACACATACGCTGTGAGCAAGAGACACACAATCAGTGCAGGGAAGATCCGCTTGATGCGACGGGCATAGAAAAACGCAAAAAACTGTAAAATCGAGCCACTTCGGTAATTGGCGATGGAAGCGCTTACAATGAAGCCCGAAATGACGAAAAAGACGTCAACGCCGACGAAACCGCCGGGAAGCCATGCGGCATGCAGGTGATAGATCACTACCGACAAAACGGCAAATGCACGTAAGCCGTCTATATAGGGGTAGTAGGAACCATGAGCGCTTTGCCCCGGCACTTTCTGGATCATGTTGTGTCCTAAACTGCTGAATCGTCTGTGAGGAGAGAAATTGGCGTCTTGTTCTCATACGGCCGGGCTGGTCCCAAGCGGTGCTTAAAATAGCACGGGGGCTGGTTTTTTGGACGGCAACGGCCCATGGATGAGCCCCGCACGATGCACCGGCTAAGGTGGACTGCGCGCAACCCTCGCAAATACTCACCTGCGACGTGACTGCAAACCGTGCCATCAGAGTTCAAACCCAGAAAATAATTCACCCCTGCCTGCCTAATCTTCCGGAATGCTGATCTTCGTGGGCCATTGCAGGCGCCGATAGCAGCGTGCCAGTGCCTTGGACAAGGCAACCTTTGCTGTGCGCTCGCCGTGCACCAGCACCACCGCATGGGGTGCTTGCATCATCCCCGTTGCAAACGCCACTAACCCCGCCTGGTCGGCATGCCCCGAGTACCCCGACGCGTTCAGGACTTTGGCTGCGATAGCGTAACCCCGCCCCTCCAGTTCCACCTGCACCACACCCGGCGCCCTACAGCTGGCCTGAATCACCGCCCCAGGCGTCCCCTTGGCCTGGTGGCCTACGAACATCACTTCATGCCTGGGGTCGCCCAGCATGCCCTTGAGGTAATTGACGATGCGCCCGCCCGAGCACATGCCATTGCCTGCAATGACGATGGCGGGCCGGCCGGTGCTTTTGAGGTAGTTGACCACCTGCTGGTGGCGGGCGTGGGTGTCTACGCTGATCAGCTGGCCGAATGCGAGCGGGTCGCGGCCACCTGCCAAGCGCGCCCTGGCCTGTTCGTTCCAATAAGGGTGCAGGTCGCGGTAGGCCTGGGTGATGCGCTGAGCCAGGGGCGAATCGAGAATGATCGGCAGCTGCGACCAATCCACGGGTTCGCCTTGTGGCGAGGGGCCCGTCTTGCCCAGCAGGGCCTTGCGGTGCAGGACATCTTCAAGATCATGGAGCAGTGCCTGGGTGCGCCCCAGGCTGAAGGCCGGGATCAGCAAGGTGCCGTGATCGGCCAGCGCGCGGTCGATGGCCGCTTCCAATCGCTGAATGCGATCACCCGTGGGTGGGTGAAGGCGGTCGCCATAGGTGCTTTCCAGCACCAGCACATCGGCACGCTCCGGGGGCTGCAAGGGGCGCAGCAAGGGATCGTTGCCGGGGCCCAGGTCACCTGAAAATACATAGCGCGTGTTGTTTGGCCCGTGCTGGATGTCGCATTCGACGTAGGCAGAACCCAAAAGGTGACCGGCACGCTGCAAGCGGATGGCGCAGGCCACCTGCGGGTGCTGAACCACGGCGTGCCAGTGCCCGAAGGGCAAGGGCACGATCAGACTATGCACCAGGGCGATGTAGCGGGCTACCTGGGCAGGTGCGCTGTCGATGCCGAGTTTGAAGGCGTCTTCGAGCACCAGGGGCAGTAACTTGGCAGAGGGCTCGCTGCAATAGATAAGGCCGCGGTACCCCTTGGCCAGCAATGCCGGAATGCGGCCTACGTGGTCCAGGTGCACGTGCGTGACGATCAGGGCCTGGATGCCGGTGATGTCGAACCCAAGCGCGCTGCCCTGCGCACCCGGCATTACATCGGCGCCCTGCTCGGCACCGCAGTCGACCAGCAGGCTGACGCCAGGGCCAAGATGAAGCTGATGGCAGGAACCCGTCACGCCGCGTACAGCGCCATGGTGGGTTAGGCCGGGGTAATCCATGCTGCGCACTCTCGCCGGGGCTAAAACGAAGTGGGCAATTAGTCCATGGTGACCGTGGCTTTAATAGGCAGACATTTCCTAAAGCACTATAAGAAAAATCCTCACCTGCCGCTCAGCGCCGCTTCGCGGGCCGAAGCCCGGATTTTGCGCTTGCTGCGCTGCACACCATAGGCGCCCAGCAAAGGCCCAACGGCCAGGCCAATGATCAACGCGGCCAGCACCACCACTGCCACCGGCACCTGTGGCGCAACCCAGCCAAACAGGGTCAAGGCTACGGTCTGCTGGTTTTCCAGCACGAAGAACAGCACTACAGCCGCCAGCAGCAGGACGAAGACAGCTGCCAGTGCACGCTTGAGGTTACGCATCGGGTTGCTCCTAGGGAATCAGGTATGGGCCTCGTCTTCTTCATTGACCCGATCACGCAATTCCTTGCCGGGTTTGAAGTGCGGAACGAACTTGCCTTCGAGGCTGACCGACTGGCCGGTCTTGGGGTTACGACCTACCCGTGGTGCCCGATAATGCAGCGAGAAGCTGCCAAAACCGCGGATCTCGATGCGATCACCGGTAGCAAGGCATTGTGACATCTGTTCAAGCATGGTCTTGATGGCCAGCTCTACGTCCTTGGACGAGAGTAGCCCTTGATGGGTGACAATACGTTCGATCAGCTCCGACTTCGTCATGATTTTCCCTTCGTTATCAAGCAGCTAGATCATTGCTTAACCAGTTTGTAGCACGGTGCGAGGGATTTGAACAGGTCGGTTCTTGACTTATTCGAAGAATGTTGGTCCAGCCTGCCGGGCAAGAGTGGACAGCAACGCGTCGTGCCTGGGCGCAGCCAAAGGCCTGGGACCGATGTGCAGCATATAGATAGCACCGAGTGCCGTGGCACGCTTGGAACATTGTGGAAAGAACCCACAAGGAGCTCCACGCATGCCCTCTGCCCTCCCCTCTCCACCTGCACATGACCTCAATCGTGCCGTCGCCCTGCGCTTTGCAAGCCGCCCCACCTTGCGCCAGGTGGTAGGTGAGCAACTGATGAACCTTATCATCGCGCATTACCCCAAGGTGGCTGTTCACCGCCCCGACATGAAGTGTGCTGAGCCACTGAAATTTCTTCGCTGGCACATTGACGGCTACTGGACAGTCACCCCGCTTGTCGACGTTGTACTGCAACACTTTCTTGATAATGCGCCGGTGGACTTTTCCAGCCAGGACCGCTTCAGCCTTAAACCACCGCTTCGTTTTTTTGCCATCCCCGACGCGTGCGAAACAGCCGATGATGATTTCGTCGACCCCGGCACGCTGAACGACGCATTCAACGCGTTTCTACCGACCCTTCATGCGTGCTTTGAACAGGCTCAGATCGATTACTGGAATGCAGGCAACGGCAATGATCACGACACTTGGGTTCAACAGGTGTTTCGCGCTGAGCTTCTGAGTGGGCTGACCGATCAGACATTGACCGCCGATGAGCGCCGGTGCTTGAACGATCTGCTTCTCGAAAGAACTGAAGGTTTCGCTGTGCACGCCGTACGCATACATCGGCGCCTCGACCAAGGCAGCACCCGTGAACTGCTGCCTGGGCTGCTGGTGAGCGCCAGTAGCGAAGTGGCCAACGTGACACTCTGGTGCACGAGCGCAGGCGGTGTGAAAGGCTTCAGTTCACTAGACGCTTTTGGTGCCTACTTGCAGACGCAACACAGGCTGACGGAGACCGACGACGGTTTTTCGTGGGCGCTTTACGAAGCCGACGGCAACGCGTTTGCCTTGTTGTCCAGCGTGCTGCTCGAAATCCTGTTGTCGCGATTGAACCGCGTACGGTTGAGCGATCTGAACACGGTAGATGAGTTGGCCTCGGCCTACCAGGCCGTGGTCGACCCCTCGCCGTTCTTCGCCCAATTGGCCGATCTGCCCATTCAAAAGCTGGCCATAGAGTTGCCTGAGAAGCTCTTGAACGCCGACTTCAACGGGCAGAGCCGCTATCTGCAGGCGCTGCTGGACGTCTGTGTGTTACAAGCTTCCCAGGGCAATGCCCAGTGCCCCACAGAGCCGGACGACCTGCATACCTACGCACGGCACACGTTGCGTGAACAGATGCTGGCCGATCATCCTGCTGACGGCGCCTTCGACGCGGACGAGTTGATACTGACCGTCAATACCTACGCCAATGACGGCCATGGGCTGGGGTTCCCACAGCTGATAGAAAGCAAAACGCTGACCTTGACCGAGTACGCCATCGGTCGCCTTGAGGCAACCGGCGCGAGCCCTGTGGCAGCTGTAGCCCATCGCACTCATGAAGAGCTCCCTGCCTGGCTTGACCCCGAGTACTTGCGCCAATTGGTTGCCACTGTTGACATAGGCGGCAACTACCCGCGCTACCTCGATGGCTTGCTTGGGGATGAACAGTACAAAGCCACGCACCTCGCCGCCTTTACCGCGCACTGGCGAAGGGGGCTGATGCTCGATGCCGCCTACGCACTCTGTGCCCGGCATATCGACCCACACAGCTATGAGGCGGTGGCCAGTTTCTGCCGTGTACCCGCAAGCGATGAGCAAGCATTGGCCATCGCGCCCCTGGCCTTCAAGCGCTCGCCCGACTCGCAGCTGATCGACAAGGCGCACGGTTTCTTTGTCATTCAGGTGGCCGATAGCGGCGCGCTGTTGCTGTATGCCCGATGTACAAAGGTGCGCTCAAACAGTTCAAGAACCCGCAAGCCCTCATGCAGGAGATTGCCCGGCCCGGCCGCGTGCAGGAAGGCGTGCTGGCTTGGCTGGACCAAACGCACCGCGACGTGTACGACAACGGTGGCTTCAAAGAGCCTCACCTGCCGCACTGGGTGTTCGACCCGTATGAGCACCTGGACAAACCGGCCCCGGTCGAACCCGCCCTGACGTTCTGGACCGATGACATTGATGCGAACCTGTTCGAAGCCAGGCGCGCGATGCTGCTCGAACTGGCCGATCGCAGTGCCATGAGCAACAGTGAGGTACGCTGGCGGTCGATCAAGACGTTCGCCTGGCAATTGCTTAACGTGGTCGCGCCCGTGCTCCCGGGGCCGATCTCTTCGATTGCTTTGCTGTACATCGGTATAAATGCCATAGCCGAAGACCTGAAATTGCTGCTTGAAGGCAGCGCTACGGATCGAACCCAAGCTGTGGTGGATCTGCTCAACAACACACTGATGGTGTTGATCCATGCACAGCTGCCCAAAACCGAGCCGCCGCATGCCGGGGCAACTGCACTGACGGTCGATGCAGCTTCGATCCGCTTGGGCGGCGATGCCGATCCGTTGCCGCTGCCTGAGCCGGGCAGTGTGGCTCCTGTCGAGGCGCTGCAGGCCCAAGCGACCACTCAACTCGATTTTTCGTGGCGGGGCGCTCAGGGTTTCGACGCGCTGTCCGGCGCTCAACGCACGCAACTGCACGCCATGGCGGCCTCGGTAAGCCTGGAGGGCCAATCGGCGATCGAGCAAGGGCCTCTCGACGGGCTGTATGAACTTGAGCATGGGCTCTATGTGCGGCTGCAAGGACAAGTTTATGCGGTCGAGTCTGCCGATGGGCTTACCCGCATCATCGGCCCGGATGGCAGGCAGGGGCCACCGATCAGGCGTGACTCACAAGGTTGGCGTATCGACACGCGACTGCGAGGCGGCGGGGACCGACCCGGCTCAAGCACCCGGCAGCGATTGCGCGAACGCTTGGTAACCCGGATCCGGGCGGCGCAGCGGGCGGTCGAACAAAGTCTCGACAACGCTGACAGAGGCACCGCTGAATATGAAAGCTTGCGCCAACGTATCGAGGCTGCTCGTGCGCAATGGCTGAAAGTGGAAGAGCGGCTCAAGCAACCGCCGCCGCAAGATCCTGAACAGCGTGCTCAGTTCGAGCGGGCAACCAGTCTGTTCGCCAAACGGCATACGGAGTTGCTGGACCAGATAAAGGACTTGCGTCACCAGCGTATCGAATCCGCTGTAGGCATTTTCCAGAACTTCCTTGAGGCCGAGCGCAACATGGTTGCGCTGCTTGATGACCGTAGCTATATGGCAAGCACCCGCAATGCA
This sequence comes from Pseudomonas sp. FYR_7, assembly GCF_043106155.1. Lineage (NCBI taxonomy): Bacteria > Pseudomonadati > Pseudomonadota > Gammaproteobacteria > Pseudomonadales > Pseudomonadaceae > Pseudomonas > Pseudomonas sp. FYR_7. The sequence goes on from NZ_JBICMI010000049.1 coordinate 55,888, forward strand.
CCAGAACAGCGGCGAGCGTTGGCAGATGTAAGGCGCAATTTGATTGGTTATGCGCAGTTCATCATCGAAGAGCAGCTGTATACCGGCAGGTTCGCCGAGTACGATCGACTGACCACGGCGCTCAATGACGCCTTGCCGCAGGAGCGGCAAGCTGCGTATGAGCAGTACCGTGAAGTACTTGAAAGCATGGTTATCGACCAGCCTTTGATCATTGAATATACAGCGGCGCTTGATCGGCTGCTTGCCGTTACCGATCTGGACATGACGGCACCGAGCATTCGAAAAACGGACAGGACCGTTGCCCAGATCATCGAAACGCGCACCACTACCACGGTAAACATACGGTTCTTCCAAGCCATGGGTTTGGTTGAGCTGGCGCTGCGTTTTGAAGCCTTGCAAGACTATTCGCACTATGCGGTGTTCAGGGCTGCACTCGCTGGGGAGCGCCTGCGGGTGGCCGCTAATTCTCACCACCTGTCCATGTTCGCCGATCTGCAGACTGCTCAGCGTATCGACATTCTGCAGAGTGCCTGGGATGAATATTCGGCGGCCATCCTCAACAGTCAGCGCATTGCCCAGCTGGGCAGCGAACTTGTGGATATCGGGCGCCTGGAGGCGTATCGGCAGCAAATGGTCGAGCTCAAGACCATGGCGGGCGACGCGCTGGTTACCGCATTGCGGGAGCAGGCCGTCGGCCAGCAGCACTCCACCACCCGGCCGGTCTATCCCCGCCAGGCGTTACAAGTGGCTACAACAGCGAACGGCCAGACGGTGATCGGTTCGGAGTCGATCGTAGAGGGGCAGCCTGTGCTGCAAGTTCGCGGGACCTTCAGCAAGACTGTACTGCATACCTTTACCCGGGAAAGTGGCACGTGGGTCGAAAAACTGCCAGCTGCTGGCACCTCATCGCCACCCAGAGCGCCTACACCGGAGAGCGAGCGTCAGGAACAAGCGCTGGCTGAAGGCATGCTTGCTCAGAATCAGAACGTACTTGCCAACGCGCGCAAGCTGGTTGAAGAAGATGTCGATAGCCATTCATTGACGTCAATGCTCGATGCCCAGATCGGGGAAGTGCAGACACTGCGGGATCAGCTCGCCGACAGCGAAGCTGAATCTGAACTGCTGCAGCGCCTGGACGATGCCCTGGTGAGCTTGCGCGAGGGTAAACGCGAGATGCTGGTCAAACTGCACAGCACCACACGCTTTCCCAGCGCAGAAGGCTTGCACTACTTGCACAAGCAAGGGCTGTTACGTGTGACCTATCAGGGGCCGCGGCAGCCACTGGCCGAAGATTATCTTGATGAATACCGCATCGATGTGCTCGAAGCGCCGGGCAGCGAGCGCGGCAAGCCGCTGTGGGCCGCGCACTTTCACTTCAATGATGCGGGTGCCGCGCCGACGGCGTTCGGCAAAGGTCATCTGAAACTGTGGCGGCAGCGCAAGCTGGGTTACAGGGAACAGGTCAGAAGCGCTGCCATGGGCGAGGAGTTACGTATTCACCGTGGCAACCTGACCTACGCTCAGGCACGTGGGGTGATTCCTTTCAACTGACCAGTCGCCGACGTGCCTTGACGGCTGCGAGCAATCGGGGCTAGCGCGCAGCCAGTTCGGCGCCCCGGCAAAGCCGCTTAGCGGCCGGTGGATGCTGCTGAGCCGGAGAGCCTTGATAGGCACGACGCTCTGCTAAACCCGCAAATGCTTGACGAAATTGCAAGGCCGATGCCGGGCGTCGAGCTGTTCGGCAAGAATGCCTTCCCAGGCAGTACGACAGGCCCCGGTATAACCTGACAGACAACAGACCAGCGTACGATTGCTCAGCCCTGCCAAGGCGCGGCTGTGCACGGTCGAGGCGCCGACATCCAGAATGGACAGCGCACGGAACAACTCGCCGAACCCGTCCACGCGCCGTTCGAGCAGGCATTCGACCGCCTCCGGGGTGCTGTCCCTGCCACTAAAGCCTGTTCCACCGGTGATCAACACTGCCTGCACCTGCTCGTCGGCAATCCAGGTCGCCACCTGGGCGCGTATCTTGTAGACGTCATCCTTGAGCAGAACCCGTGCAATCAGGCGGTGCCCCACCTGCACCAAGCGATCCGCCAGCAGTGCACCTGATGTGTCGTTCTCGACAGTGCGGGTATCGCTGACGGTCAAGACAGCGATGTTGAGCGGCACGAAAACCGCATTGGGTTGAACACGCACAGCACAGCTCCTTGCAGTGGGGTTACGGCCACGCTAGTAACAGGCGCTGCCAGCGTCCAATCGATAGCGCAAACGGCTCGATCGATGGCATCTATCGCCACGGTACGTTACTGTCGGCGTAACCCTTTAGCAGGCGCAGGCATGGATATCAAGCAACTGAAGTTTCTCATCGCCCTGGACCAGACTCGCCATTTTGGCCAGGCGGCTGCGTTGTGCCACATCACCCAGCCCACGCTGTCCATGCGCCTGCGTAACCTGGAAGACGAACTGGACCTGGTGCTGGTCAAGCGCGGTCAGCGGTTCGAAGGGTTCACCGAGGCGGGCGAACGCATTCTGGCCTGGGCGCGGACCCTGCTGGCCGCCCATGACGGTTTGCACGCCGAAGCTGCCCATTGCCGCGGTCAGGTGGTCGGGAGCCTGCGCCTGGGCACGGTGCCGCTGGCCAGTTTCAACCCGATGCAACTGCTGTTGCCGTTGCGGGCCAAGTACCCGGGCCTGCACTTCGAACTCAGTTCCCTAAGCTCCGAGCAGGTGATCGACGGTCTGAGCCGTAATCAACTGGACTTGGGCATCTGCTACCTGGACCAGGTCAACACGCAGTTTTTCGACGTCATCGAGCTGGGTACCACTACCATGGGCCTGCTGCACGATACCCGGCATTTTCAGTTCGAGGCCCAAAGCCTGCACTGGGACCAACTGGGCGATACGCCGCTGGGCCTGTTGAGCAAGGGCATGCATTACCGGCAGTCGCTTGACTTGAGCTTCCGTAGCCGCGGCCTGGAACCGAACGCTGTACTGGAAAGCGACTCCAGCTTCCAGCTGATCCAGGCCATCACCACTGGCCTGTGCTGCGCCATCATGCCGCTGGGGTGCGGCCTGGAAGGCCTTAGCGAGCACCTGCGCATCGTGCCGGTCACCGATGCTGCCATCCACAGCCCGGTGGGCCTGTTATTGCGCCGCAGCGAGCCCCGCTCGGCGATTGCCGAGCAGTGCTTCGCCGAGGCGCAGGTGGCACTTCAAACGCCCTGACCGCGACCCTTAGCGATACCGTTCAAGCCAGTGTGCATAGGGCGCTGGCAAGGTCCATGCAGCTTTCTCCACCCCCAGCTCCTTGGCCGCGAAATAAGCCCAGTGCGGGTCAGCCAGGTGCGCACGCCCGACCGAGACCAGGTCCAGTTGTTCGGCACGTACGGCCGCTTCTGCCAATTCCGGTTTGCCAAAGCCCCATGCCGAGGTGACGGGGATACCCGCTTCGCGGCGCACGCGTTCGGCAATCGGGCCCATGAAGGCTGGGCCCCATGGAATGTTGGTGTCGGGAATGGTAAAGCCCACGCTTACGCTGAGCAGGTCCAGACCGCCCGCCTTGAAGCGGCGCGCCAGCTCGATCGACTCTTCCAGCGTCTGCTCGTCCCGACCATCGTATTCCAGCACCCCGAAGCGAGCGGTCAACGGCAGGTGCTCAGGCCACACTTCGCGTACCGCTGCCAGGGTTTCGAGCAGGAACCGGCTGCGGTTCTCGAAGCTGCCACCGTAGGCATCGGTGCGCTGGTTGGAGTGCTCGGAGAAGAAGCTCTGGCCTAGGTAACCGTGGGCAAAGTGCAGCTCGATCCACTCAAAGCCGGCGTCGCGTGCGCGGCGCGCTGCATCGACGAAGTCCTGCTTGACCCGAGCGATGTCGTCCAAGGTCATGGCGCGCGGCACCTTGGGCAGGTTGGCACCGAAGGCGATGGCCGACGGGGCGATGGTTTCCCAGCCGCGTGGATCATCGACCGCGATGTGATCATCGCCTTCCCATGGGCGGTTGGCGCTGGCCTTGCGACCGGCGTGGGCGATCTGGATGCCTGGGACGGAGCCCGCCGCCTTGATCGCCTGCACCACAGGCACGAACGCCTGGGCGTGGGCATCGCTCCAGATACCGGCGCAGCCTGGGGTAATGCGGCCTTCGGGCGATACCGCCGTGGCCTCGACCACCAGCAGACCGGCGCCGCCCCGGGCCATGCCAGCCAGGTGCACGTGGTGCCAGTCGTTGATCATGCCGTCTTCAGCGCGGTATTGGCACATCGGCGGGATGGCGATGCGGTTGCGCAGGGTAACGTCTTTGAGGGTATAGGGTTCGAACAAGGCTGCCATGGAACACTCCAGGATCATTGAATACTGTAGTTCGATCATAATCGAACTATGGCAATAATGAAAAGCCCCGGTATCATGCAGACCATGCGAGCCTACAAACATCCCAATCCTGATGATCTAATTCTCGAACGCGTGCTGTACGCCTTGAGCGACCCAGTGCGCCTGGGCATCGTCCGCCATCTTGCCGGGGTGACCGAGGCCAGCTGCGGCGAGCTGGACGGAGGGCGGCCCAAGTCGAGCATGTCCCACCATTTTCGTGTGTTGAGGGACGCCGGGCTGGTACACACCCGCAACGTGGGCACCACGCACATGAACTCACTGCGCAGCAAAATGCTCGACGAGCGTTTCCCGGGGTTGCTGGACTGCATTTTGCGGCAGGCCTGAGTGACCTGCGCCCTGCCCAGGTTTCCCCAAGCGATCGCCTCGCGCACCATCAAGGCTGCCGAGTGCCTGCGCGGGCGCGATCTTGGCCAAGCCCTGCCTGTCTAACCGCGCAAAAAAAAACCACGAGGTCACCCCCGTGGCTTTCGATTACGTCAGGGCCGTGAGTTACAGGGCCATGTCGTTCTCAGGCTTGCTTTCAACCGGCTGGCTTGGCGCAACGACGCTGGTGCCGACGCTTTCGTCGATGACCGGCGGCTTGGCCAGCTGCAGCACTTCGGCCGTGTAGTTCCACTCTTTCTGCGTAGCAGCGGCCGAGTCGTTCAGCTTGGTGCCGTAGCTCGGGATGATTTCCTTGATCTTGGCCTGCCACTCTGGGGTAGCGACCTTTTCCTTGAACACGGTTTCCAGCACGTTCAGCATGATCGGCGCAGCAGTCGATGCACCTGGCGAGGCGCCCAGCAGACCGGCAATGGTGCGATCCTGAGAGGCCACCACTTCGGTGCCCAGCTTCAGCACGCCGCCCTTCTCTTCGTCACGCTTGATGATCTGCACGCGCTGACCGGCTTGCCACAGTTTCCAGTCTTCCTTCTTGGCATTCGGGAAGTAGGTGCGCAGGGCGTCGAAACGGTCGTCGTCAGACAGCATCAGCTGGCCTGCGAGGTATTCCACCAGTGGGTACTGGTCGATGCCCACGCGGGTCATTGGCCACAGGTTGTGGGTGGTGGTGCTGCTGAGCAGGTCCAGGTACGAGCCGTTCTTCAGGAACTTGGTCGAGAAGGTCGCGAATGGGCCAAACAGAATCACACGCTTGCCGTCGAGCACGCGGGTGTCCAGGTGGGGTACCGACATGGGCGGCGCACCGGTGGAAGCGATGCCGTAGGCCTTGGCCATGTGCTGCATGGCAATGGTTGGGTTCTCGGTCACCAGGAACGAGCCACCCACAGGGAAGCCTGCATATTCCTTGGCTTCCGGAATGCCGGACTTCTGCAGCAGCTTCAACGCGCCACCGCCAGCACCGATGAACAGGAACTTGGCATCGGTAGCCGACTTGCTACCGTCCTTCAGGTTCTTGTACTCGACGTGCCAGGAGCCGTCCTTGTTGCGGCTGATGTCCTGCACTTCGCTGGACAGCTTCAGGTCGAAGCCTTTTTGGGTCTGCAGGTGACCGACAAACTGGCGGGTGATTTCGCCGAAGTTCACATCGGTGCCGATTGGCGTCCAGGTGACAGCCAGCTTCTGGGCCGGGTCACGACCTTCCATCATCAGCGGGACCCACTTGGCGATCTGCGCGTGATCTTCGGAGTACTGCATCGGACGGAACAGCGGGCTTGCCTGCAGCGCTTCATAGCGCTTCTTCAGGAACTTGATGTTGTCGTCGCCCCACACGAAGCTCATGTGCGGCGTGGTGTTGATGAACGCGCGCGGGTTCTTCAACACGCCCTGGCGTACCTGCCAGGACCAGAACTGACGGGAAATCTGAAAGGCTTCGTTGATTTCAATGGCCTTGGAGATGTTGATGTTGCCGTCTTTGTCTTCGGGGGTGTAGTTCAGCTCAGCCAGTGCGGAGTGACCGGTACCGGCGTTGTTCCAGCCGTTGGAGCTTTCTTCGGCCACGCCGTCGAGGCGCTCGACCATCTCCATCGACCAGCTTGGCTCCAGCTCGTGCAGCCAGACGGCCAGGGTGGAGCTCATGATGCCGCCGCCGACCAACAGTACGTCGACTTTCTTGGTTTCAGCGGCGTGTGCGTGCATGACAGTTGCAGCGACAGCCAGACCCAGCAAGGTCTTGCCAGCTTTCTTGAACATTGATCAATTCCAGTCAGGAGAACGGAGGTGGGCCTGTGGCTGACCCAGGTAACGCGTGTTCTTCAGCGCAGGCTTGTTATTGATCATTGTTCAGCAGCCAGAGAACCGGAAAACGAATCAGGCTTTTGTCGCATTGACCTACATCACTGAATCGTTTTTCCGATTGTAACCGAAATGCCAGCACAAACAAATTGGGCGGCCAAGCGCAAGACGACAGGTTGTCTCAGGCTGACGGCGCTTCAGGCATTGATCGACTCGAAGGCGTGCATCGGCGCTGTCTTGGGGTAGAACTGAGGAAACTCCTCCTCCACGATCCATGGCTCTTTCATCACCAGGTACACATCGAGGTATTCGGAATACCCTTCCCAGATGTGCAGGTCGTTCGTCTCGGCCACGGCCCGCGACAGCACGCCCATGCCGCCGAAGCTCTTGATCATCGACACGCTGACGATCTCGCTGCCGGAATGGAACACGGTAGCAGCCTCGAGCCCGCCGCCCTGATGGTTGGCGAAACGCGAAAAAATGGAGGCGTACGGGCATTCGGGCAACGGCTTGATGACCACCGAAGGGGCGGTGTCGGCACTGACCGAGCAGGCCACCACCTCAATGCGCAGGCCCTTGAGCGAAACCGAGTAGAACCCCTCGGGCATGCTGTCGCCCAGGATCACCACCATGTCGGCTTCGCCCTTGGCCAGCTTGGTAAGGTTGTCGGGGGATTCGGAACAGCTGAAGATGGGGCTGCACCCGGACAGATTGCTGGCCACACCGGCCATGATCTGCTGGTTGATTTCCATCGACAGGGTGCTGTTCAGGGCGACCCGCAAGGGCTGGCTCTGGCGCTCGCGCAGCTGTTTGATTTTCAGTTGCATGCGCTCGGAGCAGCGCACGATCTCCAGCACATGGGGCAGGATCCCGACCCCTTCCTGCGTCAACGACACGCCTTTGTTGGTGCGGTCAAAGAGCTTGAAGCCGCAATGGTCCTCCAGCTTTTTCAACTGCGCCGCCAGTGCCTGCACCGTGACGTGGACCTGCTCGGCGGCATCGGTGATCGACCCCGTCCTCGCGACATTGGCGATGTTTCGCAGCACCTTGATATCCATTCGACACCCCTCCCAAGACGCGCTCAAGCCCGCATGCAACAAGGCCTGGGAGGATAACGCACAACCGCCGCCGCTGTCTGCTCAGTACGTCGGCTGGCACCAAGCGGCGGTTGAGGCACCTCAAAAAAAAGTGAAGTTTCTGCCATCATTTCGCCTGCTAGATTGGCGCCCAGATTTCAACGGGAAGAGATGCCAATGCTTACACTCAAACGGAATATTGATGACGCACTGCGCCTGAACAAGACAGTCAACGTGCTGGGCAACGACTTTGCACTCAATGGCGGGTTTGGCCATTTCGTAGCGTTTTCCAAGACCTGGGAAACCATGGGCGTGGACAAGTACTACGGCCAGGCCGACAAGGGTACCCGCTACCGCCGCTATAGCGATTTCGACTTCAACCCGGCGACCGGCGAACTGCAGCAGCTCGAACACCGTGCCTATGAGCAGTCCGAGGCCCATAACCAGTATGTGGGCGGCATGCGGCGCCACTTTGACGATGTGTCCAGCGATGTCTTCAACTCACCGGTGCTGCGAGCCCTGATCAAGCTGGACTTCGACGTGTACAAGGCCGTGCTGCCTGAAGAACTGCACAACGTGCCTTGGCAGTGCCAGGTTCACCAGATCCGCATCGAGGTCAAGCCCGGCGAGCAGATCGAAATCACGCCCGAAGGCATCCATTGCGACGGCTACCCTTTCAGCGGCGTGCACTTCTGGGGCCGCCACAACATCGAAGGCGCCACCAGCAAGGTCTACGACAAACAGTCGAACGTGATCGACTCCGGCACCTACCAGGAAATTCTCGACACCACGTATTTCCTCGACCGCGAGCTGCAGCACTACGTGACACCGGCCACCAACCCCAGCGAATCGGAAATGGGCTATCGGCAGATCATCGCCATCTCCTTCTCCCGGCCGGGGACCGAACATGACATTGTCAAATAGCCTTGAGCAGGCAACGCGCAGCGTTGCCGTGCCCGACCGCATGAACGGCCTGACCATCAAGAAGGCCACGCCGTTTCATGCCACGCGCCTGGTCAATTTCCTCAAGCGGTTCGACGAGATTGCCTTCTGTGACTGGCAAAACGAGGACCTGCTCAAGGGCCTGTTGAGCCATGACAACACGTTCTGCTACCTGGCGGAAAACCACAGCGGGGCGATCATCGGAGCCGTGGCCGGAGGGGCGATGGGTACGCGCGGTACCATCAACCACCTGGCCGTGTCGCCGGACTATCGCCACAGCCGCATCGGCACGTCGTTGACCACCTCGATCCTCAACGACTTCCGTCAGCATGGCATCCGCCGGGTGTTCCTGTTCATCGACCAGGACAATGCGTCGGCGGTGCGCTTCTGGAACCGGCAGGGCTTCAGCCAGACGCGCGGCGAGATCACCTGCGAGGTCGATCTATGACCGACCTCGCCTTGCACCCGGTCTCGCGCAGGGAAAGCTTCGTCGATGCCTTGCCGGTAATTACCGGCTACTTCGTGGTGAGCTTCGTGTTTGGCGTGATGTGCATCAATGCCGGGCTGCCCTTGTGGCTCCCGGTGGCGATGTGCGTATTCGTCTACGCAGGCGCCGCGCAGTTTGCGGCGCTGGCGTTGATCACCTCGGGTGCGCCGTTGCTGACCATCGCGTTGTCGACGCTGCTGATCAATTCGCGGCACATGCTCATGGCCATGTACATGGCCAAGCAGAGCGATGGGCTGGGCATCTCCCGGTCGCAAAAGCTGATGTATGCCTTTGGCCTGACCGACGAATCGTTCGCCTTGCACAGCCAACGGCTACAAGCCGGCAAGTACACCCCGCCTGGCTATCTGCTGCAGTTCAACACCTGGTGCCATGCCAGCTGGATTGCTGGCGCCCTGCTCGGCGCCGTGGCCTCCGATGCGCTGAGCCGCTTCTCCGCGTTCAAGCTGGACTACGCGCTGACCGCCATGATGATCTTCGTGCTCGTGTCGCTGTGCAACAGCCGGCCCAAGCTGATCGTCGCCCTGGTGGTGATTGCCGCGACCTGCCTACTCAACGCGCTGTACCCCTCCCCTTTGAATGTGTTCGTGGCGACGGCCGTGGGCTGTGGAGTAGGCCTATGCCTGAAGAAAAATACCTGATCGGCGCGGTGGCCTTGATGATGGCCATCACCTACTTCACCCGGGCCACGCCCCTGCTGTTCCGAATGCAGGGCACGCCCAAGGTGTTCAACGATGTCATCGAGTACCTGCCTGTGGCGATCATCGCCAGTATCACCGTGCCTGCGTTGCTGATGGCCAAGGACGGCTCGCTGATGGCAGTGAACGCCGACATGCTGGCCGCAGTGCCGGTGGTGATCGTGGCCTACTTCACCCGGAGTTTGATTTTCAGCGTGGCGGCAGGCATCGCCGCGCACGTCGCCATCACGCTTGTGGCGTGACGTCGACCTCAATTGCACCTGTGCCTGAGCGCATCGAATCTACAAGGACACCGGCATGAGCCCTGCTCATAAACACGTGACACTGGAAAACCTGAGCGAGTTTGCCCGCCTCATGCCCAAGGGCTTGCCACAGGAGCAGGTGATCGCGGCACTGGGTGAGCTGTCGCTGGAATGCTCGCTGAACTACCAGCTGAGCAAGACGTTTCTGGCCGACGGCTGGATCGTGGAGTACCGACACCTGCGCGCTGCGGCCCGGCTGAGCACCATCAACGACCTGCTTTTGTTCGCAACCGCCGGTGGCTTGAGGGTCATCAAGGCCGATGGCACGCAGCAGATGATGAAAAGCGGCGACCAGCTTCTGCTGGCAGCGGATACCCAAGTGACGGTATGGCCGGAGGGCGAGGATGGAAATGCGAGTCTGATTGCATTGTCTGTTGAGCTGGATTTGGGGCAGGTGCTTGAGGATGTGGGGGATGAGCGGGTTTGGTAGATGAGTGACGCCCAGGGGGGTAACGGCCGCGATAGACCGCAACGCGGTCTCGGCAATGTTAGCGGCGAGGCTCCAATCCTGGGGCTGCCGCGATGGGGCCGTGAAACGGCCCCGGCATGCTTGCGGTTTGCACAAGGCCCGCCCCGACAACGTCCTAGTTCGTCTCCAGCTCATACGCCTTGCTCACGAACAACGCGGCGTACAGGCTCTTGCCTTCCTTGAAGGTGTAGGTTTCCTCGAAGTCGTCCCCGGCCGCCAGCTTCTGCGCAATGGCGCATTCCGAATCGCTGTGCTGCTTGGCCTTGGTGCCAAAATCGCTGCTCCAGGTTGAAAGCCCTACTTCTTGGCAGAAGTCGGCAAACTTGGCGTTGGGCGTGGTGTGCTGGAAGGCTTCGAATGCCGTACGCATGGGCTTGAACCCGCTATAGCTGACCTCATAGCGCTCCACCTTGGCCTTGCGCGCCAAGTCCGATACTGCGCCGCTGAACATGGCCAGACCAGAAGGCGGGCTGAAGGCGGCGACAATCTGGCCGCCCAGGGCTGCTTTGAACTGTTCCTGCACATCATCGAGTTCGGGCATGGATTGCAAGGTGGCCTTGCGCACGATTTCGCCCACCTTCGAACCGTCGTTGCGGTGAGTGACCACGAACGTCATAACGCCCTCGCCATCGCTTGAACGCTGCAGCGTGAGGTCAAGATCGATCTTGGTCCCGAATTGCCCCGTGCTGTTGACCAGGAAAGCGCCCGTGACCGGCTGGCGCGCCGCCAGGTTCACCCCCCAAGGCATCTTCGCCTGGGACGCGCGCCCGTTGGCCGTCAGCTCGGCGCCCGGCTGGATTTCGTCGCTCACATCGCAGACACGGACGATGTCCTGGCCCTGGGCCGCGATATACGGATCGGCCATCTGCATGCCCAGCAACTGGACATGGATTTCGCCGTCCTTGCTGTCACCGCTGTGCGACAGTTTCAACGCATCAGCCTTTAGAAAAACGCCGGTCACGTAGCGTGATTCGAGTGCGTTCATCTGGTACTCGGCCCAGTTGCCCAGGCCCTCCTGCATGTCCATGCCCCGCATCGAGGCCACTAAGCCGGCCATGCTGCGCATGAACTGTTGCGCGCCGTTGGTCTGCACGGCGGCCACACGTATCTCCGGGTCGGCCACTGTCAGGTTACCGGAAAGTGCCGAGTACGAAATGTCGCCTTCGGATAGCACGTCTTCGAGGAAGTAGCGTTCCTTGAAATCTTCGTAGTACGCCATGGCTTGCTTCTTGCCACTGCTCGAAACCACGGCATAGGTGACGCCGAGCGCTACCGCCACGACCGCCATACCGCCAATCAACTTCTGCTTTGCGTTCATCTGCTTGATCATGGGTTATGCCTCACTGGACCTGTGCCGACGCGTTGTTCCAGTCGTTCACAAACTGTTGGGAGACTTCGGGCGTCCAGTTGGAGTCGATGCCTGCATTGGGGAATTCCTTGGCCAGCACGGCGCCATAGGACACGCGGTCGGCGCAGCGCTCCTGCTCGCAGGCCTTCGGCTCGCCCACGCTGTAGGCGCGGTAGGTAGGGATGGCGCGACCGTCTTCGAGCGGGTAGTAAGGGGTAGCGTTGGCCACCTGGGCCACGTACCAGCCTTCGGGGTACTGCTGCTCGGCAACCAGACGCCCTTCGCCTGGGTAGTCGAGGGTGTAGAACTCGCCCTTCTTGCCGGTGACATGCACCATCATCGGCGTCACGTTCTGCGACGACGTAGGGTCCTGCTGCTGCAGCGGCGAAGGGTAACGCACCTTGATGCCGGCCATCTGCGCCAGTGCCTCGGTTTCACGCCCCTTGAATTCCCCCATGCGCTCCTGCAATTGCTGGTAACGCTCAAGCACACGGGTGTGTTCCCAGGCCAACTGCTGCTGACGATTGCGGGCTTCCCGCACGCGCTGCTTCTCACGCTGCTGCGCCCAGTTGGCGCCGCTGCGCACATCGAAGTACAAGCCCTGGCGGCTCATGCCGATGCGGTTGCGCACGATCTTCTGGTCATCGTTGCCCCAGATTCTGTTGGAAATGGCCGACAGGTCCTTGACGATGAGCAGGTCTGCCACGTCGGTGGTGCTCGGCGATGCGTTCTTGATCAGGTCGAAAACCTGCAGCGCAGTCTCCTTGTACTTCACCGGGTCCAGGGCGAAGGCGTCGTCCGGGGTTACGGCGACGTAGTACGGGTCGGCGAGGAAAGGCCCCACAGCGCCGTAGGTAGGCCGGGAGAACGCCAGGTACACCTTCATGTTCCGATCGGGAATTTCGCCCACCAGCAACGCCACCTGGTCCGCTTCGGCCGTGAGGTAGCTGACCGACTTGTCCTTGACCGCCGCCTCGTAACGCTTGCTGAACATCAAGGCACTGGGGTGGACGTAGATACGATTCCAGTCGTTGCCGCGGTAGGTGCCTTCGGCTTTCCAGCTGATCTTTTCGAAATTGCCCTCACCAAAGCCGGAAGCCGGACAGGGCATGGCCGGCGTGGTGCCGAACGTGAGGGTATCGCCCTCACTGATGATGGTGCTATTGAGCACCCACTTGCAGCCCGCCGCATCGGTGATCTGCATCAGCTTGTTGTTCTTCAGCACCACTGAACGGCCATAGTCCGAGGTGGGCGCAGCCGCGACGGCTGCGCCGGCTACCTTGGGCGCGACGGCAGGTGCTGCCGCCGGTTCAGGTGCGGGCGCTGGGGTTGGGGTGGGGACAGCGGCCGGTTCTGGCTTGTTGGTCGGCGCTGGGGCAGCCGCCACGGCCGGTGCTGGGGCCTCGGCAGGCGCAGGCGTAGCGGCAGGTGCGGATGCCTCTGCTGGTGCTGGCGCAGATGATGGCGCTGGCGTTTGAGCCTGCTGGGGGGCTGGCGCCGTGGCTGCGGCAGGTGCAGCAGCCAGGTTCATCAGGCCCAGGTTGCCGGCAGTGCCAGCGCCGCTGGCATACAGCGTGCCCTTGTCATCGACCGCTTTCCAACTGACCTTGGCCGTGGAGCAGTCCTTGGCGAACACGAACGGCAACTTGTTCAGCAAGCCCGAAAGCATGTCCGGGTTGTCCCAGACAGGTCGGGTGATGGTCAGCTCGACCTCGGGCTTGCACCAGGTCGCGGCCTCACCGGGCACTTCGACCTTGATATTGTCCTTCTTCGAAAACGCCAGCTCGTGGGCGAAAGCCTGCGGTACCAGACCGCAAGCACCGATCACGGCGAGCGCAAGGGCGTGCTTTTTCATGGAGGTTCTCAAATCAGTTCCCAGGTGCCATTGGCCTGTTTGCAGAAGGTGTTCTGTTCCTGTTCGGTCTTGCCTTCCTTGGACTTCAGACTGACCGTCACAGGGCGACAAGCCGCTTCGGCAGCGACGGTCTGGGTAGGCAGGTTCTGCAGCGTGTCCAAGTCGAAACCTTTGGTTTCGCTACTGGTCGCCACGTCCAGCTCATCCAGGTTCACCGCCGGGGTGACGCGCTTGGCCACGGCCTGTGCCTTGGGCTCGACGTAGTCCTTGTGCACGTAACCGACCGTCACGCCTTTGCGCCCTACCAGCACCCAGTCGCCCGTTGAACCGACGGCCGTGAATTCGGTGTGGTTCTTCAGGCTGCCGACTTTCTCGCCCTTGGCGTTGGGCGCGGCGCGTACATTGAGGTTGTCGCTGGTGGTCACGTAGGGTTCGTTGATCAGCTTCATCGACGGAACGGCCTGGATCTTCGGCGCACGCTTGACCTCGACCTGCTTGGTCTTGGTGTAGGTCTTGCCAGTGACGATCTGCGCGGTGGCGCCGGAGTGGTCGGACTTCCAGGTCACCGGCTGTGCACTGGCCGTGGCCTGTTGCTGGCTCAGCACTTCCTGGGTGCGCAGGGCCAGGGCCTGCTGGTCTTTTTCATCGAGCATGTTGCCGATGCGGTTACCCACGTAGGCACCGATGCCGCCTGCGATCAAGGCAGCCGCCAGTTTGCCGTTGCCGCTGCCCATGGTCGAACCGATGGCAACACCCGCCAGACCGCCGATCACGGTGCCGGCCTGTTCCTTGCTGATGCCAAGCTGGGCGCAGGCGGTGGTCGAGGCGATGGCGACGGCCAAGAGGGAGGCGATGAATTTCTTATGCACGTGGATCACTCCATTTTCCAGTGGACGCACAGCCGTGAACCGCAGCCTTCGGGCAGCAGCGTGGGCGTGGTGTGGTGGGTTTGCAGAGGGGCGCAAGTGGCAGCCGCAGAAGGCGACGCCACGGATGAGCGAACAGTGATGGGTAGGTATGGCGAAGCGCAAAGCATCCAACGAATCCATGTCAGGAAGCGTTCATCGCCCGGCGCGCGTAGTCATTACGGCGTGTTGCCCGGGCGTGAGTGGCGAACAGAGGGCGGCATTGTAGCGCAGGTGGTGAATGGCAGATCAAGACAAAATGTTGCGGAGGGTTGAGCGGCAGGGGATCGCTTCGATCGGTACTTTTGGGTCTCTGAACTCAGATTAATCCCCTTACTTGTAGGCCGTTTCCGAAACATACTGCTCCGCTGCTCAAACGGTTGCGACGGAGCAGGTCACGTTCTAGTCTCGGCGGGCCGTTGCAGATCAACGACCGGCTTTGACAGGCCGACCCTTCTCCGCACACGTGCAACCCTTATGGCGGTGGTACGTAGGGCACCTTGTGTGCGCTGAGTCTCCGGAGTCCTCGGTCTGTCAACCCGCGTATCGCTGCCACCCTCTTGTTTGACAGCAAGGCTGTAGCAGCCCGACTGACTCTGTTGAAGCGATGAGTTGTCACAATCCTTCGGTTGACCCAGCGGTGCAGGGAACAGGAATACCGACTGAGGAATTTAGGGATCCTATGAATTCAAGGAAGCCCGCTTAGAGGCTCAAACCAAATATGAACCACTCAATCAGACTCGCCAACCTAGCGGATATTGATGCGATTTTTGATATTCGAACCAGCGTGCACGAAAATCACTTATCCCGTGAGCAGCTAGCCGCAATGGGAATTAGCCCCATTACGGTAAGGCAGGCCATTTTAGAGGCCCCCTGTGCTTGGATTGCCGAGGTCAATGGTGCCCCTGTAGGTTTTTCTATGGCCGATGTCGAGGGCGGGTGTGTGTTTGCCGCTTTCGTTCTACCCGGATTTGAGGGAAACGGGCTGGGCCGCAGACTCATGGAGCAAGCAGAGACGTTCCTCTTTCAACACCATCAAACGATCTGGTTAGAGACAGCTCAAGCGAGCCGTGCATGTGGCTTCTATCGGCACCTTGGCTGGCAGCCTGTGAAGAACTTGACTGAGGGTGATGTTCGCTTTGAAAAGTCTCGAAGCTAACAACTAATAAAGGTGCCCTAGATCTCACACCTGGGCGGGCATCCGCCTGATCACGCAAGCTGTGTTCGACAGACGCCTACTGGACTTGCTTGTACAGCCCATCTCGCAAGCCTTAGAAAAGCTCACAACAGCACCGCCACCATCGCTGGCTTTGGCTGGATGGGCGCTTTGAAACGCGGGAATGTACGCCAACCTCGCCCCATTCCAACATAGCCTGACTTATGCCAAAGTTATCCGTCTCACTCCTCGACAATGGACGCGTATGAACATCCCTTCCGCTTACATCCAGACGGCTCAGGCTGACCCGCTGAATGGAACTCTCGCCATAATCTCTTACGTTGAAGATCAAATCGGGCCTACATTCGACGAAGACGATCACGCACTGCTCATTGAAGCCTTGGCCCTTGTATCAACGTTACGTGAAGCTGATCTCATCTTCCTAGATGTCTACGAGCCAAAAGTCGGTGGACCCTTGCCTAAGGTATGCTCAGACATCTGGGACTTTCTTCGATTCGCTAAAGACCAGCTGCTTTCACAGTCCGCGACTCAGAAATTAGAGAACCTGAAGAAAAAGTTTTCTGTATCTTTGAACGACAGCTTCGGTTACAAGTTTACAGATGGCGACGTGTCAAAAATCCAACACCTCATTAACGAACTGCGAGACTTTTTGGTACAAAATACGTCGCTGGATGAGAGCCACAGACAGCGGATGATGAAACGCCTTGAAGACCTTCAAAAAGAGCTCCATAAGAAGGTTTCGGATCTCTCGAAAATGTACGCTCTATGGGGTGATGCGGGGATCATGCTGGGCAAATTCGGTGAAGATGCGAAGCCTTTCGTTGATCGGTGCCGCGAGATCATGGGGATTGCATTCCGCGCGGAAGCACAAGCCGAAAACTTGCCGTCGGACAGTAAACCCCTTGCCATTGGAAGCGATCCTACCCCCCCTCGCCTTGAATGATGCATACATCTCAGCGCCCCCCCTCAAACTGGCAGAGCGGGGCAGCTGAGCTGCTCAGATTTACGTACAAACACTATGTACAACCCAGAAACGAAAAAGCCCCGCAGACCTTGGTCTGCGGGGCTTAACGGATAATGGCGGAGAGATAGGGATTTGAACCCTAGGTACTGTTGCCAGTACAACGGATTTCGAATCCGTCCCGTTCGACCACTCCGGCATCTCTCCAATGCCGCGCATCATACCAGCGAATTCTGAAAACGCAAACCTTTATTTTCAAAAAAACCGCGTGGTATCAGGCGCTTGCGTGTGCGGGCGCCTTACAGCGGCACGCCCAAGCGCTTGGCAACTTCTTCGTAGGCTTCGATCACATCGCCCAGACCCTGACGGAAGCGGTCCTTGTCCATCTTCTTACGGGTTTCCTTGTCCCACAGGCGGCAGCCGTCGGGGCTGAACTCGTCGCCCAGCACGATCTGGCCGTGGAAGACACCGAACTCCAGCTTGAAGTCGACCAGCAGCAGGCCGGCGTCGTCGAACAGCTTGGTCAGCACCTCGTTGACCTTGAGCGACAGCTTCTTCATTTCGACCAGTTGCTCGGCGGTGCCCCAGCCGAAGGCGACAACGTGGGATTCGTTGATGAAGGGGTCGCCCTTCTCGTCGTTTTTCAGGAACAGCTCGAAGGTGGACGGCTCCAGCTTAATGCCCTCCTCCACGCCCAAGCGCTTGACCAGGCTGCCGGCTGCGTAGTTACGCACGACGCATTCGACCGGGATCATGTCCAGCTTCTTGACCAGGCACTCGTTGTCGCCCAGCAGTTTGTCGAACTGGGTCGGCACGCCGGCTTCTTCGAGCTTCTGCATGATGAAGGCGTTGAACTTGTTGTTCACCGTGCCCTTGCGGTCCAGCTGCTCGATGCGCTTGCCGTCGAAGGCCGACGTGTCGTTGCGAAACAGCAGGATCAAGCGGTCGGCGTCATCGGTCTTGTAAACCGATTTGGCCTTGCCGCGGTAGAGTTCGTCGCGTTTTTCCATGATTGGGCTCCGCTTGCGTGAGGGGTGGGCTAGGCGATGGCACGCCAGTCGAGCCCGTGTTCCTGATTTGCCACCTCAAGCCAGTCAGGGTCGCACCCAAGGGTGTCGACAAAGCACTGGCGGGCCAGGTGTGGCAGGTTGTTCTTGCTGCTGAGGTGGGCCAGCACCAGATACTGCAGGGTATTCCAGCCCAGCTCATGTACCAGGCTCGCGGCCTGGTGGTTGTTCAAATGCCCGCGCATGCCGCCGACCCGCTGCTTGAGAAAGTAGGGGTAGTGACCACGCGCCAGCATGTCGCGGCAATGATTCGCTTCGATCAACAGCGCATCCAGGTCGCGATAGCCGTTCAGCAGCCGCGCGTCGTACGAGCCCAGGTCCGTCAGCATGCCGAAACGGCGTGTGCCGTCGCTGACCACGTATTGCAACGGTTCATGGGCATCGTGCTCTACGCGCGATGCCGTAACCTCCAGGCTGCCGACGCTCAGGCGCTGGCCGCAAGCCAGGAAACCGGCCACTTCCACCGGCTTTCGCAGCCCGCGCAAAGTGCCCTGACTCAGGTAGACCGGTACATTGTAGCGCCGCGACAGCAGGCCGACCCCATGCACGTGGTCGGCGTGCTCGTGGGTGACCAGCACGGCGCTCAGCTGGGCTGCCGACACACCGAGCAGCGCCAGGCGCCGCTCGGTCTCGCGCAGGGAAAAGCCGCAATCGACCAGGATGTAGGTATCACCACTGGCGATCAGCGTGCCGTTTCCCTGGCTACCGCTTCCAAGTACGGCGAAGCGCACTTAACCCAGGTGGTCCTGAATGGCGCTCAGCACACGGCGAGCGACATCGGCCGGAGCCACGGTGTTGATGTTCTTCTCGACCGTGACCTGCACGTTCTCACCCACTTTGCTCAGGCGTACCTGATAGCGCTCGGCACGGGCTTCGCGCTCTTCCTTGGTGGGCTCGCTGCCGAACACACGGCCGAAGAAGCCAGGCTTGTTCTCTTTGTCCTCGGGTTTTTCGGACAGGTTGATGTAATACAGGCCCAGGCTGCGGTTGATGTCCTCGACCCGCCACTGGCCACCCTGCTCCAGGGCACGGCCCACACTGGACCAGGCGCGATCCAGGTCGGCGCCCACGTTCAGGACCGGGTTGCCGCTGCCGTCTTCGCTCAGGCTGACGCGGTTCGGCACATCGAAATCACGTTCGGCCAGCAGCGACACCGAACCGCCCTTCTCGGCGCTGCGGTTCATGCTGGCGAGCAGCTCGTCGACCAGCAGTGCGTCGGCGCCGGTGTTGGTGGAGCTGGACGGGAAGTCGGGTTCGGCGCTGCTGCCAGCCGGACGCTCGACGGTGACCACGTACACCTCGGAGGTGTTGCGCTGCACGCCGGGCTCCATGCGCACACGCACGCGCACTTCGCTGTCGTTGCTGCTGGCCGTGCTGGCCAGGCGCTGGCCAAGGGAGGCCGAGAGTTCGTCGAAACGCTGCCAGGTGGTGCTGAATTCACCCGTCTGCGGGCGCTCCTCAGCAATACGGAAGCCGTTGTCCTCGAAGAACTGACGCGCCACCGGCCAGACTTCAGCCGGGGCGTGCTGGGCCAGTACCCACCGGCTGCTGCCGCTGCGCTGCAGGCTGTAGTCGTTGGCCTGGCCCGCACCGCCGGTCAGCGGCTGAGGGCGCGGCACTTCGTACTCGCCGCTGACGTTGTCGTCGGCAACATTGCGCGGGATGGGCAGCAGGGGGTCGAGGCGCTTGACGCCGCTGACGTCCGAAGGCAACTGCATGGGCGCGGTCGAGTGCGCCTGCAGGTAATCGCTGCCGCGGTCGCGGAAATAACCATCCTCGCCCCACAGCCAGCCGCACCCACTGGTGCTGGAGATGATCAGGGCAAGGGCAGAAAGGCCAGCCAGTCGCTTCATGCAGGGTACTTCCTCTTAAACCAGTACGCCGGACTGGCGCAGGGCAGTACGGACTTTGTCGTGGCAGCCTTCGCTAAGCCAGGTCAGTGGCAGGCGAATGCCTTTTTTCATCAGGCCCATCTCGACCAGCGCCCATTTGACGGGGATCGGGTTGGACTCGCAGAACAGGTCTTTGTGCAGGGGCATGAGCGTGTCGTTGATTGCGCGGGCCTTCTCGGCATTGCCCTCAAGGGCGGCCTCGCACAGGTCGGCCATTTGCCGCGGGGCGACGTTGGCCGTGACGGAGATGTTGCCCTTGCCGCCCATCAGGATCAGCTCGACGGCGGTTGGATCGTCACCGGACAGCACGATGAAGTCGCTGGCAACGCCCTCGAGGATGGCCTTGGCGCGGGCCATGTCACCGGTGGCTTCCTTGATGCCGATGATGTTGGGCACCGTCGAGAGGCGGATGACGGTTTCGGCCTGCATGTCGCAGGAGGTGCGGCCTGGCACGTTGTACAGGATCTGCGGGATGTCGACCGACTCGGCAACGTGCTTGAAGTGCTGGTACAGGCCTTCCTGGGTCGGCTTGTTGTAGTACGGCACGACCAGCAGGCAGGCATCGGCGCCGGCATTCTTGGCGTTCTGGGTCAGGTGCACGGCTTCGGCAGTGGAGTTGGCACCGGTGCCGGCGATGACCGGGATCGGGCTCTTGCTGCGCTTGACGCGCTC
Organism: Pseudomonas sp. FYR_7; assembly: GCF_043106155.1. Lineage (NCBI taxonomy): Bacteria > Pseudomonadati > Pseudomonadota > Gammaproteobacteria > Pseudomonadales > Pseudomonadaceae > Pseudomonas > Pseudomonas sp. FYR_7. The sequence goes on from NZ_JBICMI010000049.1 coordinate 76,318, forward strand.
GACCACGTGCTTGATGACCAGGATGTGCTCTTCGACATCCAGCGTGGCGGACTCACCGGTGGTGCCGACGGCGACGATGGCGTGGGTGCCGTTTTCCAGGTGGAAGTCTACAAGTTTGTCGAGGCTGCCCCAGTCAACACGCCCTTGTGCATCCATGGGAGTGACCAGTGCCACCATACTGCCCGCAATCATGTATCTGCTCCTGCCGGAAAAAGAGAGCGGTAATGGTACTGGGGGCATCGGCCTTGCACAAGCGAAGCAGGCGGGCGGAGCATTCCCCTCGGCGCCTTATTTCGCTACCCTTGATGCTTTGATCGGTGCAGCACGGCCCGCCGGGCCGTAGACCCTGCTCCCGGCCAGCGCCCCGGCCCTCGCCTGCGAGTGCCGAGCGCTGCCTACAGGAGGCTTTCGCCCGTCCTGCATCGACCGCTCATCGCTTTAGGAATGCTGCATGTCCACCCCCACTGTCCGCGAACAATTCCTCGTCATCAGCGCCTTGGGGCCCAACCCCATGGAGCTGGCCAATGTACTGAGCCGCGCTGCCTTCGAAAACCGCTGCGCGGTGGTCACCTCGCGCCTGAGCCGCCATGGCGAGACCAGCGCACTGGTTTTGCAGGTCGGCGGCAGCTGGGATGCCCTGGCGCGCCTTGAGGCCATGCTCCCCGGCCTTGGCAAGAAGCACGGCCTGACCCTTGACGTGGTGCGCAGCGCCGACCAGGAAGTACGCCCGCAGGCCCTGCCCTACGTGGCCTATGTCAGCGCCGCCTACCGGCCTGACATCATCAACGAGCTGTGCCAGTTCTTCCTTGACCACCGTGTCGAGCTCGAAGCCATGACCTGCGACACCTACCTGGCACCGCAGACTGGCAGCAGCATGCTCAATGCCCAGTTCACGGTGATCCTGCCGGCCGGCACCCAGATCAGTTGGCTGCGCGACCAGTTCCTGGATTTTGCCGACGCGCTGAACCTCGATGCCCTGATCGAGCCCTGGCGCCCACAAAACCCTGTCTGAGGAGGTTCCCATGGCCGTTGCACTCGACCAACCTGTCCCCGACTTCACCGCCCAGGCCACCAGTGGGCAGACGGTCAGCCTGTCCGCGCTCAAGGGCCGCCAGGTGGTGGTGTATTTCTACCCCAAAGACAGCACGCCAGGCTGCACCACCCAAGGCCAAGGCTTTCGCGATCAACATGGCGCCTTCGAAGCCGCCAATACCGTGGTGCTTGGCGTCTCGCGCGACGGCATGAAGTCCCACGAGAACTTCAAGGCCAAGCAGGGTTTCCCGTTCGAGTTGATCAGCGACAAGGACGAGGCCCTGTGCCAGCTGTTCGATGTGATCAAGCTGAAAAAACTGTACGGCAAGGAATACCTGGGCGTGGATCGCAGCACCTTCCTGATCGATAAGGAGGGCGTGTTGCGCCAAGCGTGGCGGGGGGTGAAAGTGCCTGGCCATGTGGATGCCGTGCTGGCAGCGGCCCAGGCCCTTAACGAGGCCTGATCGGATCAGGCTGCGTCGGTCATCGGCGCAGCCCTATGGCTGTCAGAGCAAGGGCGATACACTGGGCTCCTGACGCGGCCAGGCATCCAGCACGGCCTTGATCAGGGTCGCCAACGGAATGGCGAAGAAGATGCCCCAGAACCCCCACAGCCCACCGAACAGCAAGACCGCGCAGATGATCGCTACCGGGTGCAGGCTGACGGCCTCGGAGAACAGCAGCGGCACCAGCACGTTGCCATCGAGCGCCTGGATGATCGCGTAGACCGTCATCAGGTAGATGAACTGGTCTCCCCATCCCCATTGAAACAACGCGATCAGTGTCACCGGCACGGTAACCACCACCGCCCCTACATAGGGCACGACCACCGACAGCCCAACCAACAGTGCCAGCAACGCGGCGTAGTTCAGGCCCAGGGCGATGAACGCGATGTAGGTGGCGATGCCACAGATCAGAATTTCGATGCCCTTGCCCCGGATGTAGTTGGCGATCTGCCGGTTCATCTCGCTGCCCACACGGTTGAGCAAGGTGCGCTGACGCGGCAGGTAGCCACTGACCCAGCGGCCGATCAGCTCGCGGTCCTTGAGGAAGAAGAACACCAGGATCGGCACCAGTACCAGGTAGATCATGGCGTTGACCAGCAGCGGCAGGCTGGACAGGGAGAACGTCAGGGCCCATTGCCCGAACTTGCCGATCTCGCCACGGACCGACTCGATGGCATGCAGCACCTGCTCGTCCGACACCAGGTGCGGGTAGCGCTCTGGCAGCAGGAGCAGCAGTGACTGCCATTTGCCAAGCATGCCCGGTAGCTCGTTGAACAGGGTGATCAGCTGGTGCCACAGCAGCGGCACCAGCACCAGCATGAACACCGCCAGCGCGCCCATGAACAGGGCAAATACCAGCATGACCGCCAGTCTCGAAGGCACTCGCAGACGCTCCAGGGCGTTGACCAACCCCTGCATGAGAAATGCCAGCACCATGCCGGCCAACACTGGCGCCAGCATCCCGCCCAGCGTGAGCACCGCCGTGAACGCCAGAAACAGCAAGACCGCCAGCACCACCGCTTCTTCATCGGAGAAGTAGCGCTGGACCCAGTCGCGTAGCACTTTGAACATGAACGATCCTTGTAGGACTCAGGCCTTGCGCAGCCAGTAGGTGTAGGTACCGGCCTCGGCCGTTTCGTGCAACAGGCTATGACCGGCCAATTTAGCGAAGGTGCGAAGGTCGCGTTGGGAACCTGCGTCGGTCGCGATGATCTTGAGCACGGCACCACTGGCCAGGCCATTGAGCGCCATCTTGGCCTTGAGCAGCGGTAACGGGCAGTTCAGCCCGCTGGCATCGAGTTCGGCGTCACAGGTCAGGGGGGTGCTCATCAACGGGACTCTCCAGGGCAATGCCGGCCTACGGCCTGATCGGCCGCCTAGGATAGCGCCACTGGTCGCCAACGTGTGAGCCCGCTACAGTAGCAATCTTTGACCGACGCGAGCTTCGTGCATGAATCTACTGCGCCCTACCCTGCTGACGCTGGCCTGCCTGATGGCCCTGCCTGGCCATGCTGACGACTTGCCGTCGCTGGGTGACGCCAGTTCGGCGATCGTTTCGCCACAGCAGGAACATCAGCTTGGCCGCGCCTGGCTGAGCCTGCTGCGCGGCCAGGTCAACCAACTCAACGACCCGCAGCTCAAGGACTACGTGGAGACCAGCGTGTACCGCCTGGCCGAAACCAGCCAGCTGCAGGACCGTCGCCTGGAATTCATCCTGATCGACAGCCGCGAACTCAACGCGTTTGCAGCACCAGGCGGCATCGTGGGTGTCAACGGCGGGTTGTTCCTCAATGCGCAGACCGAAGGCGAGTACGCGTCGGTGCTGGCGCACGAACTGGCGCACTTGTCCCAACGGCACTTTGCCCGAGGTATCGAGGCCCAGCAACGCATGCAGTTGCCGATGATGGCAGCGTTGCTCACCGGTATCGTGCTGGCGGCCGGTGGCGCCGGTGATGCCGGCATCGGCATGATTGCCGGTACCCAGGCTGCGGCGATTCAGGAGCAGCGCAGGTTCTCCCGGCAAAACGAGCAGGAAGCCGACCGCATCGGCATTCAGAACCTGGAAAAGGCCGGCTACGATCCGCGCAACATGCCGACCATGTTCGAACGCCTGGCGCGTCAGTACCGTTATGACGCCAAGCCGCCGGAATTTCTGTTGACGCACCCGGTAACCGAGTCGCGGATCGCCGACACCCGTAACCGGGCAGAGCAGGCGCCAAAAGGCGGTGTGGAAGACAGCCTGCGCTATCAGCTGATCCGCGCCCGGGTAGCGCTGACGTATGAAGGTACGCCGGGGCTTGCGGCCAAGCGTTTTCGCGCCCAGCTCGACGAAGACCCCAAACTCGATGCGGCGCGTTATGGGTTGGCGCTGGCGCAGATCAAGGGCGGTCAGCTCAACGAAGCACGGGAGATGCTCAAGCCGCTGCTGGCCAAGGCGCCCAACGACATTACCTACAACCTGGCGCAGATCGACCTGGATATCACCAACAATCGCCTGGCCGATGCACAGCAGCGGGCCGAGCGCATGCAGGGGCTGTACCCAGGCAATTACCCGCTCAAGCAGGTGCGCGCCGACCTGCTGGTCAAGCAGAACAAGCCGGCCGAGGCGGAGAAGGTGTTGAACGATCTGATCAAGAGCCGCCCGGATGATCCGGACGTCTGGTACGACATGGCCGAGGTGCGCGGGCTGTCGGGCAATACCATCGGCCTGCACCGGGCGCGGGCGGAATACTTCACCTTGGTGGGGGACTTTGATCAGGCCATTCAGCAGCTCGACTATGCCAAGCGCCGCGCCGGGGGGAATTTCCCGCTGGCCTCGCAGATCGACCAACGCCAGCGAGAGGTGCTGGAGCAGCAGCGCATGGTGCGGGAGATGATGGGGCGCTGAGGCGTTTCAGGGTCTGGGGCGGGACCGTTTCCAATGTTGAACAACATGCCTGAGCGGTCTCGCCGGGGCGCCGGACCGGCCGCGCCGGCCTGTGATGCGGGGCTGACATCTGAGGGCTGCTGCGCAGCCCATCGCGGCGCGAGGCCGCTCCCACACGGAGATCCTCTAGCTCACCGATTCGGCGCAATGTAGGAGCGTCATCTGCCTCGGGCATGGCACCAGGACCTGCATTTCAGCCAGCGCTTACCTCACGCGTTCCCGGAAAGCTTCAACCTGGCCGCCTGGGTGAAATCCAGCATCCGGTTCAGCGGCTTGATGGCCTTGGGCACCAGGGCTGGGTCGACGAAGATCTCGTCCCCGCCACTGCGCAGGCAATGCAGCACGCGCTCCAGGGTGTTCATGGCCATCCACGGGCAGTGGGCACAGCTGCGGCAGGCCGCGCCGTTGCCGGCAGTGGGCGCCTCGATGAAGACCTTGTCGGGGCATAGCTGCTGCATCTTGTAGAAGATGCCGCGGTCGGTGGCGACGATAAAGGTCTTGTTAGGCAGCGTCTGGGCAGCCTTGATCAACTGGCTGGTGGAGCCCACCGCATCGGCCAGGTCGATCACCGACTCCGGCGACTCGGGATGGACCAGCACCGCGGCGTCCGGGTACAGGGCCTTCATGTCGGCGAGCTGACGCGACTTGAACTCCTCATGAACGATGCAGGCACCGTCCCACAGCAGCATGTCGGCACCGGTCTGCTTCTGGATGTAGCGACCCAGGTGCTGATCGGGGCCCCAGATGATGGTCTCGCCGTTATCCATCAGGCTTTCGACGATTTCCAGCGCGCAACTGGAAGTGACCACCCAATCGGCCCGTGCCTTCACGGCAGCGGAGGTGTTGGCGTAAACCACCACGGTACGCTCGGGGTGCTGATCGCAGAAGGCAGAGAATTCTTCGATGGGGCAACCCAGATCAAGCGAACAGGTCGCTTCAAGCGTGGGCATCAATACGCGTTTGTGAGGAGTGAGAATTTTGGCGGTTTCACCCATGAAACGCACGCCGGCTACTATCACCGTCTCGGCCGGGTGCTGCTTGCCAAAGCGGGCCATTTCCAGCGAGTCGGACACACAGCCGCCGGTTTCCTCCGCCAGGGCCTGGATCACCGGGTCGCAGTAGTAATGGGCAACCAGCACGGCATTCTGCGCCTTGAGCTCGGCAGCGATGGCCGCACGGTATTCGGCCTGCTGCTCGTCCGTCAGCGGGTTGGGCTGCTTGGCGTCGAGGTGAGCCTGTACCAACAGGCGTTCGGAAATCTGGGTCATGATCGCTGGACCTGCAAGCGCGTGCGCGCATCAAATCGAGTGTATCACCCGGCCCTGGCAGATCGGCTAAGGGCGCCGGACGGCGCAGGCCGCCACGGCCCTCTGCGGGCGCGGATTATTATGGAGGCCGAAGGCTACAGAGAAACCCAAGATTTCTAAAGCGGTTTTTATCCAGCCCTTACCCGCCCTCGTACCAGCGGCTCAAGGGCAGGTAAAGCCGGGCACTCAGCGTTGCGGCGAGAGCATTGCCAGCCGTGTATTGACGAACGCGGCAAAGGCTTCGAGCGTCATTTTCTGGCCATTGAAATCGACCATGCCATCGGCATAGTGCAACGAGCTGATCACCTTATCGCCTTCCACCGTAGCCAGGCCGCTCTGCACGCCCATCAAGCCGACCATCTCTCCTGCCTGGCCAGACTGCGTGGCGATGGCCTGGGCATCGGTCTGACCGTCGAGCAGGGCCTGCAAGGTCGCCAGGTCTCCTAGCATTGGCTTGGACAAGGACAGTTTGCTGGTGACCTGCGTCACCATCTGCTTCAACGCCTGATCTTGTGGCAAGTCGAAGGAAGACGGCGCGTCGAAGTCCATGGCCAGGTTGAAGTGGCTCTCGCCATTGGCGGTCTTGAGGCTCAAATCTTCGAGCGCCACCTTGGGTTTTGCGGCCAGCAGCGTGCGCAAGTCACCTTGGAATTTAGCCTTTTCAGCTTCGGTCATGTTGATCTGTGGCGCCGACTGCCCGGCAGCTGCCGCTGCCTCGAACTCAGGCAAATGCGCCGCATACCAGTTACTCAACGCCTGCAGCGCGGGCGCATGAATGGACTTGAAGCCGACGATCATCTGGACCTTGCCGACCGCTCGCCCATCCCAGGTGATGTCCCCAAGTTTGTATTCGACACGCCCGCCAAAGGTGTCGGGACCTTCGAGGCTTTGCAGGGTACTGAGCTCTCCCCCCTTGATGACCAGCGCCTGCTGCCTGGGCCCGAGGATAATCTTGGTCTCGGCCAGATAAAGGTCAGCGTTGCCCGAGAACAGGTTGTCATGCGCAGTCGCCGCCAGCTTGCCACCCAACTTCAGCCCATTGAGCTCGAAGATGACGGGAGGTTGGTCTTCGCTCACCAGCTTCATCAGAAAGTGATCGGCTTCGCCATGGAAGCGCGAATCCTTGCCGTCGCGATCCCCGCTGACCCCAAGCTCCATGCCCGAGAACGCCAGGCTGGTGCCGTTGGCATCGTCGAGCTTGACCGGCGCCAGGCGAACCTGGCTGTCGACACTGCCGCCGTACCCCATGCTGGTCTGGGCGCTGAACGGCACGCGGTCCCCGGCTGCTGCGTACCAGGGCGCCGTGACATCGTCCTTGTCCAGCGTGGTGTTGCTCAGCGCCAGCACTGGCAAAAGCTTGAAGGTCTTGACGCGGGACCATGGAAACGGGCCGTGCTCGATCTGATCGGTCACGCCCACGTCAAAATTCATGACCTGCTGGCTGCTGGCACGCACATCGCGAGCGACAACACGGTAGTGCGCCGTACTGCTGAACCAGCGCTGGTCCAGCGATACCAACTCGATGCGTACGCTGCCACCTGTGTTCACCAGCGACTTTTGCAGCTGCGCGTTGCTCAGGGCCAAGGCATGGTCCAGCTCACTCGGCAGTCGCTTGCCGGTGTACCAGGCGCCGCCAATGACCACTGCGGCAAAGGCCACCGCTACGCCGGACAGAATTGCTACTGAAGTCTTCTTCATGAATAAAACCGATTGATGTCCATAAAGGCTCGCACATCGCCTGCGCAGCCAGGAAAATGCAGCATATCACCGAAGGCCAGGCAGGTTGGCGGCAGTTCCAGGCAGGAAATCGTGCAACCCGTTGCACAGGCCCACTTCAAAGATGTCAATTTTTACGAACACGCTTATGGCCTTAGCAGTGAAAATAAAGACTACAGAGACGCTCGAGTGCGTTAATTCCTCGATAAAAAGCGGACCCTCGAAACACCTTGTCATGTTTAACTTGACACCCGAGACCCTATCGTTTTTTATTTTGATCACTTGCGTGATCCAGTCACGCCTCTGCTGCTCCTACATAAAGGTGAACAATATGGAGCCCACCCGCTCGCCGCTGCTGCTTGCGCCCTTCGCTGTGCCTGTCTTTCAAGCCCTCGCCTTGGAGCCACGCCAGCATGCAGCCTGAATCCTACGCACCCGAAGCCGGCCAACTGCGCAAGACCTTGCGTCTGTGGCATGTGATCATCATTGGCCTGGCGTACCTGACGCCCATGACCGTGTTCGACACCTTTGGCATCGTGTCAGGCATCACCGCAGGGCACGTACCGAGCGCCTACATCCTGGCCCTTGCCGGGATCCTGTTCACGGCCGTCAGCTATGGCACCCTGGTCAAGCGCTTTCCTCAGTCGGGCTCGGCCTACACATACACCCAGCGTGCCATGAATCCACACGTGGGCTTTCTTGTGGGCTGGTCCTCTTTGCTGGACTACCTGTTGCTGCCCATGGTCAACGCCTTGCTGGCCAAGCTGTACCTGTCTGCCATGTTTCCCGAGGTGGCGCCGTGGGTCTGGGTCGTGGCCTTCGTGTCCCTGATCAGCCTGATCAACATGCGCAGCGTCAATCTGGTTGCGCATTTCAACCTGCTGTTCGTCGGCGTGCAGGTGGCGATCATCGCAGTGTTCATCTACCTGTGCATACGCGGCCTGGACCAGGGCGAAGGGCTGGGCACGGCATGGAGCCTGTTGCCCTTCGCCGACCAGCAGACCCACCTGAGCGCCCTGGCGGCAGGCGCAACCATTCTGTGCTTCTCATTCCTGGGTTTCGATGCGGTCACGTGCCTGTCCGAAGAAACGCGCGACCCGGGCAAAACCATACCGCGGGCCATTTTCCTCACGGCATTGATCGGCGGCGTTGTATTCATCACCGTTTCCTACTTCATCCAGGCTTATTTCCCCACGATGGCACGCTTTCAGGATCAGGAAGCGGCGCTGCCGGAAATCGCCCTGTACGTGGGCGGCAAGCTGTTCCAATCGGTGTTCATCGCGTGCACGGTAATCAACACCATCGCCTCGGGGCTGGCGTCGCAAACCAGCGTGTCGCGCCTGCTGTATGTCATGGGCCGTGACAAGGTCATACCCGCGAGCGTGTTTGCACGGTTGCATTCGCGCTACAAGACACCCGTACTGAACATTGCCGTGGTAGGGGTGATTTCGCTGTCGGCGATCTTCTTCGATCTGGTCACCGCCACCTCCATCATCAACTTCGGTGCATTGGTAGCGTTCAGCTTCGTCAACTTGTCGGTGATTAATCACTGCTACCTGCGAGAGGGCAATCGCCGAGGGCTGGCCAACCAACTTAAGTACCTGGTACTGCCCACCACTGGCTTCTGTATCGTCGTTTCGCTGTGGCTGGACCTGAACATGCACTCGCTGCTGTTCGGCGGGATCTGGGCCACGCTAGGCCTGGTGTACCTAGCCTGGTTGACCAAGGCGTTCCGTGCGGCGCCGCCCAACTGTATCGCCGAGGGATGACGCATACCGACCATGCACAGCTCAACCACAACCGGTTTCTTCGACATCACCACTGAGCAGGGCCTGCTGCGCACCTCGATCGCGGTCACGCTGTTCATCGCCAGCATCGGCATTGCCTTTGGCTTGGCGTCGGGCTCGTTTTCCATCGTGTTCGACGGCGTCTACTCGCTGGTCGATGCCAGCATGAGCGGGCTGTCGCTAATGGTGGTCAGGCTGATCACCTCCCATGCCAGCAGCCTGCAGATGTCGCGCAAACTGCGTGAGCGCTTCACCATGGGCTTCTGGCACCTGGAGCCAATGGTGCTGGCACTCAATGGCATCCTGCTCAGCGGGGTCGCCATCTATGCCCTGATCAACGCCGTGAGCAGCCTGCTGGAGGGTGGCCGTCACTTGGAGTTCGGTATCGCCATGGTCTATGCGGCGCTTACCGTCACCGCCTGCGTGACCATCGCGGTGATCGAGGGCAAGGCCAACCGCAAGCTGCGCTCTGATTTCGTCGCCATGGACGTCAAGGGCTGGGTGATGTCCGCCAGCATCACGGCGGCGCTGCTGATCGCCTTCTGCTTTGGCTATGCCGTGCAGGGTACATCGCTTGAATGGGTATCGCCCTACATCGACCCGGCGGTGCTGGCACTGGTCTGTCTGGTGATCGTGCCGCTGCCGATGTCGGTCGTTCGCCAGGCGTTGGCGGATATCTTTCTCGTCACGCCGGGCGATCTCAAGCAGCATGTGGATGTGGTTGCGCAGGCTTTCGTCGAACGGCATGGCCTGCAGTCCTACCGCGCCTATGTGGCCAAGGTGGGGCGCTCACGGGAGATTGAGCTGTACTTCATCGTGCCGCCGCAAATGGCGGCCAAGACCATCGAGCAGTGGGATGCCTGGCGCAACGAGATCGGCGAGGCCATCGGCGGCGAAGGGCCCAACCGCTGGCTGACGGTGGTGTTTACCGGCGACCCCGAGTGGGCCGAATAGACATCAGCACTCAGCCACGCAGGCGTTCGATCAGCGGCAGCGCTTCGATTTCAGGCCGGGCGAAATAGTAGCCTTGCATCAGCTCGATACCCAGGGCTGCCAACGCCTGGCACTCGGCTTCTGTTTCCACGCCTTCGGCGACCAGCAGAATGTTCAGCCGCTGCGCCACCAGCACGATGCCTGCCACAATCACCTGGCGCACCGGGTCGGCCCCAAGGTTGCGTGTCAGCGCCATGTCCAGCTTCAGCAGGTCCGGTTGAAACTCGGCAAGCAGGTTCAAGCCCGAGTAGCCTGACCCGAAATCGTCAATGGCCGTGGTGAAGCCCTGCCGGTCGTACTCGCGAAAGATGGACTTCAGGTGTTCGGTGTCCTCGACCCGTTCGCCTTCGGTCACTTCGAAGATCAGCCTGTCGGCCGGAAAATCGAACTGCCTGGAGGCCTCGAGTGTTGCACGAATACAGGTGGCGGGACGGTACACGGCGTTGGGCAGGAAGTTGATGCTGAGCTTGCAATCCTGCACCCGATTGAGCCCAAGCTCGGAGGCTTTTTCGATGGCCTTGACCCGGCAGGCCTGGTCGAAGCGATACAGGTTATCGGGTGTGACCTTGGCCAGCACCTGCGCAGCCCCCTCCCCCGCTACACCTCTGACCAGCGCCTCGTAGGCGTACGGTTTACCCGAAGGTTGGTGAACGATAGGTTGGAAGGCCATGGTGATGCCGAAGCCGAGGTCAGCCATCTCACGGCATTGCTTGCAACCCACAGCTTCAAATGGCTGCGCAAAGATCAAATCGGCCATGGTGTCTCCGGCAGCTTGATGAAGAGGAAGTAGCGCTGGAATAACACGATCGTCAGAACGTCAGGACAGCGTTGTTGGCACTTTGACAGCATGGTTGCCCAGAGGTGCGGTGGGCAAGGTAAAGAACAGACAAAAAGGCCTGGCAGCTCGGATTAATTGGGCTTGGGCGGGTAACTCGGTACACTGACGCCCGATACAACAGCTGACGACATGGACAACTTCGACATGACTGTCTTCAACCACCGGGGCGGCGAGTACCTCACCGTCGGTGATGCACGCCTTTATTACGAACAGCTGGGCGCACCTGACGCACCAGTACTGATCCTGCTGCATGGCGGGCTTGGACATATCGAAACCTTCAACGCCATTACTCCGCATTTAGCCCACCGCTGGCGCGTAATCGGCATCGACAGCCGCGGCCAGGGCATGTCCACCTTGGGCAGCGCACCACTCACCTATGAACGCATGCAGCACGACGTAGAGCGGGTGATCGAGCATCTGGCCCTTGAACGCGTCAGCCTGATCGGGCACAGCGATGGCGGAATCGTCGCGTTGCGCATGGCTGCCTCGCAGGCTGTGACGGTCGATAGGCTCGTCACCATCGGGGCTCACTGGGCGCTGGGCGAGAACGACCCTGCGCGGGCCCTGTACGAGGGCATTACCGCCGCGAAATGGCGCGGCCTGTTTGCTGAAGATGTAGCTCGCTATGAGGCGATCAACCCGCAACCGGACTTTGCAAGGTTGCTGGAGGCCGTGCGGGGGATGTGGCTCGATGACAGCGAGCACGGGTATCCCGCAGCCAGCGTGGGTGGCATTACCGCGCCATTGCTGGTGGTGCGTGGCGATCGTGATCGCCTGGTTTCACGCGCCAATGCCCTGGAGCTGGTAGAGCAAGTGCCTGGGGCGCAGCTGTTGAACCTGGCGCTGGCTGATCACTCACCTCATGAAACGCACCCGCAATGGTTACTGCCTGTGGTGGAAGCTTTTTTGAATCAGTGATAACGGGAGGCGAAAGCGGTCATCGCTTAACGCCCCTTTGCCCGGTACCTGCTTCCCACTACCGGGCTACGCCTTGGGCGCCATGTCGATGACCGCACAGCGACCATTGGCCCTGACTTTCTGCACCACGTGCGCCCTGTCGACAAAGACGTTGATTTCGCAACTGCCTGAATGCTCGACATCCTGCCAATACTCGCGGTGTACCAATTGGCCATTTTCAGGGCCGGTGTAGGTGCCCGCAGCCTCCCGGGAGATATACGTGCTGTCGCGCACGTACCTGAGCACAACCATGTCCTGATCAGGTGCCACCATGATGACCCTGGGCACACCGAAATAGTCGATCAGCTCACCGACCGGGCGGCCTTTCCACGCACTGGTTGCCTCAAGTGACGAGCAACCGCTAAGCAGGACAGCGCCCAGGCAAAACACGAGCAGACGGATCATGGCTTCTCTCCTTGGTGGCCAGTTACTTGGCAGGCATCTGTGTGAAGGCGTGGTCGATCTGCCTGATGACCTCGGCCCTGAGCGCTTCGCGGTTCGTTATCTCAAATAGCTGGGGGCCAGCGCGGCTCAACTGCGAAGCTGACATCACACCCAGGTGCTCCATTTTGAGCGCTTGGCGCTCAGCTGGCTTGCAGATGAAATTACGGCTTTGCGCCAACCACGCTTGTTGATCGCCCTGCCATTGATTGGAGAACTTGGCCCTGCGCAAGGTATTGGCCACGCTGCTGAAGTCGAGCGCCCCTGTGACACGGGCCCGCTTGTTCTTGCAATCGACTTCGACGTCGTAGACCGTGAAATCGGGCTTGCCGGGCTGCTGGTCAAACAGGTAGACGCCCACGGATTTGGCGCCGCCGGGGCGCTCGTAGATGTTACTGGGGTCGCCATCTGCAAGGTACACCTTGCTCTTGCCCAGGCTGGCTTGATGATGCACTACCCAGTAATCGCCCTTTTGGGCATTGTCCGCATGGACGGATAAGGCACCCAACAGGAGTGCAAGCGACAGCAGTTGTTTCACTGGGGAGCGCATGACTGGCCATCTCTCTGCCATTACTTAGACGGAACATTTTCCCATCCGCAGTAGTGGGCAAAGGGCTATCTAGTACACCTGGAGTAGGGGTCGCCTGCTGAGACTTCATCGGAGGCCACCTTGCACGTGAAACACTGCCCATGAATGAGGCAGTGTCACTGCAGACAGACTACGGCCCAGTACTTTGACCAGAAACGAAAAAGCCCGCCGATGAGGGCGGGCTTTTCGTACAGATTTCACACAGAAGCGAACTGACTGTTCGATCCATACAATTGCTTTACCTGACGCTGACCCGGTGGTCTAGCTTGAGTATTCGCAACCGCTGCGAAGATGGTGGGTCGTGTAGGATTCGAACCTACGACCAATTGGTTAAAAGCCAACTGCTCTACCAACTGAGCTAACGACCCGTTGGATGGCGCGTATAATACTGATTTCTATAGAGAAATCAACACCCCACAATAAAATTTCTTAAAAATAGCGCGTCGGGTCCGCCACGGCGGCTGCCTTGAAGCCGTCAGCGCGCAAGCGGCAGCTGTCGCACTTGCCACAGGCACGCCCGTCGTCATCAGCCTGGTAGCACGACACAGTCAAGCTATAGTCGACCCCATGCGCCACGCCGGCCTGGACGATCTGGGCTTTGCTCATGTTTTGCAAGGGCGCCTGAATGCGGAACCCCTGCCCTTCGACCCCTGCCTTGGTAGCCAGGTTGGCCATGCGTTCGAAGGCTTCGACGAATTCGGGGCGGCAGTCCGGGTAGCCGGAATAATCCACGGCATTGACACCGATGAAAATGTCACGGGCTTGCAGCACTTCGGCCCAGCCCAGCGCCAGCGACAGAAACACCGTGTTGCGCGCTGGTACGTAGGTCACCGGGATACCCTCCCCTGGCGTTTCCGGCACATCGATGCTGCTGTCGGTCAGGGCCGAGCCACCGATGCCGTCCAGGTTCAGCCCGATCACCTTGTGCTCTACCACGCCCAGGTCCTGGGCGACCCGTGCCGCGGCGTTGAGCTCGGCGCGGTGACGCTGGCCGTAGTCGAAGCTCATGGTATAGCAGGCATAGCCCTGGGCCTTGGCCATGGCCACTACCGTGGCCGAGTCCAGACCACCGGACAGAAGAATTACTGCGCGTTTATCAGTCATGTCTCACTCTCTTGCTCAGCGGCCAGGTTCGTCGTTCCACAACAGCTTGTGCAGCTGAAGCTGGAAACGCACAGGCAAGTTGTCGGCAACGATCCAGTCGGCCAAATCAGTGGCACTCACCTGGTGGTGGCTGGGCGAGAACAATACTTCGCCGGCGCGCTCGGCCAGGTTGTACTGAATCAACTTGGACACCGCCCAGTCGTAGTCTTCGCGGGAGCAGATGACGAACTTGACCTGGTCGTTGCGCGTCAGGTGCTCGATGTTCTCATAGCGGTTGCGGTGCGATTCTTCCGAACCTGGGGTTTTCAGGTCGACGACGCGGCTGACACGGGTGTCGGTGCCGGCGATATCGAGCGCGCCGCTGGTTTCCAGCGAGACTTTGTAACCGGCATCGCACAAGCGCTGCAACAGGGGCAAGGCGTTAGGCTGGGCAAGGGGCTCGCCGCCCGTCACGCAGACATAGCGCGGCTTGAAGCCGGCCACCTGTTCAAGGATCGAATCGAGGCTGCGAAGGGTACCGCCACTGAAGGCATAGGCGCTGTCGCAGTACTGGCAACGCAGGGGGCAACCGGTGAGCCGCACGAAGACCGTGGGCAGCCCAGCCGTTCGTGTTTCACCCTGCAACGAGTAAAAGACTTCGGTGATGCGTAATGTATCTTGCATGATCGCCACGGGCGTGACAGCAAAACAGGCTGCCCGCCTCCGTCAGGCACTGGCACAGACTCGACATAGCGTTATCCGTGACAGCGTGTTTACGAAAAAAGGGCGGTGATTCTAACGAAAAAACCCGCGCCAGGCGCGGGTTTCTTTCGAACAGGGGGCAAGCGCCGCATTACTTCACAGCTTTTGCAGGTCTCGCTGCGCCAGTTGCGCAGCCGATGTGCCCGGGTATTGGGTCACCACCTGCTGAAGAATGCCCTTTACCTTGTCCGTGTGGCCGAGACGACGCTCGACGTCGGCCAGTTTGTACAAGGAGTCTGGCACCTTGCTGTGTTTGGGGTACTTCTGGCTTACCTGGGCGAACGCCTGGCTTGCGCCCTGCAGGTCACCCTTGGCCAGGTTCACTTCGCCCAGCCAATACTGTGCGTTACCGGCATATTGGCTGCTGGGGTACTTGCGCAGGAAGGCGTTGAACGCCTGGCTGGCCTTGTCGAAGTCTTTTTGCTTGATCAGGTCGAAGGCAGCATCGTAGTAGAGCTTCTCCTTGGCCGGATCACCGGGCTCGCTACTGGCGGCCGGTTGTTGGGCAGCAGCACCGGCTGCAGCCCCCGCGGCGGCGCCAGAGGCACCACCGGCGGAAGAATTGTCAGGGGTCGCGGCAGCCGCGGCGCCACTGTTGATGCGACGGTCCAGGTCCTGGTATCGCTCCAGGTTTTCCTGCTTCATGCGAGACACATCGTTTTGCAACTCTTCGATGATGCCTTGCTGGCGGGAAAGCTGATCCTGCATCTGTTGCAGCTGCATGAACAGCTGGCCCTGTGCAGAGGCAGGGGCCGAAGCCCCTGACCCGGCATAGGCGCCGCTCGTGCCATAACCCGCAGGCGGATAGCTGCCTGTGTTGTCATCTACTACAGGGACTGCAGCCCACGCCGAAAGGGGCAGGCTGAGTGCGAGGACGGTTACTGCACGACGGCACTTGCGCATAGGAACTTACTTACGCAGTTCTACGCGACGGTTTTGAGCCCAGGACTGCTCGTCGTTGCCGGTAGCAACTGGACGCTCTTCACCGTAGGAAACCACTTCCAGCTGAGCAGGGGAAACGCCCTGCAGAACCAGGTAGCGCTGAACGGCCTTGGCACGACGCTCACCCAGAGCCATGTTGTACTCGCGGGTGCCGCGCTCGTCGGTGTTGCCTTCCAGGACAACGCGGTTGCCGTTGGCTTTCAGGTCCTTGGCGTGAACGTCCAGAGCGCGCATGGCTTCTGGCTTCAGGTCCGAGCTGTCGTATTCGAAGTAGAAGGTGGTGATTGCGCGCAGAGCGGCTTCTTCGCTCAGGGAACCGTCGACTGCGCCGGTGTTGGCACCGTAGCCAGCGTTCGGGTCAACGGCGCCAGCGCCTTCACCTGCGTTGTCACCGCCCTTGGAGGAGCAACCTACAGCCACAGCCATGGCCAGAGCCAGCGCAGCGAATTTACCAAACTTCAGCATTTCCATCGTGAAACTCCTAATGAAACCCCAGTGTGTTAAGCAAAACGTATTACGCCGCAATCAGTTCAGGTAAGGGGACCAGGACGGTTCTCTGACTTCGCCTTGAGCGGTAGGAAGTGGGAGCCTCACGCGGCCATTAAGCGACACGAGCATCAAGACTCCCCGGCCCTGCTGGCGGGTGGCGTAGATTAGCATGGTGCCGTTGGGCGCAACAGTGGGAGACTCATCAAGACTTGTTTCCGAGAGAATCTTTACACTTCCGCGTTGCAAGTCCTGAGCGGCAACTTTGAAGTTGGTGAAACCCTGTTGGCGGTGAATCATCACCAGGGTCTTTTCATCCGCCGAGAGTTTAGGGTTGGCGTTGTAGTTACCCACGAAGGTTACGCGCTCGGCGCTGCCGCCACTGACCGACTGTTTGTAGATCTGCGGCTTGCCGCCACGGTCGGACGTGAAGTACAGGGTGTTGCCGTCTTTACCCCAGAAGGGCTCGGTATTGATGCCAGGGCCGGCGGTCACGCGGCTGATCTGACGCGAAGCCACGTTCATCACGTAGATGTCCGGGTTGCCATCCTTGGACAGCACGAAGGCCAGGCGCGAACCATCGGGCGACCAGGCAGGTGCGCCATTGAGGCCCTCGAAGTTGGTGACCTGTTCACGGCGACCGGTATCGATGTGCTGGACGAAGATACGCGGGCGCTTCTGCTCGAACGACACATAGGCGATGCGTTTGCCATCGGGCGCAAAGCGCGGCGACAGGATGGGCTCGCGGGACTGCAGCAGGGTCACGGCGCGGGCACCGTCATAGTCCGAACGCTGCAGGGTGTAGCGCGTGTTGTTGGTGGAGAAGCGCTCGGCCGTCACGTACAGCATGCGCGTGGAGAAGGCACCCTTGATACCGGTGAGCTTCTCGAACGACTGGTCGGCGATGTAGTGCGACATGTCGCGCAACTGGTCGGTGCTGCCAGCGACGCTGCCGGTCAGGACCTGCTGCTCGGTGGCGACGTTGAACAGGGCATATTGCACCTGCAAGCGCCCACCGGAGGGCACGATGCTGCCGACCATCACGTACTGGGCACCCAGCGCCTTCCAGTCGCGGAAGATGACTTCACTGGCCTGGGATGGCTGGCTGATCATGTTCTGGCGCGGGATAGGCGAATAGTAGCCGGAGTTGCGCAGGTCGTTGCCGATGATGTCGGCCATGTCTTCAGGCAGCACACTGCCACCCTGAACAGCGAACGGCACCACCGCAATTGGCGTTGCCCGGTCACTGCCACTGGTGACCAGGATGTTCTTTTCCTCTGCTACGGCCATGCCTGCCACGCAGCACAGCATGACCAGCAGTCCTCTCAGACGTTTAATCACAACGCTAGATCCTCAGGTGTAAATGTCATCTTGAACGAGCGATATTGGTTGAAATCGCTCGGCTTCATGCCCTGCATTTCAGTCAGGCGACCGATGTTTTTCACCGCTGCCACCGCCGAGCTGTCGTAGGGGCCGTCACCGCTTGACCGGGCCACACTGACGCTGGTGATGGTGCCATCGGGCAACATGCTGATCTGCAGTACCACCGTCATGCCTTTACGCGCCGATGGCGGGCGAGCCCAGCCTTCTGCCGCGCGCATGCGGATCAAGTCGTCGAAGTCGCCGGCCACCTGGTCACCCTGCTCATCGGCCAGCGCCTGCTGCCGCTCGGTGGTGTCGGACAAGAGCTCGGCCAGGGCCTGTGCCTTCTTGTCTTCAGCCGCCTTGCGAGCCGCTTCCTGTGCCTTTTTCTTCTGAGCATCGGTCGCGGCCTTCTTCTTGGCGTCTTCGGCTGCCTTCTTCTTCGCTTCTTCGGCCGCTGCCGCCTTCTTCTTGGCGTCTTCGGCCGCTTTTTTCTTCGCATCCTCGGCGGCCTTCTTCTTGGCCTCCTCGGCAGCTTGCTTCTTCGCCTCTTCAGCGGCCTGTTTCTTGGCCTCTTCTTCGGCTTTTTTCTTCGCTTCTTCCTCGGCCTTCTTCTTGGCGATGTCAGCCTGCTGTTTCTCGGCCGCTTTCTTTGCCTCATCGGCCTTCTTGGCTTCAGCCGCTTTCTTGGCCTCGGCGGCTTTGGCAGCTTCAGCGGCCTTGGCGGCGTCCTCGGCTTTCTTGGCCTCGGCTGCCTCGCGTGCCTCCTGGGCCTTTTGAGCAGCGTCGGCTTTCTTTTGTTCCGCAGCTTTCACCGCTTCCTGCTCGACCTTCTTCTGCTCAAGCTGCTCGACCTCGGTCTGGCGCGAAGCGGTTTTCTTGGCTTCCCCGGCAATCTTCTGATTGGTCTGAGTGGTGGCCTGGCTCTTGGACTTGAGCTGATACAGCGTAGCCTGAACGATCGGCTTGGACGGCGGCAGTTCGGGCGTCATGGCAAAGCTTACGAACAGCATGCCGAATACCAGCACATGCAGGCCGATGGCCCAGATACTGGGCCAGAAGTAGCTTTCCGAGGCAGAGGGCTCGCGCTGTTGCATCAGGGCGCCTCGGTAATCAGGCCGACGTTACCGACACCGGCTTTCTGCAGCCCGCCCATGGCGCCCATGACCGCGCCGTAGTCCACCGCCTTGTCGCCGCGGATGAATACCTGGGTCTGCTTGCCCTGGTCGCGGCCGGCCGCGATGATCTTGGTGACGGCGTCGGTCATGGCCGGCAGGGTCATGGCCTTGTCCATCTGCTTGTCGGTATCGACTTCGCTGCCAAGGTTCCAGTAGTAGGTCTTGTCGGCCTTGATGGAAATGGTAAGGATCTGGACGTTGTTGTCCTGCGGCAAGGCTTCGCTGGAAACCTTGGGCAGGTCGACCTTCACGCCCTGGTTGAGCATGGGCGCCGTCACCATGAAGATGACCAGCAGCACCAGCATCACGTCGATGTAGGGCACCACGTTCATCTCGGCGACGGGCTTGCGTTTGTGGCGAACTCGGGCCATGGGCTTCTACCTGATTACTCTTCGCTGGTGTGCACTTTGCGGTGCAGGATCGCCTGGAATTCGTCGGCGAAGGTGTAGTAACGGCCGATCAGCGTCTCGCTGCGGGCCGCGAAGCGGTTGTACGCAATCACCGCCGGGATGGCCGCGAACAGGCCAATGGCCGTGGCGATTAACGCCTCGGCGATGCCCGGTGCAACGGTGGCGAGCGTGGCTTGCTGGGCGCTGGCCAGGCCGCGGAAGGAGTTCATGATGCCCCATACGGTACCGAACAGGCCGATATAGGGGCTGGTCGAACCCACGGTCGCCAGGAACGGCAAACTTTGCTCGAGCTTTTCTTCTTCGCGGGAAATGGCAACGCGCATGGCACGGCCAACCCCTTCCATCACGGCATCCGGGTCAACGCCGGGTTGCTGGCGCAGGCGGGAAAATTCCTTGAAGCCTGCACGGAAGACCTGCTCCACACCCGAGTCCGGGTCCGGGTTGCTACCGGCCTGGCGGTACAGCTTGGACAGGTCGATACCCGACCAGAAGCGCTCCTCGAAAGCATCGAGCGCACGACGACCGGCGCGCAGCATGGTGCTGCGCTGGAAAATCATGATCCACGAGGTGACCGAGGCGGCCACCAGGGTCAGCATCACCAGCTGCACCACGACGCTGGCGTTACTGACCAGACTCCACATGGAGGTATGGTCGACGACGTTAGCTTCCACGCTTATTCTCCTGCATTCGATTGATTACCCGAGCCGTCTGCCGCAAAGGCGTCGCGCAGCTGGGGAGGTATGGCTCGGGGTTTGAAAGTGTCGGCGCGCACAGCGGCTATCAGGAACCGCCCTTCGCAGAGCAGCGTGTCGTCCCTTTCCCGCCACACTTGCTGCACGAAGTGCAAGCTGGCGCGATTGAGTTCAAGTACGTGCGCGGTCACCCGCAATTCATCGTCCAGCCGCGCCGGCGCGTGGTAGCGCGCTTCGCTGGAATGGACCACGAACAGCAGGTTGTCGTCAGCCAGTTGCGACTGGGAAAAGCCCAGGTGCCGCAAGCGTTCGGTGCGCGCGCGCTCCATGAATTTCAGGTAGTTGACGTAATACACCACGCCACCGGCATCGGTATCTTCGTAATAGACGCGACAACGGTGTGTGAACGGTTCCAGGCCTTTTTGCGCGCGCATACTCTAGTGCTTACTCCTCGGCTTGCCAATCCGCTCTGGCAACTGTTTTTCAACATTCATGTCCAGGTGCCAACGCCCCCGCTGCATGCCAGCGGTAGGACCACGAAAAGCGTGTTTCGATCTGTCATTCATCACCCGGCTCGGAAAAATCCGCGCCCTCCCCCAACCGCCCGGGAACATTCAGGCCGAAGTGCAGGTAGGCGTGCCGAGTCACCACACGGCCACGGGGGGTGCGCATGATGTAGCCCTGCTGGATGAGATAGGGCTCGAGCACGTCCTCGATGGTGTGACGCTCTTCGCTGATGGCGGCGGCAAGGTTGTCGACACCGACCGGGCCACCGTCGAACTTCTCGATCATGGTCAGCAGCAGGCGCCTGTCGGAATGGTCGAAGCCGCGCTCATCGACGTCCAGCAGGTTGAGCGCCATGTCGGCCACGGCCTTGGTGATCTGGCCTTTGCCGCGCACCTCGGCGTAGTCGCGTACCCGCCGCAGCAAGCGGTTGGCAATGCGCGGCGTGCCACGGGCGCGGCGTGCGATCTCGTAGGCACCGAGGTCCTCGATGACCAGGCCCAGGATGTTGGCCGAACGGCTGACGATGGTGGCCAGGTCCTTGTCGCTGTAGAACTCCAGCCGCTGCACGATACCGAAACGATCGCGCAGCGGGTTGGTGAGCATGCCGGCGCGCGTCGTGGCCCCGACCAGTGTGAAAGGTGGCAGGTCGAGCTTGATCGAGCGGGCCGCCGGGCCTTCGCCGATCATGATGTCGAGCTGGAAGTCTTCCATGGCTGGGTAGAGCACTTCTTCGACGACCGGCGACAGCCGGTGGATCTCATCGATGAAGAGCACGTCATGAGGCTCAAGGTTGGTCAGCATGGCGGCCAAGTCGCCAGGGCGCTCGAGGATCGGCCCCGAGGTGCTTTTGACCGACACACCCATTTCGTGGGCGATGATGTTGGCCAGGGTGGTCTTGCCCAGGCCTGGCGGGCCGAAGATCAGGGTGTGGTCGAGCGACTCGCTGCGCCCACGCGCCGCCTGGATGAACAACGCCATCTGCTCGCGCACCACGGGCTGGCCGATGTACTCCTCCAGCCGCAATGGCCGGATGGCGCGATCCTGGACTTCTTCGCGGTCGCGGCCACTGGCAGCGATCAGGCGGTCGGCTTCGATCACTTGGTAATCATCCCCTTGAGGCTGCGACGAATCAGCTCTTCACTGGAAAGCCCCGACTTGTCCTTGATCGCGCCGATGGCCTTGCTCGCTTCCTGAGGCTTGTAGCCCAGGGACACCAGGGCGCTGACCGCATCCGCCTCGGCGCTGGACTCGCTGGCGGCCGGCAGTGGGCCATCGGACACCAGCGTGAACATGGCCGGTGACGTTTCCCAGGCCTTGAAGCGGTCCTTGAGCTCGACCAGCAGGCGCTCTGCTGTTTTTTTGCCTACGCCGGGTACGCGTACCAACACCGAGGCGTCCTGGGCCTGGACGCAGCGCACCAGCTCATCGATCTCGAGCCCGGACATCAGTGCCAGGGCCAGCTTGGGGCCTACACCGTTGAGCCGAATGAGTTCGCGGAACAATTCGCGCTCGCGCTTTTCGGCAAAGCCATAGAGCAGGTGGGCGTCTTCGCGCACCACAAGGTGTGTGTGCACCGTCACCGGCTCGCCCACCTTGGGCAGGCGATAGAGCGTCGTCATGGGGACTTCCAGTTCGTAGCCCACGCCATTGACGTCGATGATGAGGTGCGGCGGCTGCTTTTCCGCCAGGGTGCCGCGCAAACGTCCGATCACGTTTCTATCCTTTTCACGGGTAGCTGCTCGATGGCCGCTCAACCCTATCAGCAAATACGGCAGGCGGACGCTCCACCTGCACAAAATGTGTATCAGCGCATGAAGCGCTTACAGACGCAAGCGCCCACCGCGCCGACGCGCCGTCGACAGCCCATGGGGCACCAGACTCGAACGGGTGTGGGCATGGCACAAGGCGATGGCCAGCGCGTCGGAAGCATCGATCTGGGGCTTCTGGGTCAGCTTGAGCAGATGCATGACCATCATCATCACCTGGTCCTTGTTCGCCCCGCCGGTACCGGCCACCGCCTGCTTGACCTGAGTGGCGCTGTACTCGGCGATTTCCAAGCCTGCTTCAGCCGCGGCGACGATGGCCGCGCCTCGGGCTTGTCCCAGTTTGAGGGCGGAATCGGCGTTGCGGGCCATGAACACCCGCTCGATGCCCATGGTCACCGGGCCGTGCTGGCCGATGACTTCGCTGACCCCCCGAAACACGATCTGCAAGCGCTCGTGCAGTTCACCACTGCCTGTGCGGATGCAGCCTGAGGCCACGTACTCGCAACCACGTGCGGTCTGGCGGACGACGCCATAACCTGTGATGCGCGAGCCGGGGTCGATACCTAGAATCAGAGTCATAGCGCCTGTCGTTGAAGTGAAGCGGTGTGCAAACAGTACAGGCCCTTTCGCAGGCCAACCCCCTGGCCAGGTCGCATGTGTCGCCACCTGTGCCACGGGTGCCCTGCGAAAGGGCCTGTACGACGCCCGGAAGCGTCAGTATGGCGCGCCGGAAAGCCTTCAGCCGAGGTTTTCCATGATCTCGTCGGAAATCTGCGCATTGGAGTAGACGTTCTGTACGTCGTCCAGGTCTTCGAGCATGTCGATCAGCTTGAGTACCTTCTCGGCGCCCTCCTGATCGAGTTCGGCGCTGGTGGTCGGCTGCATCACGATTTCGGCGTCGGCCGCCTTGAAACCGGCCTCTTCCAAGGCATTGCGCACGGCGTAGAAGCTGTTGAACGAGGTGAACACGTCAAACGAGCCGTCCTCGTGGGCCACCACGTCGTCGGCATCGGCCTCCATCGCCGCCTCCATCAAGGCATCCTCCTCCAGGCCCGGTGCAAAACTGATCTGCCCCTTGCGCTCGAACAGGTAGGCGACCGAGCCATCGGTGCCCAGGTTGCCCCCGCACTTGGCAAAGGCATGGCGCACGGCTGCAGCTGTGCGGTTGCGGTTATCGGTCATGGCCTCGACCATGATCGCTACACCGCCCGGCCCGTAACCTTCATAGGTGAGCTCTTCGACGTTGTCGCTTTCGTTCGTGCCGGCGCCACGGGCCACTGCGCGATCGATGATATCGCGGCTCATGTTGGCGCCCAGGGCCTTGTCCAGCGCCAGGCGCAGGCGCGGGTTGGAGGCAGGGTCCGGGCCGCCTTGCTTGGCAGCGACTGTCAGCTCGCGGATCCACTTGGTGAATACCTTGCCCCTCTTGGCATCCTGGCGCTCTTTGCGGTGCTTGATGTTCGCCCACTTGGAATGACCCGCCATAACGACTCCCGATCCGTGTAACAGAAACAGGTTCCGCCCCGAAGGGCGGAACGTGGAAAGACTGCGCCAAAGCGCGTGGGCGCAACCGCCGGCTGCGCCCGGGCCGATTACTCGACCTTGGTCTGCTCGCGCAGACGGATGTGCAGCTCACGCAATGCCTTGGCATCGACCATGCCCGGCGCCTGGGTCATGACACACGCAGCGCTCTGGGTTTTCGGGAAGGCAATCACTTCACGAATCGACTGGGCGCCGGTCATCAGCATGACCAGGCGATCCAGGCCGAAGGCCAGGCCACCGTGAGGCGGTGCACCGAACTTCAGGGCATCGAGCAGGAAGCCGAACTTCTCTTCCTGTTCCGCCGCCTCGATACCCAGCAGGCGGAACACGGCCTGCTGCATTTCCTTGCGGTGGATACGGATCGAGCCGCCACCGAGCTCGGTGCCGTTGAGCACCATGTCATAGGCACGGGACAGGGCCGTGGCCGGGTTGGCTTCCAGTTCCTCGGGCGTGCACTTGGGCGCGGTGAACGGGTGGTGCAGCGCGGTGAAGCTGCCGTCTTCGTTTTCTTCGAACATGGGGAAATCGACGACCCACATCGGCGCCCACTCGCAGGTGAACAGTTCGAAGTCGTGACCCAGACGAATACGCAGGGCGCCCAGCGCTTCGCTGACCACCTTGAACTTGTCGGCACCGAAGAACACGATGTCGCCGTCAACGGCGCCCACGCGGTCGAGGATGGTGTTGAGATTGGCCTCGGGGATGTTCTTGACGATCGGCGACTGCAGACCTTCAACGCCCTTGGCACGCTCGTTGACCTTGATGTAGGCAAGGCCACGGGCACCGTAGATGCCGACGAACTTGGTGTATTCGTCGATCTTGCTGCGCGGCATGCTGGCGCCGCCTGGCAGGCGCAGCGCGGTGACGCGGCATTTAGGATCGTTGGCGGGGCCGGCGAATACCTTGAAATCCACGTCCTTGAGCTGGTCGGCGACGTCAACCAGCTCCAGCGGGATGCGCAGGTCTGGCTTGTCGGAGCCATAGCGACGCATGGCTTCCTCGAAGGTCATGTGCGGGAATTCGCCGAATTCCAGGTCCAGCACTTCCTTGAACAGCTTGCGGATCATGCTCTCGGTCAGGCCCATGATCTCGGACTCGTCCAGGAAGCTGGTCTCGATGTCGATCTGGGTGAATTCCGGCTGGCGATCGGCACGCAGGTCTTCGTCGCGGAAGCACTTGGCAATCTGGTAGTAACGATCGAAACCGGCGACCATCAGCAACTGCTTGAACAGCTGCGGCGACTGCGGCAGGGCGAAGAAGCTACCGGCGTGGGTACGGCTTGGCACCAGGTAGTCGCGCGCGCCTTCAGGGGTGGCGCGGGTCAGGATCGGCGTTTCCACGTCGAGGAAGCCGTTTTCGTCGAGAAAGCGTCGAATGCTGCTGGTGATGCGCGAACGCAGGCGCAGCTTGTCGGCCATCTCAGGGCGACGCAGGTCGATGAAGCGGTAGCGCAGACGCGTTTCTTCACCAACGTCGGAGTATTCGTTCAGCGGGAACGGCGGGGTTTCGGCTTCGTTCAGCACATTGAGCTGGTAGCCGAGGATTTCGATGGCACCGGAGGCCATGTTGCTGTTCACCGCACCTTCCGGGCGACGGCGGACCTTGCCGGTGATCTGCACGACATACTCGCTGCGCACACGGTCTGCTGCGGCGAAGGTGTCGGCGCGATCCGGATCGAAAACGACCTGGGCCATGCCCTCGCGGTCACGGATGTCGAGGAAGATCACCCCGCCGTGGTCCCGGCGACGATGGACCCAGCCGCAAAGGGTGACTTCCTGGCCGTCCAGGCTCTCGTTCAGTTGGCCGCAATAATGGCTGCGCATCATGATGGTGGTTTCGCTTCTCGTGATTCGTGTATTCGATGGAGGCCTTGGCCGCCCGGAGGGCTAATACTGCAAGACCCGGTCATAGCATTCAACTCAGTCGGCCTTGTCGCCGCCTGCCAGATTCTTTTTCGCACCGGTCTTGAAGTCGGTTTCGTACCAGCCGTTACCGCTCAGGCGAAAGCCGGGTACCGACAGCAGTTTCTTCATCGCCGGCGCCTGGCAGGCCGGGCAATCGGTGAGCGGCGCGGCGCTGATTTTCTGCAGCACTTCCATACGGTGCTCGCAGGACGCACATTGATAGTCGTAAAGGGGCATGGATGTCTCTCGTCAACCATAACGCTGGCTGCCTGGGCAGCAAAAGGCGGGATTATATATGGTTAACCAGCGCTGCGCAGCCCGCCGGGCAATCAGTGCGACGTCGGTGGCTGCTGCAACCAGGCAACGCAGATCACCCGTATCAGCCCGCTGAAGTTGCGCACGCCCCCCTGGCGCAGGTGCACCTCACGGTCGACGTAGGACAACACCGCACTGACCGAGCACTGGTTGGCAGCGGCAATGCGCTCGAGGATACCCCAATACACGGCTTCAAGGCGCAGACAGGTGGAAAAACCATTGAGCCGCACCGAGCGGGAAACAGGCTGGGTCTGCAACATGTCGAAATCTGCCGTGAATGGGTCGACGCATTGTTTGCCGGGCCAGCGCCCCTGACCTGCCGTCCGCTTGCCAGACTGAGCCATCTGCACACCTCCTGATGATTGAACCAAGGGGTGTATCAAGCGCCGAACGCGCCAGTGCAGAGCAGCGGCAAACCCTTCCCGCACAGAAACCGGCAGGCCGGCCCAGTCACCCTGGGCAGGCCTGCCGGCACGGTCCGGCTATTTCTCGTCGAGCAACACGCGCAGCATCCATGCGGTCTTTTCGTGGACCTGCATGCGCTGGGTCAGCAGATCGGCGGTGGGTTCATCGCTGACCTTGTCAACCGCTGGGAAGATACTGCGGGCGGTGCGCACTACCGCTTCCTGCCCTTGCACCAGTTGCCGGATCATCTCGTCGGCTGGGGGAACCCCCTCCTCTTCCTTGATCGAAGAGTGCTTGGCGTAGAACGCGTAGGACCCAGGCGCCGGGAACCCCAGGGCGCGGATGCGCTCGGCAATGGCGTCCACCGCCAGCGCCAGCTCGTTGTACTGCTCCTCGAACATCAGGTGCAGCGTACGGAACGAGGGCCCGGTGACGTTCCAATGGAAGTTGTGGGTTTTCAGATACAGCACGTAGGTATCTGAAAGCAGGCGGGAAAGCCCATCGACGATGGACTTGCGATCTTCTTCACTGATGCCGATATCGATTGCCATGATGCTCCCCTTCGGAAAACGTGAAACCCAAGCGGGTGCCGACCACTTTAGCAACACTCTGAGCGCCGCGCCTCTGTCAGGTGGCCGCAGGCACAGGGCGCCGGGTGCAGTTTGAGTAGCCTGCAGGTTTACGGTTAAATAGGCAGCGTGCCATTCGTGCGGACTGCAATTGCCGAATGCATAGGCTGAAGGCCACGTGTTCGCGCCAACACTTCATGCGCACCGGGCCGTCAGCTCTTCCCGTGATCAGCTTCAATCAATGTGAGCCAATCCCATGTTCAAGATCGTCCACCTGGTGACAGGCGCGGCAGCCTTGCTGCTAGCGTTCATACCCAGTCTTAAAACCGAGGCAACGCCTTTCCTGCAACAACCCGACGCGGTCTACCTGGCCCTGTTCGGCTTGCTCAACCTGATCCTGGCGCCTGTCCTGCCGCTGTACTACCGAGGTGCCAGGCAGCAGCTGCAATACCTGGCCTGCGCCCTGCTGGTGGTGGCCGTGGTGCTGCAGACCCTTACCGTGCTGGCTCGACCGGAGCTTGGCAACCTCGCGGCGCTGGTGTGCGCCGCTCTGGCCGTGGTCCTGCACCTGGGCGCAGGCTTTGCCCAGGGCACGCGCAAGGTACGCAGCAGCCAACAGCCACTGACGGAGGCCGGCAACCGAGATATGGGCACGGTCAAGTGGTTCAATACGTCCAAGGGGTTCGGGTTCATTTCCAGGGACTCAGGCGATGACATCTTCGTGCACTTTCGCGCCATCCGCGGCGAGGGCCATCGCGTCCTGGTAGAGGGTCAACGCGTCGAGTTCTCGGTCATGCACCGCGACAAGGGCCTGCAGGCCGAGGATGTGGTCCCCGTCACGCGCCGCTGACAGGCGAGCAGGCTTCAACACGTTGAAACCAGGCCTGTCGCTTCGCCCATGGGTGCGACAGGCCTGAGGACCAGATGATCAATAGTGAGGCGGCGGCGCCTCTTCACCCTCGCTGCCATACTGACCTGCTATCTCTTCGTAACGTTTGATCAACTCGGCCATCTGCAACTGCAGCCGCTCGATCACGCGCCCTTGCTCGACCACCACATCGTTGAGCGCCTGCAGGGTGTCGTCCTGGAATGCCTGGCGCGTTTCCAGCTCGATCATTCTCGGCTCAAGCGACATCGGCGGCCTCCTGGAAACCTTCGAGGTGTAGATTTCGTACGCGGGCGCGTATCGCCTGTACTTGTGCGTCGGTATAGGCCACGGCCGGGCATTTGCCCCAGACCGGTGCAGGCCAGGCCACATCATCGAGCTGGCGAACGATCACGTGCATGTGCATTTGGCTGACCACATTGCCCAGCGTCGCCACGTTCATCTTGTCAGCCCCGTAGCTGCGCTTGAGCGCCTCGGCAAGCTGCGTGGTTTCCTGCCAGAGCAGGTGCTGGTCATCCAGGCTCAGGTCGAACAGTTCGCTGACCTCGGCACGGCGGGGCACCAGGATGAACCAGGGGTAGTTGGCATCTCGGCTCAGCAGCAACTGGCACAGGGCGAAATCGCCCAGCACCCAAGTGTCCTGCTGCAAGCGTGGATCAAGAACGAACACGGCGTACCTCCTTCAGGCAAAGCGACCCGCACGGGTGGCGGTAAAAACGGCAGCAAGGATACCTTGCGCAATTGCGGTAACACAGCGCTACTTTTCGCACCAATAAGGTGCTTCGCCACGTCAACTGACTCCCTAGCCCACCACAATTGACACCGCATTAACATGTTGCGGTAACACATTGACTTTGATAGCAAGCTAGCCAACTGAATAGCCCGGCCGGGCGGGCTTGAGGTGCAGTCCGACCAACCCCCGTGTTTACGGCGGTTGAAACGAATTCCTGAAAATTTTGTGAAAAATTCATCAATGCCAGCCCAAGTTGAGCACGCTTGTTGCATTGCCTTCACCCCAAGTCGGCATGCTCTCTGAAACACCTGCACACCGGGCGTCACCACCCTCGGATGCGACGCTGAATTGCCCGACAGCGACACGGCCAAAAAGTTCCATCAAGAGTGCTTTACGCCATATCGCCAACGACCTTCAGCGTGCTATACATTTTCGCCGACATAACAAGAAAGAGCTGCACCCTATAACTAGAACACCTGGATGCAGCGGTACTCTTCCTAAAAAAACCAAAGGAGCAAGTCACGATGCGCGTGATGAAGTGGAGCATGATCGCCCTGGCCGTTTCGGCGGGGTCCTCGCAGATGGCACTGGCCTCTTCGCAGGATGAGTCCAAAGGTTTCATTGAAGACAGCAAGCTGAGCGTCAAAACTCGCATGCTGTATTTCAGCCGTGATTTCCGCAACAACGAAGGCGGCCAGAGCCGCCGTGAAGAAACCGGCCTCGGCTTCGTGGGTACTTATGAGTCGGGCTTCACCCAGGGCACCGTGGGCGTGGGTATCGACGCCATTGGTATGCTCGGCCTGAAACTGGACAGCGGCAAGGGCCGTGCTGGCACCGGCCTGTTCCCGAACGGCTCGGACGGCCGTGCACAGGATGACTACTCCAAGGGTGGCGGCGCGGTTAAATTCCGTATCTCCGACACCGTACTGAAAGTCGGCGACCAGTTCACTGCCCTGCCAGTGTTCGCCACCGACGACAGCCGCCTGCTGCCGGAAATCGCCCAGGGCGCGTTGCTGACCAGCAACGACATCAAGGGCCTGACCCTGCACGCGGGTCGCTTCACCAGCCTGACCGGTCAGGAACAGACCAACCGTGACAGCCTGCGCCTGAAAGAAGCCGACGTATTCGGCGGCACCTATGCCTTCACCGACAGCCTGTCCACCAGCCTGTACTACTCCAAGGTCGAAGACTACTGGCGCAAATACTACGCCAACGTCAACTGGGCGCTGCCGCTGTCGGACAAGCAAGGCCTGGTGTTCGACTTCAACTTCTATGACACCAAGAGCGACGGCCAAGGCCTGCAGCGCGCCGAAAAAGACGGCGTGACCAAGCTCGACAACCGTGCGTTCAGCCTGTCCGGTGCGTACAACATCGGCGCCCATACCTTCACCCTGGCCTACCAGAAAGTGACCGGCGACGGCGACTATGGCTACGGCGTCGACGGTGGCGGCACCGTGTTCCTGGCCAACTCCGTGGCCCGTTCCGACTTCAACGCCGAAGGCGAGAAGTCCTGGCAGGCTCGCTACGACCTGAACTTCGCCGAGTACGGCATTCCAGGCCTGAGCTTCATGACCCGCTACGTGCGTGGCAGCGGCGCCGACACCGGCACCACCAGCAACGGCAAGGAATGGGAACGCGACATCGACATCAAGTACGTGATGCAAGAGGGCCCTGCCAAGGACCTGAGCTTCCGCGTTCGTCAAGCCACCTACCGTTCTTCCGATGGCGTCTACTACGGCTCCCCATCGCTGGACGAGCTGCGCCTGATCGTGGAGTACCCGCTGAGCATCCTGTAAGCCTGGCTTGCAACGCTGCGCACCTGAAAAGCCCGGCCACCGCGCCGTAATGCAGTTCACTTAGGGCCGCTTCGCAGCCCATCGCGGCACAAGGCCGCTCCCACACTGACCGCGTGATGCCCTAGTTGGGGTACTCACAGGGCTTGTAGGAGCGGCCTTGTGCCGCG
Organism: Pseudomonas sp. FYR_7; assembly: GCF_043106155.1. Classification (NCBI taxonomy): domain Bacteria; kingdom Pseudomonadati; phylum Pseudomonadota; class Gammaproteobacteria; order Pseudomonadales; family Pseudomonadaceae; genus Pseudomonas; species Pseudomonas sp. FYR_7. The sequence goes on from NZ_JBICMI010000049.1 coordinate 106,915, forward strand.
ATGGGCCGTGAAACGGCCCCAGCGGTATTGAGTGAACAGCCTTACGGCGACCGTGCCGGGCTTTTTCTTGGCTGACAAGCAGGACGCCCTGGGGCATCCTGTACGCCTTGGCTTCACCCCCGTACAATGCGGGGCTATTTCAACGTCTTAGGCAATCGACACGGCTAACCATGCGCACCAGTCAATATTTGCTCGCCACCCAAAAAGAAACCCCTGCCGACGCAGTGGTCATCAGCCATCAGCTCATGCTGCGTGCCGGCATGATCCGCAAACTGGCTTCGGGCCTATACACCTGGCTGCCGATGGGCCTGCGGGTAATGCGCAAGGTCGAGAACGTGGTGCGCGAGGAAATGAACGCCGCCGGTGCCCTTGAAGTGCTCATGCCCAGCATCCAGCCTGCCGAACTGTGGCAGGAGTCCGGCCGCTGGGAGCAGTACGGCCCCGAGCTGCTGCGGGTCAAGGACCGGCATCAGCGCGATTTCTGCGTGGGCCCAACCCACGAAGAGGTCATCACCGACCTGGCGCGCAACGAGCTGTCGAGCTACAAGCAGCTGCCGTTGAACATGTACCAGATCCAAACCAAATTCCGCGATGAAATCCGCCCGCGCTTCGGCCTGATGCGTGGTCGCGAGTTCATCATGAAAGACGCCTACTCCTTCCATGCCGACCAGGCTTCCCTTCAGGAAACCTATGACCGCATGCACCAGGCGTACACCAATGTGTTCACCCGCTTAGGGCTGGATTTCCGTCCGGTGCAGGCCGACACCGGTTCCATTGGTGGCAGCTACTCCCATGAATTCCACGTCCTGGCGCAGTCCGGTGAGGACGATGTGATCTTCAGCGATAGCTCCGACTATGCTGCCAACATCGAAAAGGCCGAGGCCGTGCCGCGCGAGACCGTGCGCCCTGCCCCAACCGAAGAGCTGCGCCTGGTCGATACGCCCGATGCCAAGACCATCGCCCAGCTGGTCGAAAAATTCGGTCTGCCGATCGAAAAGACCGTCAAGACCTTGATTGTACGCGGCGCCGAGGAAGGCAAGCTGGTCGCCCTGATCGTGCGCGGCGATCACGAGCTCAACGAAATCAAGGCCGCCAAGCTGGAACAGGTGGCGGACCCCCTGGTCATGGCCACCGATGCCGAACTGCGCGAGGCCATCGGTGCTGGGGCAGGCTCGCTGGGCCCGCTGAACCTGCCGCTCGAGTGCGTGATCGACCGTTCGGTCGCCCTGATGAGCGACTTCGGTATCGGTGCCAATATCGACGACAAGCACTATTTCGGGGTCAACTGGGAGCGTGACTTGCCAGTGCCCCAGGTGGCCGACCTGCGCAACGTGGTCGAAGGCGACCCGAGCCCGGATGGCCAGGGTACCCTGGTAATCAAGCGTGGCATCGAGGTGGGTCACATCTTCCAGCTGGGTACCAAGTACAGCGAAGCCCTCAAGTGCCAGGTTCTGGGCGAAAACGGCAAGCCGGTCATGCTGTCCATGGGCTGCTATGGCATCGGCGTGTCCCGCGTGGTAGCGGCTGCCATCGAGCAGAACCACGATGAGAAAGGCATCATCTGGAACGACGCCCTGGCGCCCTTCCAGATTGCCCTGGTACCCCTGCGCTATGAAACCGACGTGGTTCGCGAAGCGACCGACAAGCTGTATGCCGAGCTGACTGCGGCAGGTTACGAAGTGCTGCTCGACGACCGCGACAAGAAGACCAGCCCCGGCATCAAGTTTGCCGACATGGAGCTGATCGGCATTCCGCATCGCATCGTCGTCAGTGATCGCAGCCTGGCCGATGGCAACCTGGAATACAAACACCGTACCGAGCAGGATGCCCAGGTGTTGCCACTCGAAGAAGTGCTGACCTTCCTGCAGGCCCGCGTTCGCCGCTGATAATCAATGCACGAGTGATCATGTCCAAGCGAAGTACCTATAAGCTCAAGGGCGCCGCACTGTGCGGCGCCCTGCTCGTCAGCGGCTGCGCCAACCAGATGCCCCAGCGCAGCGACCACGAGGAGCGCGTCGAGCGCAAACTGCTCGAACACACCCTGCAGATCGACGTTGGCGAGCCGAAGGTGATGGAGCTGCCGCAACGACGTGTACGCGTACATGAGCAGAAGCGTTTCGAGGTCACCGAGTTCGAGGTGACGCGCCACTACGACCGCTACACGCCTTACCAACCCTGGCGGGAAATCTACGAGATTCCGCTGGGTGCCGTGGCGGTTGTAGCAGGCGTGGGTGCCAACGTGGTCAACGTCTTCGCCTTGGGCAACCTGCCCCAGAGCATTACCCACGATTGGCTCAGTTATGGCGTGGACGGCCTTAATCCGTTCATGAACGTGCCTTCCAACGGCCGCGCCCAGCAGAACCTGGCAGGTATCAGCGAAGTGCAGAAAGCCAAGCGCGAAGAGGCCACGAGCATGCCGTGGAGCGAGCGCCTGGTGGAGGTCAAGGCCGGCAAGAACACTTATGAGCTGACCACCGACCGTGCGGGCATCCTGCGCCTGAACCTGCTCGACAGCCCCTTCTCGGAGCAGAACCTCAACCATGTCGGCACCTTGCATCTGCAAGTGGTCGATGAGGACAACGCCGTGCGCGGTGACGCCAGTTTGTTGATCAGCGCCACGCTGCGCAACAAGTTGCGCGAAGCTCACGAGCTGATTTTCGACGACCTCGAAGATGATGAGGTGAGCCAGTGGGTGCACCGAGTCAAGCGGCTGTCCGAGCTGGGCCTCGAGGAGGAAGCCAGTGAGTTGGAGCAGAGCCTGATCGAGCTGACGCGCAACGATCCCGAGTTGCAACAGGAGTTCTTGCAGTCCCTGACCAAGGCCACTGGCCGACTGGTGGCTGATCCAGGGCATTGACGCCCGCCTGTGGCTGACCCGCGCTGGATCCGTGAGGGTCTCAACGCGGGCAACTGAGCACTTTTCTTGCGAGCTATAGCGGCGGGAAAAGCTCCAGCTGTTCATGCGCACCGCGCAAGTCCCGCAATCTCACCCCTACACCTAGCAATCGCACAGGTTTACCACCGCGCGCGAACGCCTGCGTCACCAGCTGCCGGTAACTGTCCAAGTCCCTGCCGGCGCCTGCTTGCTCAAGGGTGGTCTGGGTAAAGTCATGGAACTTGACCTTGACGAAAGGCTTTTCCGGCCGGTAGGTGCTGTCCATCCGCTCGATGCGCTCGTTCAGGCTCTGCAGCAATTCCGGCAACCGTGCCAGGCAACTGGGCAAATCCGGCAGGTCGGTGTCGTAGGTATTCTCGACGCTGACCGACTGCCGGCGGCTGTCGTTTTGAACCACGCGATCATCGATACCACGCGCCAGTCCCCACAACCGCTCGCCAAAGGTGCCGAACTCTCGCACCAGCGCCAGGCGAGACCATTCGCGCAACTGCGAGCAGGTCTCGATCCCCAGGCGGGTCAGCTTGTCTGCTGTGACCTTGCCCACACCGTGCAGACGGGTGACCGGCAGCGTCGCCACGAACGCTTCTATTTCATCAGGCCTGATCACGAACAGGCCATTGGGCTTTCGCCAGTCGCTGGCGATCTTGGCCAGAAACTTGTTGGGCGCCACTCCGGCCGAGACGGTGATATGCAGGGTACGGGCCACGCGCCGACGGATGTCCTCGGCGATGCGTGTAGCGCTACCGGCATACCATTGGCTTTCGCTGACATCCAGGTAGGCCTCGTCCAAGGACAGCGGCTCGATCAGGTCGGTGTAGTCACGAAAGATGGCATGGATCTCTCGAGAAGCCTCACGGTAAGCCTCGAAGCGCGGCTTGACGATCAACAGGTCCGGGCACAACTTGAGGGCGTGACGGGACGACATTGCAGAACGCACCCCGTAGGCACGCGCTTCATAATTGCACGTGGCGATGACCCCACGCCTTTCGGCCGACCCGCCCACTGCCATGGGGCGACCTGCAAGACGAGGGTCGTCGCGCATTTCGATGGCAGCATAAAAGCAGTCGCAGTCGACGTGAATGATCTTGCGCAAGGGCATGGATGACCGTAGGCACTGTAAATTCATACAGATAATAGCGCATGGTTTCGTGTTCAAACAGCATGGCCGTGGGTTGGGCAACGCCGGTCTTCGGCTCAGGGGAACGACCCCAGCCCGCGCCTTGCAAGGCTAAAGGGTTGAACGAAAAGGGCTTTTCACACTATTTGCTTGACACTGGGCGAGAAATCCGTAGAATTCGATCTCACAGGCGCGGGATGGAGCAGCCTGGTAGCTCGTCGGGCTCATAACCCGAAGGTCGTCGGTTCAAATCCGGCTCCCGCAACCAGATTCGTGAAAAGGCCACTGTTAACGCAGTGGCCTTTTTCTTTGCGCGCGCGTAAAGCAATTCGAAAAAACCTCGGTAAATCAATGAGTAGCACTTGACACCCCCTGCTAAAGCTGTAGAATCCGCCCCACAGACGCGGGATGGAGCAGTCTGGTAGCTCGTCGGGCTCATAACCCGAAGGTCGTCGGTTCAAATCCGGCTCCCGCAACCAACTTCAAGAAAAGACCACTGTTAACGCAGTGGCCTTTTTCTTTGCCTGTCATACGGCGGCAGGATTGGCACGGATGCGCCCTGCCCTGTTCGAGTGTTGGCCGTGCGCTTCATTGAACACTTGACATCAATGCACTTCGCTGTATAATGCGCACCTCTGACGCGGGATGGAGCAGTCTGGTAGCTCGTCGGGCTCATAACCCGAAGGTCGTCGGTTCAAATCCGGCTCCCGCAACCATATTCGTCAGAACAAACCCCGCACGTAGCGATACGCGCGGGGTTTTTCGTTTTTACCTCCCTTACTTGCAAGCGATGCCTGCATGCCTTGGCGCACCCCCGATTAGCGGCTGGCGCTGCCCTTGCGTGGATGAACTATCTTTAACCCCTGCCGGGCTGTTATGCGCCCATGGCCGGAGTAATATTGGATACGTTTTCCAAAGGGACTTTCACTTGGCCGCGCCTCTTCTTCACCTCGTGCCTGACGCCCGGGGTAATTCATGACCGCTCAGAACCCTGAACCTACGGTGCCGCTGGCCACAGCGTTGCCCGGAGCCGTGCAGCGCCTGCCCTTGCTTGAACGGATAAGCCGCTATCGTCAGCCGATCGGGCTGGCGGTGACGCTGGTGCTGTTCACCATGGCCTTGATCGCCTGCCGCCACCTGCTGAGCGAGCTGGACATCTATGCCTTGCACGATGCCATGCTCGAAGTGCCGGTGCAGTCACTGCTTGGCGCGCTGCTGGCGACCGTGATCGGATTCGTGATTCTGCTGGGCTACGAGTGGTCAGCCAGCCGCTACGCTGGGGTCAAGCTACCTGCGCGAACGTTGATACTGGGCGGTTTCAGCGCCTTCGCCATCGGCAATGCCATCGGCCTGTCCATGCTGTCGGGCGGCTCGGTGCGCTACCGGCTGTATGCACGCCAAGGCGTGGGGGCGGGCGAGGTAGCGCGCATGACCGTCTTCGCGAGCCTTTCACTGGGTTGTGCACTGCCGCCGCTCGCAGCATTGGCCACCCTTAGCAATCTGCCCGCCGCCTCGGCTGCCCTGCGGTTGCCGCAAGGCTTGCTGGCCGGCATTGCGGTTGCCGTCCTGGCCGCCTGCGCACTGTTGGCGGTTGGCCTGTACCGCAAGCGGCTGGCCGAGCAGCCAGTGCCTGACAACCTGCTGGTGCAACTGGGTCGGCGTACGCTGCGACTGCCCGGCGCCCGGCTTACTGGCCTGCAGCTGCTGATCACGGCACTGGACGTCGCCGCCGCCGCTACCGTGCTCTACCTGCTGCTGCCCGAAGCCCCCCCGTTCGGTGCCTTCGTACTGGTCTACCTCCTGGCGCTGGCCGCGGGCGTGCTCAGCCATGTACCGGGTGGCGTTGGTGTGTTCGAGGCCATCCTGCTGGCCGCCTTCGCCGATCAATTGGGCGCTGCGCCATTGGCGGCCGCGTTGCTGTTGTACCGCATCATCTATGTGGTGCTGCCGCTTCTGCTGGCCTGCGTCCTGCTGCTGGCCAACGAAGCCCGGCGCTTGCTGTTCGCGCGGCAGGCCATGAAGGCTGCCTCCGGGCTGGCAGCGCCGATCCTGGCCATCATGGTATTTCTGTCTGGGGTGGTGCTGCTGTTTTCCGGCGCCACGCCCGAGATCGATACCCGCCTTGAGCACATGGGCTTTCTGATCCCTCATCGGCTGATCGATGCCTCCCACTTCGGCGCCAGCCTGATCGGCGTACTGTGCCTGCTGCTGGCCCAAGGCCTGCGTCGGCGCCTGTCGGCCGCGTGGCTGCTGACCACGGTGCTGTTGCTGGTGGGTGCATTGCTCTCGCTGCTCAAGGGGTTCGATTGGGAGGAAGCCTGCCTGCTGACCTTCACGGCCGCGCTCCTGGCCTTGTTCCGCCGCTCGTTCTACCGGCCCAGCCGTTTGATGGAGCTGCCGTTCTCGCCGGTGTACCTGGTGGCCAGCGCCTGCGCGGTGGGCGCCTCGGTGTGGCTGCTGTTGTTCGCCTACCAGGATGTGCCCTACAGCCATCAGCTGTGGTGGCAGTTCACCCTGGACGCCGATGCCCCCCGTGGGCTGCGTGCGGCGATGGGCAGTGCCTTGCTGCTCGCAGCGCTGGCGCTGACCTGGCTGCTGCGCACCGCACCGCCGGTGATCCACCTGCCCGATGAAGCCGAATTGCAACGTGCCCATCGCATTCTGCAGGCATCCGACCAGCCCGATGGCGGCCTGGCCCTTACCGGCGACAAGGCGCTGCTGTTCCATCCCAGGGACAACGCGTTCCTGATGTATGCCCGCCGTGGTCGCAGCCTGGTAGCGCTCTACGATCCGATCGGGCCGGCCCAGGAGCGTGCCGAAATGATCTGGCAGTTCCGCGACCTGTGCGACCTGCACCACGCCCGACCGGTGTTTTACCAGGTGCGTGCGGAGAACCTGCCGTTCTACATGGATATCGGCCTGACCGCCTTGAAGCTGGGTGAAGAAGCCCGTGTCGACCTGCGCCGCTTCGACCTCGACGCCAAAGGCAAGGAGATGAAAGACCTGCGCTACACGTGGAATCGAGGCGGCCGTGACGGGCTGAGCCTGGAAATCCATGAGCCAGGCCATGCGCCGCTGGCTGAGCTCAAGGAAATTTCCGATGCATGGCTCAGTGGCAAGAACGTTCGCGAAAAGGGTTTTTCGCTGGGCCGTTTCAGCCCGGATTATCTGCAACATTTCCGTATCGCCCTGATTCGTTTCCAGGGCCAACCTGTGGCCTTTGCCAACCTGCTCGAGACCCACAGCAACGAGTTGGCCAGCCTCGACCTGATGCGCGCACACCCGCAAGCGCCCAAGCTGACCATGGAGTTCATGATGATCGGCTTGATCCTGCATTACAAAAGCCATGACTACGGCCGCTTCAGCCTGGGCATGGTGCCGCTTTCGGGGCTACAACCACGGCGCGGTGCGCCCCTGACCCAGCGCCTGGGCTCGATGGTGTTCCGCCGTGGCGAGCAGCTCTACAACTTCCAGGGGCTGCGCCGGTTCAAGGACAAGTTCCAGCCCGACTGGGAACCTCGCTACATGGCCGTGCCTGCCGGGCTCGACCCGCTGGTGGCTCTGGCCGACACTGCCGCCCTGATTGCCGGCGGCTTGACTGGATTGGTGAAACGCTGATGACCCGACGCTTTTGGCTTTACCTGTTGCTGACCCTGCTGTTGGCCGCCCTGGCCGGCGCCACGGCGTTCTGGTTCTGGACGCGCCCGGCGCCTGATGCACAGCTTGAGCAACTTCAAATCAACGATGCCAGCATCACCCGCGTCACCCCAGGCGTGCATCCCACTGCCTGGGTGGCGATCGGCGTGCCGCAGGACCAGGCCCTGACCCACAAGCAACTGCTGGACCTTGCCCAGGCGGCCGAAGCGCAGTTGGTGCAAGTGGTGCTGCCTGCCGGTGATTGCACCAAGCAGCAGCAAGCCATGGACACGGCCCTGGCGCAGTTGCCGAGCAAACCGACCCTGGTCGCCGGCATTGGCCCGGGTGCAACCCAAGCCTGGCGCTGGCTGGCCAGCCAGAATGACGACAAGGCCCGGGCCATTTCCGTGGGCTTTACGGTCGAGCAGCCAGGCTGCCAGACCCCCTTGCCCAAGACCGCGCCCCACGGCCACTGGAGCGTGGCGTGGAACGATAACCCGGACGATGCCAGTGCGGCCTTCGTGCGCGACCAGAGCAATGCCGAAACCAGCATCAGCGACTATGACATCCACCTGCCGCAGGTGCTCAAGGCACAGCTGACCCAGGCCTTGGTGGGCCAGGATGGCAACGCATTGGCGATCCCCGTGGTCGAGGTACCTGCCGGTCAAACCACCGATACCGTTACGTTGTTCTTGTCCGGCGATGGTGGCTGGCGCGACCTGGACCGCGACGTGGCCGGCGAGATGGCCAAGCTGGGCTATCCGGTGGTGGGCATCGATACCCTGCGCTACTACTGGCAGCACAAGACACCGGAGCAAAGCGCTGCCGACCTGTCCGAACTGATGCATCACTACCGGCAGAAGTGGGGGACCAAGCGTTTCGTGCTGACGGGGTACTCGTTCGGTGCAGACGTACTGCCTGCCATCTACAACCGCCTGCCGGCGGAAGACCAGCAACGGGTGGACGCTGTCATGTTGCTGGCCTTTGCCCGCAGCGGCAGCTTCGAGATCGAAGTCGAAGGCTGGCTGGGCAAGGAAGGTCAAGAGGCACCCACCGGGCCTGAGATGGCCAAGCTGCCGGCTGCGAAAGTGGTGTGTGTGTACGGGGTGGAGGAAAGCGACGAAAGCGGCTGCACCGACAAGACCGCCGTGGGCGAACGCCTGAAACTGCCGGGCGGGCACCACTTCGATGAAAACTACCCGGCCTTGGCCAAGCGGCTGATCGATGAGATCGAGACGCGTCAGGGCAAGTCGAGCGTGGCTGAGCAGAACTGAGGGCTATTGGACGTACAGTTTGCAAGGGCCAGGTCGAGCGCTCGGCACTGATAGCGCGGATCGGGGGTTACCCAGCGCCCTGCATGACCTCATGCCGCGATAAGCTGCACAGCAGCCCCAAGATTTCAGCTTCGCAGCGCATATTGCCGGGGCCGCGCTGCGGCCCATCGCGGCACGAGGGCCGCTCCTACAAAGCCCTGTGAAGCTCCTGACTCAGGCGTTATGCGGTCAGTGTAGGGGCGGCCTCGCCGGGGCGCCGGACCGGCCGCGATGAGCTGCGCAGCAGCCCCAGTACCCTCGCGTCGCCGCAAACATCACCAGGCCCTAGGGGAATCCCCTCAGCCGCTCCCCTACCCTGTTTCAGATCTCAACCTGAGTCCCCAACTCGATCACCCGGTTGAGTGGCAGGTTGAAGAACCTCAAATTGCCGTTGGCATTCTTCAGCAAAAACGCGAACAGGTTGCCTCGCCAGCGCGACATGCCTTCAAGTCTGGAGGCGATCACGGTTTCGCGGCTGAGGAAGTAGGTGGTGCGCATGGGCGTGAAGTCCAGCTCGTCCAGGTGGCAGAGTTTCAGCGCCGCCGGCACGTCCGGCTCATCCATGAAGCCGAAATGCAGCACCACCCTGAAGAAGCCATCGCCATAGGCCTCGACCTCGAAGCGCTCCTGCTCAGGCACGCGGGGTCGATCTTCGCTGAGCACCGTCAGCAACACCACCTGGCTATGCAGCACCTGGTTGTGCAGCATGTTGTGCAGCAATGCATGGGGCACGGCATCCGAGCGCGCGGTGAGAAACACTGCCGTGCCCTCCACCCGATGCGGCGGCTGGATGCGGATACTGCTGATGAACAGCGGCAGTGGCAGCGCCCCTTCGTCTATACGCTCGACGAGAATTTGCTTGCCACGTTTCCAGGTGCTCATCAGCAGGAACAGCACACCGCCCGCCAGCACAGGGAAGGCCCCGCCCTGGACGATCTTCGGAACGTTGGCGGCAAAGAACAGCCCATCGACGAACAAGAAGCCGAGCAGGAGCGGCACGGCCAGGACCGGTGGCCACTTCCACAGCAACAGCATCACCGCCGCCACCAGAATGGTCGTCATCAACATGGTCCCGGTGACGGCCACGCCATAAGCTGCCGCCAGGGCGCCCGAGGACTCGAAGCCGATCACCAGCACCACCACGCCCACCATCAACGTCCAGTTGACCGCCGCCACGTAGATTTGCCCTTGCTCGTCACTGGAGGTGTGCTGGATGTGCATACGCGGGATGTAGCCCAGCTGGATGGCCTGTCGGGTGAGCGAGAAGGCGCCGGAGATCACCGCCTGCGACGCAATGACGGTGGCCAGCGTGGCAAGGCCGACCAGCGGCAGCAAGGCCCAGCTGGGGGCCAACAGGTAGAACGGGTTGCGCGCAGCCTCGGGATTTTGCAGCAACATGGCGCCCTGGCCAAAGTAGTTGAGCACCAGTGCTGGCAGCACCAGGGCGAACCAGGCCCGTGCGATCGGCTTGCGGCCAAAATGCCCCATGTCGGCGTATAGGGCTTCGGCACCGGTCAGCGCCAGCACCACCGCGCCAAGGATGGCCACGCCCATGCCGGGGTGGACGATGAAGAAATTGACTGCCCAACCGGGATTGAAGGCGCGCAGCACTTCAGGCGTCTGTGCGATGCCATGAACCCCCAGCGCGGCCAGCACCACGAACCAGATGACCATGACCGGGCCGAACAGCTTGCCGATTTTCTCGGTGCCATGGCGCTGCACCAGAAACAGCGCCACCAGCACCACCAGCGACACCGGCACCACCCAATGGTCGATGCCATCGAAGGCCAGGCCCAGGCCCTCGACGGCCGAGAGCACCGAAACGGCCGGGGTGATCATGCTGTCGCCATAGAACAGCGAGGCACCGATCAAGCCGCAGATCACCATGAGGGTCCGCAGGCGCGGATGCGCCGCCGTGGCGCGCCGCGCCAGCGCGGTCAGGGCCATGGTGCCGCCCTCCCCCTGGTTGTCGGCACGCAGGATGAACACCACGTACTTGAACGACACCACCCACAGCAGCGACCAGAGGATCAACGACAGGATCCCCAGCACACCGTCGTGATTGACCTGCACCCCGTAACCGCCCGTGAACACTTCCTTCAAGGTATACAGCGGGCTAGTGCCGATATCGCCATAAACCACCCCGACCGCCGCCACCAGCAGGCCCAGCGACCGGGTCGCCCCCTGCTTTGCTGCGTGCCCGCCCTCGGCGTGACTGCTTGCCTGAACCATCGACCACTCCCGCAAAAGGCCCTCACGGCCACTGTTGTCAGCGTGCATGCCAGGTCGCCCATCCGGGCCTGGCGTAACGGCGCGAAGCATAGCGCAGCGTTCGTCGTATTTGTGCTGGTCAATCGACCCATCGCTCGCTAGAATTGCGCACTTTTTGATCAGAGGCGCCAAAAGCGCCCGTCAAGATCGCCCCCGATCACCGCTGGGCGACCTGTATTCAATGCCGAGGTTAGTCATGTCCACCACGCCCGCCACCCCCAAGGTCGGTTTTGTCAGCCTGGGTTGCCCCAAAGCCCTGGTCGATTCCGAGCGCATCCTGACCCAGTTGCGCATGGAAGGCTATGAAGTCGTGCCAACGTACGAGGATGCCGACGTGGTGGTGGTCAACACCTGCGGTTTCATCGACAGCGCCAAGGCCGAATCGCTCGAAGTGATCGGTGAAGCCATCAAGGAAAACGGCAAGGTGATCGTCACCGGCTGCATGGGTGTCGAGGAAGGCAGCATTCGCGATGTGCACCCAAGCGTGCTTTCGGTGACCGGTCCGCAGCAGTACGAGCAGGTGGTCAACGCCGTGCACGAAGTGGTGCCGCCGCGTCAGGACCACAACCCGCTGATCGACCTGGTGCCGCCGCATGGGGTCAAGCTCACGCCGCGCCACTATGCCTACCTGAAGATTTCCGAAGGCTGCAACCACAGCTGCAGCTTCTGCATCATCCCGTCGATGCGTGGCAAACTGGTCAGCCGCCCGGTGGGCGAGGTGCTGAGCGAGGCCGAGCGCCTGGTCAAGGCCGGGGTCAAGGAAATTCTGGTGATTTCCCAGGACACCAGCGCCTACGGCGTAGACGTCAAGTACAAGACCGACTTCTGGAACGGCCGGCCGGTCAAGACCCGCATGCTCGAGTTGTGCGAGGCCCTGAGCAGCCTGGGTGCGTGGGTGCGCCTGCACTATGTGTATCCGTACCCCAATGTAGACGACGTGATCCCGTTGATGGCTGCCGGCAAGATCCTGCCGTACCTGGACATTCCGTTCCAGCACGCCAGCCCCAAGGTGCTCAAGTCGATGAAGCGCCCGGCCTTCGAAGACCGGACCCTGGCCCGCATCAAGCAGTGGCGCGAGCAGTGCCCGGAGCTGGTCATTCGTTCGACCTTCATCGTCGGCTTCCCAGGGGAAACCGAGGAAGACTTCCAGTACCTGCTGGACTGGCTGACCGAAGCCCAGCTCGACCGCGTGGGCTGCTTCCAGTATTCGCCCGTCGAAGGTGCCCCGGCCAATGACCTGGGCCTGGCCGACGTCCCGGACGAGATCAAACAGGATCGCTGGGACCGCTTCATGGCCCACCAGCAGGCCATCAGCGCCGCCCGCCTGCAGATGCGCATCGGCAAGGAAATCGACGTGCTCATCGATGAGGTCGAAGAGCAAGGCTCGGTGGGCCGCAGCTTCTTCGACGCGCCAGAAATCGACGGCAGTGTCTTCATCGATGGCAACCATGGCTTCAAGCCTGGCGACAAGGTGCGTTGCCGCGTGGTAGACGCCGACGAATACGACATGTGGGCAGAGCCCATCTGACAGGGCGCCACGCTGGCCTCCTGTCGCAGTGGCGCGGCCCGCCCCGGGTCGCGCCCTCCCCCAGCATCTATCCTTGGTTTGACGGCCACTGGAGCAGGGACCCGATGCGCACCTTTTCGACCCTGGAAACGCCCCATCTCAGCGACTACCCCAAGCTGGTCAGCGTGTGGGAAAACGCGGTACGTGCAACGCACGCTTTCCTGCCCGAATACTACATCGTGCTGCTGCGCGACAAGGTGCTGCGGCGCTACCTGGACGCGGTGATGCTGGTCTGTGCCCGTGGGCCTGATCGCAACATCCAGGGTTTTGTCGGCGTGGCGGGCGGGCGCATCGACATGTTGTTCGTGGACCCGCAATGGCATGGCCGGGGTATCGGCAAACAGCTGCTGCAGCATGCTGTGCAGGCGTTGGACGCCCTGACCCTCGACGTCAACGAGCAGAACACCCAGGCGCTGGGCTTTTATCTGCACCAGGGCTTCGAAATCGTGGGCCGTTCGCCCAAGGACGGCCTGGGCCAGCCGTATCCATTGCTGCACATGCGCCGACGCGGCACGGCCTGATTGACACAGATTCCCGCCCCTCGCCCGGCGGGAAGGGTACAATGCAGCCTTTCATTGCCTTTGCGAATCGTCGTCATGTCCGAACCCGTCCGTCTGTCCAAACGCCTTGTCGAGCAGCTTGGCTGTTCCCGCCGCGAGGCTGAGTTGTATATCGAAGGAGGCTGGGTGACGGTCGATGGCGTGGTGGTCGAGCAGCCGCAGTTCAAGGTCGAGCAGCAGCATGTGGAGCTGCTGCCCGGCGCGCGCGCCGAGAGCCTGGAGCCGGTTACGCTGCTGCTGCACCAAGTCGCGGGCATGGACAATGAAACCGCCCGGCTTGGCATGAACATGACCAGCCTCAGCGAGGCCCATCGCGAAGGCGTGCGCCCCTTGCACGGGCATTTCACCCGCCAGGCTTGTATAGCACCGCTGGAACCGGGTGCCAGCGGCTTGCAGGTGTTTACCCAGGACTGGCGGGTTACCCGCAAGATCAACGCCGACCTGCGCAAGCTCGAACAGGAATTCGTCGTCCAGGTGCGCGGTGAAGCCAGTGCGCAGATGCTCGAGCGTCTGGCCCGCGGTGTGACCCGCAATGACCGCGAGTTGCCCAAGGCCAAGGCCAGCTGGCAGAACGAAACCCATTTGCGCCTGGTGCTGAAGAACCCGCAACCCGGCCAGATTTCCGAACTGTGCGCCTATCTGCGCCTGGAGTTGCTGGGCATGCGCCGCATACGCCTGGGTGGAGTTTCGATGGGCAAGCTGGCGCTGGGCCAATGGCGCTACCTGACGGGCACCGAACGTTTCTAAGTGAGATGCCGCGCGATGACGTGCGGCACAAGAACAGGATTTTGCAGCAATGAACCACAATGACGTCCTGCGCAGCCTGCGCTACATGTTGAAAGTCAATGACGCCAAGATGGCCGAGATCATCGGTTTGACCGGCCTGGACGTGAACCCTGTCGTCCTGGCGACCTATGTTAAGAAAGAAGAAGAGCAAGGCTTTGTGCGCTGCCCGGACCGGGTCATGGCGCACTTTCTCGACGGCCTGGTCATCTACCGTCGCGGCAAGGACGAAAGCCGTCCGGCACAACCTGTCGAGCTGCCGGTTACCAACAACCAGATCCTGAAGAAACTGCGCGTGGCCTTCGAACTGAAGGAAGACGACCTGCACGCGATCTTGAAATCGGTCGATTTTCCCGTCAGTAAACCTGAGCTCAGCGCACTGTTTCGCAAGGCCGGCCATGACAACTACCGCCCGTGCGGCGACCAGTTGCTGCGCAACTTCCTCAAGGGCCTGACCCAGCGCGTGCACGGCTGAATGGTCATGCAGCATACGGTGGCGCCGGTGGGGATCGTGCGCTCCTGCTTCATGGAGAAGTTCGCCATTCCGCGCCAGCCGCAGCTGGCACCGGCCGCACGCGGTGTGCTGGAACTGCTGCCACCCTTCGACCAACCCGAGGCAGTCGAAGGGCTGGATCAGGTCAGCCACGTCTGGCTGCTGTTTCTGTTCCACCAGGCCCTGGAAGAAAAACCCAGGCTCAAGGTGCGCCCACCGCGCCTGGGGGGCAACAAGAGCATGGGCGTGTTCGCCACCCGCGCCACTCACCGGCCCAACGGCATCGGCCAGTCGGTGGTGCGGCTGGAGGGTGTTGAACCTGGCCGCTTGCTGCTGTCAGGCATCGACCTGCTTGACGGCACGCCGGTGCTGGACATCAAGCCTTACGTACCCTATGCCGACAGTGTCGAGGGTGCCCATAACCACATGGCCAGCGCTGCGCCAGTCGCCATTCCCGTGCAGTGGGCCAACAGCGCCCTGCCCCAGGCCCGCGAGCATGCGTTGCGGCTGGGCGAGCCCCTGGTGGCACTGATCGAGCAATGCCTGGCGCAAGACCCACGGCCGGCCTATCAGGTGCCTGTGGCCGAACGGGTGTATGGGGTGAAGTTCTGGGATGTGCAGGTCAGGTGGCACTACCCGCAGACGGATGTGATCTGCGTGCTTGAGGTGGTGCTGGCTTGAAGGTGCAATAGGGCCGCACCTGGAGGTTGTGCTGCCGCCATCGGCCGCAGGCACGAACTGCCGCCCATGAAAAAGGCGACCCGTCGGGTCGCCTTTTTTTGTGCCGTTACGTTGCGATCAACGCGCAGGACCTTCGGCAACGCCCAGGTCATCGGTTGGACGGGTGTCGATCAGCGGACCGCCACCGGAAGCCAACTCCGACGCCAGCGTGTTGTTGTCCATCTCCTTGACCCACTTGGCCACGACCACGGTGGCAACGGCGTTGCCCACCAGGTTGGTCAAGGCACGTGCTTCGGACA
The DNA here is from genome assembly GCF_043106155.1 of Pseudomonas sp. FYR_7. Lineage (NCBI taxonomy): Bacteria > Pseudomonadati > Pseudomonadota > Gammaproteobacteria > Pseudomonadales > Pseudomonadaceae > Pseudomonas > Pseudomonas sp. FYR_7. The sequence goes on from NZ_JBICMI010000049.1 coordinate 122,531, forward strand.
TGAAGCGGTCGATACCCAGGATCAGGGCCAGGCCGGCAACCGGCAAGTGGCCAACAGCCGACAGCGTGGCCGCCAGTACGATGAAGCCCGAACCGGTAACACCGGCGGCGCCTTTGGAAGCGACCAGCAGCACCAGCAGCAGGGTGATCTGGTGGGTGATGTCCATCGGGGTGTCGGTGGCCTGGGCGATGAACACCGCAGCCATGGTCAGGTAGATCGAGGTGCCGTCCAGGTTGAACGAATAACCGGTCGGGATGACCAGGCCTACCACGGACTTCTTGGCACCCAGGCGCTCCATCTTGGCCAGCATGCGCGGCAGCGCGGACTCGGACGAGGAGGTGCCCAGCACGATCAGCAGTTCTTCACGGATGTAGCGGATCAGCTTCAGGACGCTGAAACCGTGGGCGCGGCAGATGCCACCGAGCACCACCAGCACGAACAGCAGGCAGGTGATGTAGAAGCACGCCATCAGGTAGCCGAGCTGCACCAGCGAGCCCACGCCGTACTGGCCGATGGTGAAGGCCATGGCGCCGAAGGCACCGATCGGGGCCAGCTTCATGATCATGTTGATGATGTTGAACATGACATGGGCGAAGCGATCGATCATGTCCAGGAACGGCTTGCCGTAGCTGCCCAGGCGATGCAGGGCGAAGCCGAACAGCACCGAGAACATCAGTACTTGCAGGATGTCGCCGTTGGCGAAGGCACCGACCACGGTATTGGGGATGACGTTGAGCAGGAAGCCTACGGTGGTCTGCTGCGCGCCGGCGGCAGCATAGGCGGCCACGCTGCTGGCATTGAGGGTGCTGACGTCGATGTGCATGCCCGCGCCGGGCTTGACCACGTTGACCACCACCAGGCCGATGATCAGCGCGATGGTGGAGACGATTTCGAAATACAGCAACGCATAGCCGCCCGTCTTGCCGACGGATTTCATGCTCTGCATGCCGGCGATACCGCTGACCACGGTGCAGAAGATGATCGGGGCGATGACCATCTTGATCAGTTTGACGAAGCCATCACCCAAGGGTTTGAGGGCAACACCCGTTTCCGGGTAGTAATGGCCGAGCAGAATACCGATGGTGATGGCAACCAACACCTGGACATACAGGGATTTGTAAAGCGGCTGACGTGTCGTCATGGCTGTTTTTCCTCAAGTGTGCCGCGCCACCCTGTTCCAGGGGTGCAGCACCTGAATCGCTAACCCTCCTGCACTTGGAGGGATTTGTCGTTGTGGTAGAGCTGCCTGTTGAGGCCTCTGCCAATAGCGATAGCAAGGGTGATGCCAAAATGCCCAAACCGGGTGCAGGCTGGGCTATTGCTGGCTTTCCATGCCCAACGGCGGGGCGAAACCTGAGCAAGGGTGGCGGGTTTCCGCCCGCTGGCGGAACTGGAGCGGCCCAGATGGCGGAAAACCGCCTGGGCTCATTCCAGATTGAAGGTGATACGGAAGGCGGCGCCACCAAGCGTCGAGTCATCGAGGCTCAGTTCGGCATCGTAGCTGTCGATGATGTCCTTCACCACAGCCAGGCCAATGCCTTGCCCCGGGTGCTGGCTGTCCAGCCGCTCGCCGCGCTCCAGAATGCGCTGGCGCTGATCGGCGGGCACGCCTGGGCCGTCATCTTCGATACACAGGGTCAGCCGTCCGGCTTCTCTGAACAGGCTTACCCTTATCTGGCCCAGGCTCAGGCGGTAGGCGTTTTCCAGAAGGTTACCCAGCAGTTCGAGCAATGCGCCCTGCTCCACGGGCACCCGTGCCTGGTCTGGCACCTGCAAGGTCACCTCCACGTGCTTGTCGCGATAGACCTTGGCCAGCGTGCTGCACAGGCTGTCGAGCAAGGGGCGTAGCACCACGCTATGGCGCACCAGGCCGCTCTTGCGCAGGCTGGCGCGTTGCAGTTGATAGTCGATCTGCTGGCTCATGCGTTCGATCTGGCTCTGCAGGACCCTGGCCTGCTCGCGCTCGCCGTTGTGCTGCTGCAGGCTTTCGCCCACCCCCTGCAACACGGCCAAGGGCGTCTTCAGGCTGTGCGCCAGGTCGTCCAGCGAGTCCCGGTAACGCTGGCGTTGCTCGCGCTCGCTTTGCAGCAGGCGGTTCAGCGAACCGGTCAGGCGCAGCAGTTCGCGGGGGTGCTGGGTACTCAGGCCGTCCCGCGCGCCGGATTCCAGATCGTCGAGCTCGCGGCTGAGCCGGCGCAGCGAGCGCAACCCCCAGGTCAACCCTGCCCAGAGCAGCGCCAGCAGTGCCAGCAAGGCAGCGCCGAAGCCCAGGTAGAGTTTTTCACGCAGGCCGTCGAGGGTGCGCTGGTAGTCGCGTACTGGCTGCAGGGCCACGATGCTGAAGGCAGCACTCTTGCCGCCCAGCAGCTTTATCTCGACGTCATAGACGAAGAATTCCTCACCGTTGGCCTGGTGGATGCGGGCGAACTCGTTTCCGCGGCCATCGTAGCGAGGCTGGTAGTTGATGTTCTGCGCTGCCGTGGCCCGGGACTGCCAGACCAGGTGGCCACTGCGGTCGAAGATGTACCCCAGCAGGCCGGTATAGGGCAGGTTGAAGCGCTCGTCAGGCAACAGCGCCGGCATCTGCAGCTGCCCGTTTTCGATACGCGCCGCCGAGATCAGTGTAGTCACGTCCGAGGCTAGGCGTTGCTCGATCGATTCCTGCAAGGCAAGGCTGAAGGCTTTCTGCAAGGCTGGCAGCAGCGCCAGCATGAACAGCACCGCCAACACGGCAGCGGCCAGCATCAGGCGCACGCGCAGGGATCGAATCATCGGCAGCGCTCGGTGAACAGGTAGCCAAGCCCGCGCACGGTATCGATGGGCTTGAAGCCGCATTCGCCTTCGAGCTTGCGCCGCAAGCGCCCGATGAGCACTTCGATGACGTTCGGATCACGCTCTTCATCGCCAGGGTAGAGCTGCTCCATCAGGCGATCCTTGGCCACCACCTGCTGGTGATGACGCATCAGGTACTCAAGGATGCGGTATTCATAGGCGGTCAGGCCCAGTGGCTGCTCGTCGAGCGTGGCCTGCTTGCGATTGAGGTCCAGGACCAACGGGCCGGCGGCGATGGTTGACTGGGTAAAGCCGCTGGAGCGGCGCAGCAGCGCATTGAGGCGCGCCTCCAGTTCTTCGAACTGGAACGGCTTGACCAGGTAGTCGTCGGCGCCAGCGGCCAGCCCTTCGACCTTGTCCTGCCAGTTGCCGCGGGCAGTGAGGATGAGGATGGGGAAGGTCTTGGCCTGGTTGCGCAGGCGCGTGATCAGCTCCAGACCACTGATGCCCGGCAGCCCCAGGTCGACCACTGCCAGGTCGAAGTGGTACTGCTCGGCCTGGTACAACGCCTCCTCGGCATTGGCGACCGCCTCGACCACGTGGCCACTTTCCCCCAGGCGGGTATAGAGGTGATGGCGAAGCAAGGCTTCGTCCTCGACCACCAGCAGTTTCATGTGCAGCTCCTTGATGGATGTGCCTGTACGGTGCCCAATGCTGACAAGCCAGCCCCACCGCGTGCGCCTACCGGCCCGATGGCCCAGCATGGCACTGGTTGGAGCTGGCTTGCCAGACCCGGGTCGCTACAGGATAACGCGACGGGCAGGTCAGAACTTGTAGGAAGCCGCCAGATAGGTCTGCGCGCTGCTGCTCAGGCGCAATGTACCGGCCTTCGGCGCGCCGTGGGGGCTGACTTCGGTGGCGGCATTGGTGCGCAGGTAACGGTAGCCCAGTTCGACCGAGGCCTTGTCGGTAATGTCCTGGATGACGCCTGCCTGCAGGCCGTAGGCGTAACCGTAGTCGGTGTCGCGGCTCAGGCCTGGCGATTCCTGGGACAGCTTGGTCATGCCCAGGGTACCGCCGCCGAACAGCTTGGTGGTATCGCCTACGGGCAGGAACAGGTCATAGCTGCCCAGCAGGTTTTCCTGGCGAAGTTTCAAGCCGCTGTGGTCACCGGAGACGTTGTCGTAGGTCATGTAGTAGCGACCTTGGTCATTGATACGGCCCAGGCGCACGCCCCAGGTACCGTCCTTGGCGATCACGCCGTCGGTGTTGAGGTGGTCGGTGTTGCGCTGCAGCAGGCCTGACTTGCGAACCTTGTCGCTGGTCTGGCCGTAGGTGAGGCTGGCGAAGTTTTCGTCGGCCGCCTGGGCGCTGGTCATGCCAGCGGCGCAGACGGCTACGGCGGCAAGCAGGGTGTTGAATGTTTTCATGGTGAGGTTACTCCAGTCGAGTGCGCTGTTGAGGTCTGGAAGCTAGAGTAAGCAGGGCACACTGAACCTCGACTGAACCCCTGCTGAACATTGACTGAACGAACCGATCGCAATCCAGGAGTAGTCACCATGCGCGCCTTGCTGGCCTTGACCTTGATGTGTACCGCCGCCTTCGCCCAGGCGGCGGTACAGACCCGCGAGATTCCCTATCAGGATGCCGACGGCAACCGGCTGGTGGGCTATTACGCCTATGACGACGCCGTCACCGGCAAGCGGCCTGGCATCGTGGTGGTGCATGAGTGGTGGGGGCTCAATGACTATGCCAAACGGCGCGCCCGGGACTTGGCAGCGCTGGGTTACAACGCCCTGGCTATCGATATGTACGGTGACGGCAAGCACACCGAGCACCCTCAAGACGCCCAGGCGTTCATGGCGGCAGCACTCAAGGACCCCAAGGCTGCTGCCAGGCGTTTCGACGCCGGGCTGGCGTTGCTCAAGCTGCAGCCCAACACCAACAAGCATGACCTGGGCGCTGTGGGGTACTGCTTTGGCGGCAAGGTGGTACTCGATGCCGCCAGGCGCGGCGAGAAGCTTGACGGGGTGGTGAGTTTCCATGGCGCCCTGGCTACCGCTACTCCAGCAAAGCCTGGGGTGGTGAGGGCGGCGATTCTGGTGGAGCACGGCGCGGCAGATAGCATGGTGACGGCCGAACAAGTGCAGGCCTTCAAGGCAGAGATGGACGCGGCGAAGGTGAATTACCGCTTCGTCAGCCTCGACGGGGCCAAGCACGGGTTCACCAACCCTGATGCCGACCGACTGAGCCATGGGAATCACGGCGGCCCGGACATCGGTTATGACAAGGCAGCCGACGACCGCTCCTGGGCAGACATGCAGGCGTTCTTCAAGCAAGTGTTCGATGAGTGATCACACGGGGCAGCCATGATGGGATGCCAGCGCTCACCGTGACAGGTAGGCAACACTGGGCGCGTTTTCATGCTTGCGTTGAAAACTTCGCCCATGTGCCGGGCAGCATCGCCCTGCACCTCCCGCAACCCCTGCTCAGCTGGCACAATACCGCGCATGACTACCCTTCCTGCCTGCTGTACCTCGCTTCGGCAACACTGGCCCTTGCCCCGCCCCCTGCCTGGCGCGGTGCTGGTCAGTTGCGCCTTCGACCCCACAAGCATTACCCCGGACGATTTCGCGCGTGCTGGCATCGTGCCCAGTGCGGGCCTGCTACGTTCAGTCGCCAAACGCCAGGCTGAATATGTCGCCGGACGGGTATGCGCGCGTGCTGCATTGCAGCAGTTGGATGGCCGGGACTACGTGCCCACCACCCACCAAGACCGCTCCCCCATCTGGCCTGCCGGTATCCGGGGCTCGATTACCCACGGTAAAGGCTGGGCGGCGGCGGTGGTTGCCGCCCAAAGCAGCTGTCGCGGGCTGGGGCTGGATCAGGAAGCGCTGCTCGATGACGAGCGCGCCGAGCGCCTGATGGGCGAGATCCTCACGCCGATGGAGCTGGAGCGCCTGGACCACCGGCAGTTGGGCCTGGCCGTGACCCTGACCTTCTCGCTGAAGGAAAGCCTGTTCAAGACGCTCTACCCCCTCACAGGTCAGCGCTTTTACTTCGAACATGCCGAGCTGCTCGAATGGTCCGCTGAAGGGCTGGCCACGCTGCGCCTGCTCACCGACCTGTCCGCCCAATGGCGCAAGGGCGATCAATTGCAGGGGCAATTCTGCCTGCAGGACGGCCATTTGCTGAGCCTGGTCAGCGCCTGAGGCCTACAACGGCGCCTGTTGCCGCGGCCAGGCGAGGCTGAAACAGGCGCCTCCCAGGGCCTTGCCATGGCCTACCGTGGCACGGCCTGCGTGCCAATAGATGATACGGCGCACGATCGACAAACCCAGGCCATGGCCACCGGAGGCCCGGGTCCGGCTGTCGTCCAGACGCATGAACGGCGTGAAGATGCGGTCCCACACCCCTTCCGGGATGCCTGGGCCGTCATCTTCCACATCGATACGGCAGACCTGCGGGCCTAGCTGGTAGCGCACGCGCACCTCATGCTCGGCATGGCGCAGGGCATTGCTCACCAGATTCTGCACGGCGCGGTGCAGGTAGCGGGGTTCTGCCTCGACCCAGGAGGTCTCGCCTTCGACGCCCTGGCAATCGCCTCGCAGCAGGCGTATCTCACGGCGCAGTGGAGCCAATTCGGCAATGACCTGATCGAGTAAGGCATCCAGGTCGATACGCTGGAATGTCAGCGCCGGGGCGCCCTGCTCGAGGCGCGCGTAGGTGAGCATTTCGTCGACCAGCTTGTCCAGGTCCTGGATGTCGCCGTCCATGCCGGCAAGGTGCTTGGCGCGGGCCTGCTCGGTGGCGGCGCTTTCGACCATTTCCAGACCGAAGCGCAAGCGGGCCACGGGGGTGCGCAGCTCGTGCGACACGGCACGCACCAGCTCGCGCTGCATGGACAGCGAGCGCTGCAAGTGCTCGGCCATGCCATTGAATGCAGCGGCCAGGCGCCCGACCGAGTCGGCATCGCCTGCGGGGACGCGTGTGTCCAGGCTGCCCTGGGCGATGCCCGCCGCGGCCAGCGCCAGGCCGGACACGCGCCGCTCCAGTTGGCGCACCAGCAGGTAGACCACCAGGCCAATCAGGCTCAGCCCAACCAGGGTGATCAATACCAGCAACTGGGGTGGGTAAGGGTTGAGCTGGTGCAAGGGCCCGATCTCCAGTACCCACGGCGAGCCGGAGAGCCCGGCGAACACGCGTATGGAATCGCCATCCATGCCCAGCGCCATCACCGTGTCACCCTCCTCCACCCGGCGCCGCTGATCGTCATCCAGGCTGGCCCGCTCGATGCGCTGCAGGGCAACCCCGAACCCGAAGCCCTTGTCGCGCTTGATCTGCTCCAGGCGCTGCTGCTGTTCGGTCACCGGGTAACGCACCAACTCGTCGGCCAGCAAGTAGAGGGTCGCGCGGGCCAGTTGCTCGCTGATCTGCCTGACCTGGGCGACCAGCAGCAGGTCCTGCTGCCCTACCCTGCGCAACACCCGAGCCGCATGCGGGCCGGTCTTCTCGACCACCACGAGGCTGCGGTACAGGCGCGCGCGTTGTGTGCCATCGAGGGCGAAGGCCGACATGGGCTGCAATTGCAGCGGCACCCCCAGCAGCCGCCCCCACAGCAGCAGGGAACGCTTGCGCTCGGTGTCGCTCTGCAAGGCCAGGTTGTCTGCCATGAGGCTGAACGTGCCTTGGGCCAGGCCCTCGCGATGCTGGGCGGCACGTACTTCGTTGACCAGGTGCAGGCTGAGCACCCCCAGCAGCGCCACCAGCACCAGCACCGCCAGCATGCCGCCGTAAATGCGCAGGAAAATGGAGTTCACGGGCATTGGCCCACAAACAGATAGCCTTTGCTGCGCAGGGTCTTGATCAACCGGGGTTGGATGGGGTCGTCGCCGATGCGAGGGCGGATGCGGGAAATGCGTATGTCGATGGAGCGGTCCTGGCCGTCATAGCCGACACCGCGCAGCGCCGTGGATATCTGTTCGCGGGTCAGTACCTTGCCAGCGTTGCTGGCCAGCAGCCACAGCAGGTCGAATTCGGCGCCCGTAAGCTCGATCTGCCGCTCGCCGAGCCACGCCTCACGCACCCGGCTGTCGATGCGCAGCGCGCCGAAGGTCAGGTCCTGGCGCTTGCCCGCAGGCGCCTCGCTGCGACGCAGCAGGGCCTGGATGCGCGCCAGCAACAGCCGGGGGCGTACGGGCTTGCACACGTAGTCGTCTGCGCCGATGTCCAGCCCTTGCACCTGATCCAGCTCGTCGGTGCGTGCCGTGAGCATCAGGATGGGCCCAGGGTATCGGCTGCGCACGCGGCGACAGATGCTCATGCCATCTTCCCCCGGCAACATCACATCGAGCATGACCAGGTCCGGCTGGGTATCGATGATGCGTCGCGCTGCACGCGCACCATCGCCCTCGACACTGACCGCGTACCCTTGGGCGCTCAGGTATTCGGCGGTCAGCTCGGCCAGACGCTGATCGTCTTCGACAATGAGGATGCGCGGTGGCGTTGGATCCATGGCGTAGGGCCTGTTGGTGCTGTTTTTCCCTGGATAGTACGACCAGCGCCCTGCCGAGCCAACCCACTGGATGATTCTGCGGACAAAGATCCGAGTGCGTTGGCAGCCCCTGAAAAAAACTGCCCAGCGGCAAGCAGACGCAGAAAAATACTTCAAACCAGTGGGCACAAGGCCTACAGCGAATACTTACGTTTCACTCACAAAGTACCCACAAGATATCCACAGCCGCTCGCCTTGCAAACACCCCCATACCGCATTATCTTGTATCGCGATCGCGACGAACCACTAGATATAGGGGTTCGTGCAAAATCACTTACAAAAGTCAACCCGCAAAATCATCGGATTTTTCGGCTGAACTTACGGTGGTTTCAGCAGCCAAACCGCTCCTGCGGAGGCGACCGAGGCAAGCCCTGCCAGGGCCTTGTTCGGGCATGGGTGCACCAGGCGAGCCTGGCACTCATCAGCAACAGATTCCGGCAACCCGGAACTTTTGACTTCGGCCAGGGAGCGGCAAGCCATTGCCCTTATTCCTGAGTCTGTCCCGAAGTCGGTACGCCCGCGCGGACGGATGCGCTTGCGTTGCGCATCCCCGCCAGGCAATCGAGCAAGTGGACGGAACGGTGGGCGCCCAATTGGGCGCCTGATCAATATAGAAACTGTGGAGACACCCACCCATGCAAACCGACACGACTCGCGAGAACCCGCAGGCCAAGGCCCCGCAGGTTGCCGAATCCAATCAGGATCTGGCCGCCACTGCCCCTGGCCAACTGCGCGTGATCAAGCGTAACGGTACTGTCGTCCCTTACACCGACGACAAGATCACCGTGGCCATCACCAAGGCGTTTCTCGCAGTTGAAGGCGGTACCGCCGCCGCTTCGTCGCGCATTCACGACACCGTCGCGCGCCTGACCGAGCAGGTCTCGGCCACGTTCAAGCGTCGCATGCCATCGGGTGGCACCATCCACATCGAAGAAATCCAGGACCAGGTCGAACTGGCCCTGATGCGCGCCGGCGAGCAGAAAGTCGCCCGTGACTACGTCATCTACCGTGAGCAGCGCGCCAAGGAGCGCGCCACCCGCGTCAGCACCGACGCCGTGGTCGAGCCGCACCCAAGCATTCGCATCACCCTGGCCGACGGCAGCCTGGCGCCGCTGGACATGGCGCGCCTGAACACCATCATCAGCGAAGCCTGCGAAGGCCTGGCCGAAGTCGATGGCGACCTGATCCAGCGCGAAACCCTGAAGAACCTGTACGACGGCGTGGCCATCAAGGACGTCAACACCGCCCTGGTGATGACTGCGCGCACCCTGGTCGAGCGTGAGCCGAACTACTCGTTTGTCACCGCTCGCCTGCTGATGGACACCCTGCGCGCCGAAGGCCTGGCCTTCCTGAACGTTGCCGACAGCGCCACGCACCACGAAATGGCCGACTTGTATGCCAAGGCCCTGCCGGCCTACGTCGCCAAGGGTGTGGAGTTCGAGCTGCTCAACCCGGCACTGGCAGCCTATGACCTGGAGCGCCTGGGCAAGGCCATCGATCACGAGCGTGACCAGCAGTTCACCTACCTGGGCCTGCAAACCCTGTACGACCGCTACTTCATCCACAAGGATGGCGTGCGCTTTGAGCTGCCACAGGTGTTCTTCATGCGTGTGGCCATGGGCCTGGCACTGGAAGAAAAGGACAAGGAAGCGCGCGCGATCGAGTTCTACAACCTGTTGTCGTCCTTCGACTACATGGCCTCGACCCCGACCCTGTTCAACGCCGGCACCCTGCGCCCGCAGCTGTCGAGCTGCTACCTGACCACCGTCCCGGACGACCTGTCGGGCATCTACCACGCGATCCACGACAACGCCATGCTGTCCAAATTCGCAGGTGGCCTGGGCAACGACTGGACGCCGGTGCGTGCACTGGGCTCCTACATCAAGGGCACCAATGGCAAGTCCCAGGGCGTCGTGCCGTTCCTCAAAGTCGTGAACGACACCGCTGTTGCGGTCAACCAGGGCGGCAAGCGCAAGGGCGCTGTGTGTGCCTACCTGGAAACCTGGCACCTGGACATCGAAGAATTCATCGAGCTGCGCAAGAACACCGGTGATGATCGCCGTCGTACCCACGACATGAACACTGCCAACTGGATCCCTGACCTGTTCATGAAGCGTGTCTTCGACGACGGCAAGTGGACCCTGTTCTCGCCCTCGGAAGTGCCAGACCTGCACGACCTGACCGGCAAGGCCTTCGAAGAGCGTTACGAGTACTACGAAGCCCTGACCGAGTACAACAAGATCAAGGTGTTCAAGACCATCCAGGCCAAGGACCTGTGGCGTAAGATGCTCTCGATGCTGTTCGAGACCGGCCACCCGTGGCTGACCTTCAAGGACCCGTGCAACCTGCGCTCGCCTCAGCAGCACGTGGGCGTGGTGCACAGCTCGAACCTGTGCACCGAGATCACCTTGAACACCAACAAGGACGAGATCGCGGTCTGCAACCTGGGCTCGATCAACCTGCCGAACCACATTGTCGATGGCAAGCTGGACACCGCCAAACTGCAACGCACCGTCAACACGGCCGTGCGCATGCTCGACAACGTGATCGACATCAACTATTACTCGGTGCCGCAAGCGCGTAACTCGAACCTCAAGCACCGTCCGGTGGGCCTGGGCATCATGGGCTTCCAGGATGCGCTGTACCTGCAGCACATCGCCTACGGCTCCGACGCTGCCGTCGAATTCGCCGACAAGTCGATGGAAGCGGTCAGCTACTTCGCCATCCAGGCCTCCTGCGACCTGGCCGATGAGCGCGGTGCCTACGAGACGTTCCAGGGCTCGCTGTGGTCCAAAGGCATCCTGCCGCTGGACTCGCAACAGATCCTGATCGAGGCCCGTGGCCAGAAGTACATCGACGTCGACCTGAACGAAACCCTGGACTGGGCGCCGGTCCGTGCCCGTGTACAGAAAGGTATTCGTAACTCGAACATCATGGCCATCGCGCCAACCGCGACCATCGCCAACATCACCGGCGTGTCGCAGTCGATCGAGCCGACCTACCAGAACCTTTACGTGAAATCGAACCTGTCGGGCGAGTTCACCGTGATCAACCCGTACCTGGTTCGCGACCTCAAGGCCCGTGGCCTGTGGGACTCGGTCATGATCAACGACCTGAAGTACTACGACGGTTCGGTACAGCAGATCGAGCGTATTCCACAAGAGCTCAAGGAGCTGTACGCCACGGCCTTCGAAGTGGAAACCAAGTGGATCGTCGACGCCGCTTCCCGTCGTCAGAAGTGGATCGACCAGGCTCAATCGCTGAACCTGTACATCGCCGGTGCTTCGGGCAAGAAGCTGGACGTGACCTACCGCATGGCCTGGTACCGTGGTCTGAAAACCACCTACTACCTCCGTGCCCTGGCCGCTACCAGCACCGAGAAGTCGACCATCAACACCGGCAAGCTTAACGCCGTGTCCAGCGGTGGCGACAGCGCCCCGGTCCAGGCAGCCGGCCCTGCGCCAGTGCCCAAGGCCTGCGCGATCGACGAGCCGGACTGCGAAGCCTGCCAGTAAGGCCAGGCCGAGGCTTCCTGCGGGAAGCCTCTTTTTTGTAGAGCTGTATGCAAGCCTGCGGGTATGGCGCTGCCGCCCCGCTACTCGATACAAAAGCCGCAGCCTCGCCGCTGGGGCCAGCCCGCCACGGGCACCGCTGATTTGCGTGCACCGCACCGCAACCAAGATCTACCGGCCATACTCCACAGATGGCCCTCGAGCAGGAGACTCTCACCATGCTGAGCTGGGACGAATTCGATAAAGAAGATGACGGCGAAGTCGCCGCCAAAGGCAATACCCCTGCGCAGGCACACGCCGCCGCCACCCTCGACAAGCTCGACAGCGCCGGCGGTGCCGCGGCCCTGGAAGCTCGCGCCGCCACGGCCTCGGACTCCGAGGCCGTCAAGCGCGCCAAGGCGGCCCTGGACGCCCTGGACGTTGCCGAAGGCCTGGCTGAGCTGGAAGGCTCCTCTGCCCGTGTGGCGGTGGATGAGAAGCGCATGATCAACTGCCGCGCCGACCTCAACCAGCTGGTCCCGTTCAAGTACGACTGGGCCTGGCAGAAGTACCTCGACGGCTGCGCCAACCACTGGATGCCGCAGGAGGTCAACATGACCGCCGACATCGCCCTGTGGAAGAGCCAGGACGGCCTGACCGAGGACGAGCGCCGCATCGTCATGCGCAACCTGGGCTTCTTCTCCACGGCCGACTCGCTGGTTGCCAACAACCTGGCCCTGGCCGTATACCGCCTGATCACCAACCCCGAGTGCCGCCAGTACATCCTGCGCCAGGCCTTCGAGGAGGCGATCCACACCCACGCCTACCAGTACTGCATCGAGTCGCTGGGCATGGATGAAGGCGAGATCTTCAACATGTACCACGAGATCCCGTCGGTCGCGAAAAAAGCGGCCTGGGGCCTTAAGTACACCCGCGCCATCTCCGATCCGGAATTCAACACCGGCACCGTCGAGACTGACAAGGAACTGCTGCGCAACCTGATCGCCTACTACTGCGTGCTGGAAGGCATCTTCTTCTATTGCGGCTTCACCCAGATCCTGTCCATGGGCCGCCGCAACAAGATGACTGGCGTGGCCGAGCAGTTCCAGTACATCCTGCGTGACGAGTCGATGCACTTGAACTTCGGTATCGACGTGATCAACCAGATCAAGATCGAAAACCCGCACCTGTGGGATGCGGCGATGAAGGAAGAAGCCACCCAGATGATCCTGCAAGGGACCCAGCTGGAGATCGAATACGCCCGTGACACCATGCCACGCGGGGTATTGGGCATGAACGCAGCGATGATGGAGGACTACCTCAAGTTCATCGCCAACCGTCGCCTGACGCAGATCGGCCTGAAGGAAGAGTACCCAGGCACGACCAACCCGTTCCCGTGGATGAGCGAGATCATGGACTTGAAGAAGGAGAAGAACTTCTTCGAGACGCGGGTGATCGAGTATCAGACCGGTGGGGCGTTGAGCTGGGATTGATCCTCAAGCGCGTAGGTTTTCACTTCCGGCTGAAGTTTTTTAACCAACACTAAACTGAACCCTCCTGCTACAAGCGATGTTGATTGAGTGCACAAGGCCCGGATGAGCTCATTGTGCACTCAATCCCTCTGAAATTTTCTTATTCAGCTTTTGTACTGAAATCCAGTCAACGCTGAACCCTTCACTGCACCTCCGACACGTGCTACAGCAGGCGGAAAGTCTACGGCCGATGTAGCGGAGGTCGCTCACCTGTTGCCTGGCGACAAAAACGTTATCTGGTGCCAACGCGGGTTGTACCGGCGTGGAGAAGCAGCCGGAGCCTGGAAAAAGACCAGTGATCTGACAAATCTGCGGCTGAAAATCGGTTCTTTCGTCAAACGATGACCTTTGCGAATGGGTACAAGCGCCTGTTAGCTGTCGTGTCGCGTGAGTGCGCCCTGCGCTGCAGTGATCAGAATGTTTCATTAAGCATTTCAGGATGTGTCCAGCATAATCGAGGCGCTTGACCGCTCAAAAACGAACAGATTTATGCTGGAGAACCGTCTATGCCCGCTTCGCCTCCCGCCCGGTCCAAGGCCGCGGCGGTTCTACGTGTCACATCTGGTAACTTCCTCGAACAATTTGACTTCTTCCTGTTCGGTTTCTACGCCACCCAAATCGCTTCAGCTTTCTTCCCAGCCTCCAGCGAATTCGCCTCGCTGATGATGACCTTCGCGGTGTTCGGCGCCGGTTTCCTCATGCGGCCACTGGGGGCGGTGATTCTGGGCGCTTACATCGACGATGTGGGCCGCCGCAAAGGCCTTATCGTCACGCTGTCAATCATGGCGAGTGGCACGCTGCTCATCGTCCTGGTCCCTGGCTTTGCCACGATCGGCTATTGGGCACCCGCACTCGTACTACTTGGCCGCTTGCTGCAAGGCTTCTCCGCCGGTGCGGAATTGGGCGGCGTGTCGGTCTACCTAGCCGAAATGGCTACACCAGGTCGCAAAGGGTTCTATACCAGCTGGCAATCCGGCAGCCAACAGGTCGCCATCGTGGTCGCCGCTGCGTTGGGTTACGGGCTGAACCAAAGCCTGGCGCCGGCCGAGATCAGCGAGTGGGGCTGGCGAATTCCGTTCGCCGCTGCCTGCCTGATCATCCCGTTCATCTTCTTCCTGCGCCGTAACCTGCAAGAAACCGAAGCGTTCGAGAAGCGTCAGCATCGCCCGACCATGAAGCAAGTGATCGCCACCCTCGGCCGCAACTCATCGGTAGTCATCGCGGGCATGTTGATGGTCGCCATGACCACCAGCGCTTTCTACCTGATCACCGTGTACGCGCCGACCTTTGGTAAGACTGTGCTCAACCTGAGCGCAAACGACGCGCTGCTGGTGACGCTTCTGGTAGGCGTGTCCAACTTTATCTGGCTACCCATCGGCGGCACGCTCAGCGACCGTTTCGGTCGTAAACCAATCCTGATCGCCATGACCGTACTCACCTTGTTCACCGCTTACCCGGCACTGTCTTACCTGGCCCATGCGGCAAGCTTCGCGCACATGCTTGAGGTACTGCTGTGGTTCTCCTTCCTCTATGCGATGTACAACGGTGCGATGATCCCGGCGCTCACGGAAATCATGCCAGTCGAAGTGAAGGTAGCGGGCTTTTCCCTAGCCTACAGTTTGGCTACGGCTCTGTTCGGCGGTTTCACACCGGTCATGTCGACTTGGTTGATCCATGAAACCGGTGACAAAGCAGCGCCTGCTTACTGGGTCGCATTTGCTGCACTGTGTGCGCTGTGCTCGACGGTTGTGTTGTATCGTCGAATGGCAAGGAAGGATCGGGTTCCAATTTGAACCATCGTGAGCCATGAGTTGACAGGGACCCGTGTCCCTGGCAGTGCCGTTATCCGCCCAGAGTGGGTCGAGCGCTCAGGCCACGCAAGTGGAAAGCAGATGGAAGCGCTAATGGCACCAGAGAGACCGGTGTCACTCCCCCTCAGTCCGCTGTTCACCTTATGGTTGCAGCGCAAGCCGTCACCCACGTCAGTGATCACCATCCGGCTCCACCCGCTGCACGGCAACCTGCTGGCGGGTGGTCATGTCGGCCAGTATCACCTCCCCTTCCTGGTGCGTCGGGGTGATCATCAGCGAGCGGACAAAGTGCTCGTTGCCGCCCTTGCGCTCCTGCACGTTCTCGAACGCCACAACGACCGTATCGTTGCGCCAGTTGCTGATATCGAAGCCGCCGGCGGCAATGAACTCGCGGATGTCGCGCACGTCGTTGAAGGTGTTAGCGGGCAGGATCAGCAAGCGGTCTTTGAGAAATACCTCGTAGTACTGGCGAGACCCAGCAGGCCAGTTGTGCGCTACCACGTGCTCGATGCGCCAGTGATGGACGTCGTTTTCATACACCACGACGCGTTCGACCTTGTGCCCGTTGCAGGCGGCGAGCAAGGGCAACAGCAAACCGCCAAGCCAGGTACGCTTTTGGCGCAGATTCATTCAGATAGCCTCGTTACATCAACACAAAGGTGTCATTTACCGGCTTTCGCTACCCGGCGGTTGAATTTACGGATGTCCCGATACTCCATCAGGCGAACACGCATGTCCCGATAGCGCTGGCTGTTGATGATCAGCAGAGCCAGCAAACCGAACACCAGGACGGAAATATACCCCCCCATGTGCGGGCGATAACCGTAGCTGGGCAATGCGGCGAGCAAGGCAACCACGAGGATGCCGACCACACCGCGCACGCCCCAGGCAAAGCCACGCACCATGGCGATATGCGAGGCGGCGCTCACTACACCGGCTGCCGCCAGCACCATCACCGAGAGTTCAGGGTCTGAACCGCGCATATAGGTGGAGAACACCAGCGAGACGGTACCGCCCAGCGCCATGCAGGAAAAGAAAAACTCGGCAATGAACACGCCGAAATAACGGGAAAGGAATGCTTGCAGTTCCTGGCCATGGGTCATTCGTCAATTTCCTCATAAAGCCCCACGGCAACCGACTGCACGAAGCTACTGCTGGCAAAACCCGACAAGCCGCCAATCGAGTCCTTGATCAAGGTATGCGTGGCGTGCTGGATTTGGGTGGGGGTGAAACGCTTGATCGCGGTACCCGCCGCCTGCTTCAGCTTCAGCTGCTTGGCGGTGAGCGACGGGTGCTTGATCTGCAGAAGTTCCTCGGCCAGGGCCTTGCGCTGCTGCCGCGACAGGCTCTGGAACAGCTCTCTCCAGCCCTTGCCGGTCGCCGCTTTGCGTGCCTGCAGGAAACGCACGGTGGTCAGGCTCGATGCGCCCACACCGGCCAGCGCTACGCCGTCGAGTATGCTCATTACCGTCTGGACCGTGTCATTACTGTCGAGCCAGTCGTTCTGCCCAGGGTCGAACACTTCGTTGAACACCCGATACCCGCCCATCATGCACTGCCCGGTCCCTGCCGCTGCGGCGGCATAACCGACCGCCGTCAACACCATGCTGGCGCCGCCAGTGAAAGGTACGGCAATGGTGCCGCTGAACATGACGACCCAACCCAGGTAGGCCGACAGGCAACTCAAACTGGCGTTCACGGCCTCTGCCATCACCTTGCGCTCACGAGCGCCGGTCTGCAGCTGGGTCATGAACTGTTCAGGTGACTTGTAAGGTGGCGCCTCCTGCAAAATCACGCGCTTGGGCGCGATGCTGCAGATCGGCTTGAATTCGCGCAGGACGATCACGTTGTACTGGGCATCGATGTAGACAACACCCGCGCCAACGATACCCGGGTCGGAATCAATGGCCCTGAATAGCTTCTGCTGGTCGAGGGTCAGCAACAACCGCTGGCGTGCCATTTGCTGCCGGTAGCCGCCGAGCACGTCGGTCATCAGGTCTGTCACAACAACTCTCCTAGTTTCAAAAAGCCGCTGCGCCGGCGCAACCGCGGCCCAGGCAGGTCAGGCGACCTGCACACGGGCTGCGGGTGCAGCGGCGCGAGCGCAACGCAGCGTGGGATTACACGTTCGGGCACGGTACCGGCGCCCAGTCACCCATGTCGGGGCTGCGGCACATCTTGTTGACCTGGTCCACGCCAGCGTTGGCCACCTGTTGGGCCTCGGCCTTCTTGGTGGCGGCCTTCTGCAGGGTCTTCTCGGTGGCTACGGCCTCTTGCGGCACGGCCTTGTTGACCTTCTTGGCCTGGGTCTTCTTGCCGGTGGTCTTGGCCGGTGCGGCCACGGTGGCGACTTCGGTACGCGCCACGCCGACCTGCTTGAGGTCCTGCTCGTAGGCCTGGGTGTAGCTGTCGAGGTTTTCCGCGACGCGGCCATTGACGGTGGCCAGCAGCTTGTTCGACTCCTGCAGGCCCGAGACGATCTCGGCCAGGCGCTTGCGCCCTTCGGTGTCGTTGATGCGGTTGGCCTTGCGGCCTGCGATCAGGCTGGTGAACTCACGCTGGTAGCAGCTTTGCGAAGCCTTGGCATAGGCCGTAGTGCGGTCCAGGTCGGCGGCGCTCTTGTCAATGTCGGTGGCGTACGAGGCGATGCGCTGCTTGTCGTCGCTGATCTGCTTCTGGCGCTCGGTGTAGTAGCCGGCGGCGCCACCCACCAGGGCACCACCTGCTGCACCGATGGCGGCATTGCGACCGCGGTTGTCGCCGTCGATCAGGGCGCCGGTCAAGGCACCGCCGAGGGCGCCGATGACCGCACCGCTGGCCACCGAGCGGGTCATGTCACCGTCGGTGGAACGCAGGTGCTGCACCGGCTCGTAGCAGCTCGGGTAGTACTCGACCTTGGTCGTGGCACCCACCTTGGACACCGGCGAGCTGGAGCAGCCGGCGACCAGGACAGTGCTGAAACCTGCGGCGAGCAGCAGGGCGGAACGGGCATGGGAAGCCGTGAAGAGGGTCTTGAGCATGTCACTTTCTCACGTGGTTGGTTAAAACGGCGGGCCTCATGCCCACCGCGGGTACGTCAGGCAGAAGCCACTACTACGAGGGCCGCGCCGCGGCCGATGCCAGGAGCTCCTTGAGGATCGTCGCCGGGTCGGCCCGCCGGTTCTGGCGGTACTCCCCAACGTGGCGGACGAACAGGGTCGCACGGCTCACCAGGCTGTTGCCCAGGACCGGCTTGCGGTTGAGTTCTTCCTTGACCCGCTGGAACTGCGCCTGGATCACCGCCTCGGTGTAGCGCGTGCCACTGGCCAGGTTGTCGATGTAGATCGCCACCGCGCCATCGAGGGCGGCGCGGCCGTTGCTGATGGCGGCGGCGTACATACGCACGCTGGTCTGGTCACCGCGCGCCTGAGCCTCGGCCTGGGTGTTGCGCAGGTTGGTCAGGCGGATGTTGTAGTTGTTGATGGTTTCGGCCACCAGCGCGGCGGACTGGATCAGGTTGCCGGCAGCTTCCTCGCGCTGGCGGCCGATCAGCGACACGCTGCGCTTGAGCTCTTCGTTGACCAGGCCCAGCTCGGCTTGTTGGCGTGGGTCGGTGGTGGCGGCGATGAGGCTGTCCAGGCGCTTGGTCGGGTCCTGGGCGGCGTCGATGTCATCGGTCAGGCTGGTCAGGCGGCCTTGTTTCTGCCACTGCTCGAACAGTTCCTGGTAGCGCGAACGGGGTGCCGACAGAGCGCCGATGGCCACCCGGAAGCCGGTGGTCTCGTTGCGCTGTTCGGTACCGTCGGCGCCGAACAGCGGGTACTCGCGGCGCATGCCGGTGAACAAGGTCCCTTCGCCTTCCAGGTAATTGCCGCCCTTGACCACGAAGCCGCCATAGGCGCCTTGCAGGCGGCCGCCATGCACCAGCTGGAACGACTCCTGGACCATTTCCGCAGCATTGCCGATCATATCGAACAGCCCCAGCGGGTTTGGCAGGCGGGTGCCGATCGGCATCAGCCGGGCAGCCTGCCCGGTGCCACCGGCCACTTGGTTGAACACTGCCCAATCGGCCAGCGGCCCGTCGCTGTCACTGCCCGGCACCTTGCGCGGGAACAGGCGCCCTTCCAGCTCCTGGCGGCTCACCGCCGAGCCACCCCGGGCAGCGAACTCCCACTCCACTTCGGTGGGCAGGCGCACGAAGCCGACCCCGCCGTCCTCGGCCTTGCTGCCACGGCCACTGACCGGCAGCAGCTCGCGGTGATGCTTGAGCAGCCAGGCGCTGTACACCGCAGCGAAGCGCTCGGCCTCGAAACGCGACAGCTTGACCTTGGGCAGGCGCCCGGCCGCCGTGGTGTCGGGCTGGCAGGCCGGCGCCGGCTCGCCGCTGGCCAGCGATTGCGCCTGGGCCATCACCTGCGCGTATTGACGGGCGCTGACCTCGTACTTACCGATGAAATACATCATCGGCTTGAGCGGGCCGGTCTGGTCGAGCCTGGGTAGGCTCGGGGCGACGGCTTTCTGCCAGTCGGCGGAAAGGTCGTGCAGGCTGAACTGGCCGTTGATGAAGTCACGCCGGTAGCCGGAAATGAACGACTGCTGGTAGCCGGCCTCACCCTCGCTGAACGGGTAGCCGAGGTTGACCTCGCGGTCGTCCAGGCTGCCCTGGGCCAGCACATAGACACTGCGCAGCACCAACTCGCCGCCGCACGGCAGCGGCAGGCTGACGTCACCCGGCAACGGCTTGGGGTTGTCCAGCTTGCTGGTGTCGACTGCCGGTGCCGGTGCCTGTGCCTGTGTCGGGGCGCTGGCAGCGGTGGCCTGCGGCTTGGCAGGCTGCTCTTCGGCGCCTGGTGAGCAGGCGGCCAGGCCCAGCGTGGTCAACAGCAGGGCCGCAGCCCCAGCGCGAAGTTCAGACATCACGGATTCCTTGACTGGCATCGATGCGCGTCACCCGCCAGCCGCCCAAGGCAGCGGCGGCGGTGCTGGCCAGCAGCACCGTAGACAACGCAACGAGGTAATGCATCGGCAACAGGTGGCTGGCGTGTTCGCCGGGCACCTGCGTGAATATTCGGTTCAAGCCCTGCTCGGCCAGCAGGTACAGGCCGCCGGCTGCGGCCGCCGCCAGCACGCTGCTGTACAGCGCCTGCAGCACCACGAACAGCAGCAGCGCCGCCGTGCCGAACCCCAGCAGGCGCAGCACCGCCAGTTCGCGCTGCTTGCGCTGTACCGCCGCCAGGGCGCCAGCGGCGACGGCAGCCAGGGCACCGGCCACAGCCAGGCTGGTGATGATCCAGAACACCAGGTCGAGGTTGCGGCTGAGCGCCTGCACCTGGGCGATCTGCGCCGCCTGGGTCGATACCAGCCACTTGCGTTCGGCGAAATACGCGCGCAGCGGCTCGACATCGGCCAACCCCCGGGCATACAGGCGAAACGCCGGGTACACCCGCCGGGTATCGTTGCCTGCGGCCTCGCCCGGCCAGCCCAGCGCCGGCACGCCGCGCCCGTCGCGGTAGTCCTCGACCGCCTCGAGCAGGGCCAGAGAGGCGAACAGGCCATCGCGCTCGAACGCCGCCAGCGGCAGCACCGCCGCCACCTGCAGGCGGGTCTGGCGCCATTGCAGCTGGCCGGCCTGCTGCCGGCTGAAGCTGGCCTGCAGCTCGTCACCGGCCGTGGCACCGAGCTTTTCAGCGGCGGTAAAGCTCAATACCACCTGCTGCAGCCCCTGCGGCGGCGTCACCTGCTGCAACAACGGGTCGCCGGCAGCGGTCGGCAGCATCTCCACGGTCACCGCACGCCCGCGTGCCGGCAGCAACAGCTCGGCGGTAGCGGCGATCTGCCGGGTACGGGCGATGGCAAAGGCAACGTCCGGTCGCTGCGCCAGTTCGTGGATGAAATCGGCGCCGAAACGCCCCCCGCCCAGCGGCACGATCTCGCGCACCGTCGGGTCGCGTTGCAGGCGCTCGGTCAGGCTGCCGACCAGGCCAAACTTGAGCCCGAACAGCACCAGCAACGGTGCGATCACTGCGACCAGTGCCAGCACGCTGCACGCCGACAGCCGCGCATCGTTGCGGTAGTCCTGCCAGGCCAGGCCGGCGATCAGCCACGCGCGCATCAGCAGGCCTGCCCCAGTGTGGCGGTGACGCCGCCGTCGGCATCGCGGCGGCAGGCCATGCGCAGCACGCTCAACCCGGCCCGGCGTGCCAATGCTTCGTCATGGGTGGCCAGCACACAGGTCACCTGGCGTGCCTGGGCCTCGCGCAGCAGCAGCTGCATGACCCGCTCGGCGTTCACCGGGTCCAGCGCTGCGGTAGGTTCATCGGCCAACAACAACGCGGGCGCATGCGCCAGGGCACGGGCACAGCTGACTCGCTGGCGTTGCCCTAGCGACAACGCGGCAGGCTTCTTGGCCAGCTGATCGTGCACATCCAGCGCTTCGGCCAGGCGCTCGACGCTGCCGTCCTCGGCTAGGCCCAGCAGTTGCCGGGGCAGGCGGATATTGCCGCGCACATCCAGAAAGCCGAGCAACCCACCAGCCTGCAGCACGTAGCCCAGCTGGCGGCTGCGTAGCGCTGCCAACCGGTCCAGGCGGCCCTGCTGCCACAGGCCGGCCACGTCGCTGCCGGCGACGACGAAAGCGTCGGCGGCATCCGGCGCCAGCACCAGCGCCAGCAGGTCGAGCAAGGTGCTCTTGCCGCAGCCGCTTGGGCCGACCAGCGCCACCCGCGCGCCCGCCGCCAGCTGCAGCTGGTCAATCTGCAGGCTATAGCGCTGGGCGCCCTGCCCGCGCGTCTTGCGCACCCCGTGCAGGCTGATCATCACGGCAGCGTCGACAACGGCACACGGTACAGGGCATCGCCGGGCTCGGCGTTGCCGAAACGCACCCAGTTGGCCATATCGTTGTGGAAGGTTTCGTACAGGCGGATCTTCGAGTCCAGCTCGTCGATGAAGTCCTCCTGTTCGGCCACCGACAGCGACAGCCACAGGTCTTCGGTCATGCTCAGCGACTTGCTGCGGTACGGCAGGCCTTCGAGGTATTCGCCGAGTACCCCGCCCTGGGCCAGGTTGGCGCCCTTGGGCAGCGCGCCCGGGTCGCGGCTCATGTAAGCACTGGCGCTGGCGATTTCGTTGAAGAAATCGCCTGGCGAGCTGCGGGTCTTGCGCGCGGCATCGACGATCAGCTTCAGCGACTGCTGCAGGTCGTTGAGCTGCAGCTTGGTCAGCATCACGCACACTTGCAGGCTCGGCAATGCCGGGTTGATCAGGTCGCGGTCGGCGACCCAGGCGCTGACCAGCTGCGGCGCCTGGCTGGCGCCGGCACGGCCAAGGAAGTCCATGTGCATGGCATAGCCGATGGCCTGGGTCTTGGCCGCCAGGGTTGCCCCGGCGTTCAGTTGCGGCAGCGGCTGCGCCTGCTGCTGGCGCACCTGGTGCACCAGCTCGGCGAACGTTGAGCCGATCTCGCGCACGCGCTCGCCAAAGGCCCCGACATCGCCGCCCGGCACGCCCACGTAGAGGTCGCCGATCTGCGGGTTGCTGTCGGCGGTCAGCACGCGGTACTGGCTTTCGGCTGCGCCATGGTTGTTCGCCCCGGCTGGCGTGCGCAGGTGCAGGGCATAGATCTTGATCTGCTTGCTCAGCGCAGCCTGGCGGACCTCGGCCTCGTTCATCTGTGTGCTGCTGTAGGGGTCGTTCTTGCGCAGCGCGCCGGCATCGCTGACCAGCAGCACGATACGCCCGCCGTAGCCGGACCAGTCCATGCCCTCGACGGCCTGCATCACCCCGGCGAAGGCATCTTCATTGAACGAATGGCTGGAAACGCTGGTGGCCTTGACCTGCGCGGCGGCCTTGAGGAAGCGCGCCGGGTCGCGGCCCTGCTCCAGGCTGACCAGGGTCTTGCTCAGGTAATCCAGGCCGGGGGTGCGCTTGACGCTGTTGCGAAAGCCCACCAGGCCGAAGCTGACATTGTCCAGCTCGCCACGCGCGGCCAGTTGCGCCTGCAGTTCGCTGACCACCTGGCGCACCCGGTCGATGTACGGCTGCATGGACACCGACGTATCGACCACCAGGACGATGCCGGTGCGGAAGCGGTTGTCCGCCATAAGCGCCGCGCCGGCAGCCGTAGCCGGCTGGCTGCGCGCGCGGCTGCCGGGGTCGATGGAGGCGACGTTGAGCAACTGCACCGGCTGACCGTCGGCACCGAAGCTTTCGCGATAGTCGAAGATCGGCATCAGGTAGAACTGGTTCTGCGGCACCGCGCTGGCGGCCGGCTCCAGCGCCAGCACCTGCGGCGCCTGCTCCGGCTGCTGCTGCGCCTTGAGCAGCTCGGCGCGGGCCTTGCCGCTGTCGTCGAGCATCTGCTGCAGGTCATCGGCCTGACGCATGAACATCACCGGTGAACGGCCGGAACGCTCGGTGAACTTGAGCACCAGGCTCTGCTTCCAGTCACTGGCCTGGGTCGCCGGCAACCAGCCATCGCGCTGGCCGGCACTGGAGGTGCCAACTTCCAGCCACTGCTGGCCGTCGATGTCCTTGCGCTGGTACACGTACAACACCGAAAAAGCCGGCAGGGGTTCACCCGCGCTGTCGCCGGGCCGCGCCAGCAGTTGCGCCTCGGGCTTGCTCAGCACGCGCTGGAACAGGGTTTTCTTGCCGGGCATCAGTAATGGCCGGCCATCCTCGCTGGCGGCGAGTGGCGGCGTGGCCGGTGTCTGCACCTGGCTGGCGGCTTGCGTCACGGGCGGCGGCGCAGCCGGCTGGTCGCTATCGGCCGGCCACCACAACCAGGTCACCCCCAGGCCCAGCGCCGCGGCGATGGCCACGGCCAGCAGCGCTTTGGCCGGTTTGCCCGGGCCGGCTTGCGCTGGCGCGCTCGGTTGCGGCCGGGTCGGCTCGGGTGCAGGCGCGGGGCTGGCGACTGGCGCAGCTACGGCCTGCGGGATATCGATGGATACCGGCGTCAGTCCGCCCAGCTCAGCCTTGCCCGGCATCGCCACCGGCAATGGCCGGATCACTGTGCTGTCCTGGTCATCGACAGGCAAGCGGTCGAGTGCTGCCAGCAACGCGGCAGCATCGGCAAAGCGCTGCTCGGGGTCCTTGGCCAGCAAGCCGCGCAGGATGCTCTGAAAGCGCCCGTGCTCGATCGGCAGTTCCGGCAGCGGCTCGGTCAGGTGCGCCAGTGCGGTCGACAAGGCATCGGTACCACGGTAGGGCAGCTCGCCGACAAGGATCTCGTACAGCACCACGCCAAGCGCATACAGGTCGGCGCGGCCGTCGATGTCCATGCCGCGCGCCTGCTCCGGGCTCATGTAGCTCGGGGTGCCGACGGCGAACCCGGCCTGGGTGAACTGGGTGCGGTCATCCAGCGACTTGGCGATACCGAAGTCCGAGAGCACCGCCGTGCCGTCGGCGCGGAACAGGATGTTGGCCGGTTTCACATCGCGGTGCACCAAGCCCTGGGCGTGTGCATAGCCCAGCGCCTGGGCGATCTGCCGCACGTAGAGCAGGCCCTGCTCAGGCGAAAGCCCGGCGGCTATGCGCTCCTTCAGGGTGCCGCTGGGCAGGTACTCCATGGCCATGTAGTACAGCTCGCCGATATTGCCGATGTCATGGATGGTGGCGATGTGCGGGTGCGACAGACGCGCCAGGGTGCGCCCTTCGCGCAGGAAGCGTTCGCAGAAGATGGGGTCGGCGGCAAGGCTTGCGGCCATTACCTTCAGCGCCACCTTGCGCTGCAGCGAGCGCTGGGTGGCCAGGTAGACACTGGCCATGGCGCCCTGGCCAATCTCGCTGTCGATGTCGAATCCGGGAATCTGCATGTTCAGGGTGCTCTTCAATTCGCCTTCACCACCACGGCGGTGATGTTGTCGGGCGCGCCACGGGTCAGCCCCAGGTGCACCAGGCTGCGGACCACCTGGTAGGGGTCGGCATGGCCGAGCACATCGGCGATCTCGTGGTCTTCGGCGGTCTTGTTCAAGCCATCGCTGCACAACAGGTAGGTGTCGCCGGGCTGCACCTGCACGCTCACCGCCTGCAGGTCGAGCTGGTCCTCGACGCCGATGGCGCGGGTGACGATGTTGCCGCGTGGGTGTATGCGGGCCTCGGCCTCGTTGAGCAGGCCGCTGTCCTGCAGTTCCTGGACATAGCTGTGGTCATGCGACAGGCGCTCGATGCGGCCATCGCGCAGGCGGTACAGGCGGCTGTCACCGGCCCACAGGCCCACGGCGCGGTCGCCGCGTGCGGCCAGTACCACCACCGTGCTGCCCATCATCGCCACGCCCTGGCGAAGGGTTTGCTCGCGCACCGCACGGTTGACCCGGGCCAGGGTGTCGCGCAAGGCCTGGGTAAATTCCTCCAGCCCATCGATCAGCGGCAACTGGCGCAGGCTGTCCACCGCCAGGCTGCTGACATAATCGCCGGCGGCATGCCCGCCCATGCCGTCGGCAACGGCCCACAGGCCATCCCAGGTCAGCTCCAGGCAAGCGTCTTCGTTGATCTTGCGGACCATGCCGACATGGCTGTAGCTGGCCGCGCTGTAGCGCACGCTGCTCATGCCGGCCTCGCCTCGCTGCCCAGTAAAAATGCGGCGAACTGCTCGCTGCGTGGCAGGCCCTGGCTGCGCAACAGGCCTGGCGCGATCCGCTCGCTGCCCTTCCCCCACCACAGGCTCATGCCGTCACAGGCGCATTCGGCCAGGGCCAATGCCCGGCCTTGCGAGGTGGTGCCGTTCAGCCGCTGCAAGCCGCCCACGGTCAGCCGTGGCCCCTGCAGCAGTGGGGGGGCGTCGCGATAAGGCTGCAGGGCTGCCGTGAAATGCTCGAACGTTGCCTCTGCTGCAAGCGTGCCCAGTAACGCCGCCTCGACCCCTTCGAACCATTCATCGGCGCCGCCAACGATACCCGCAAGTGCCACGCCGGGCTCCAGCAACTGCGCCACGCTCAGCGGAAAGTAGCGCCCGACCCGATCGATGCTCGGCATCAGCACGCCGACCACCGCTTCCGGGCCACACACCCCGGGCGCCAGGGCAAAGCGCCACAGCGGGCTGACCAGATAGGCCTGCAGCCAGCCCTCGCCAAGCGCCTGCTGGCTGGCCTGGATACCGGCAGCCAGCCACTGGTCCCAGGGTTGGATGAAACTCTGTGGCAGGCCACGGCTGACGAAGTCGCCGCGACAGGCCATTTTTCCGTAGAAACCCACGTCGTTCACAGGCGCTCCGGCAGGCTGAAACCGCTGACCACTCGGCTGCGGAACGGGTTGAAGGCGCTGCCGGCACGCAGCTCGTACGACGCACTGGCGCCGTCCACGCGCAAGCGCAGGTTGAAGCGCTCCGGCGAGCTACCGGCCACCAGGTCGGACTGGTCGAGCAGGCGGAACCACGCCCACGGCCCTTCCATGGTCAACCCAGAACGGCCGCTGGCCGCCGGCGGCGCGATCGCCAGGCGCACCACGCCGATGCTGTTGGGGTTGGGCCACTGCAACGCCACCGGGCGGCTCGGGCCGTGGTCGTAGCTGACCTGCTGGCCGTCGAGGTCGAGCAGAAACTGGGTGATGCTGGCGTCCATCGCCACTGGCTTGAGCTCGAAGCGCACGCCTGGCTGCAGGCCATTGCCGCTGCGGAAGAAGGCATCGCGAATGGTCGCCGCGCGCTGGAAGGTGTACAGCACGTTGCTGTTAATCCCAAGCTTCTGCGCCGCGCCCGGCTGCCAGCTCCAGGGTGTGCTGGAGGTGTTGACGTAGGGCTGCAGGTACTTGCGGAAGTAGCTGTCCATCACCCCGCCAACGCCGAAGAACTGGCCGAAGTCTTCCAGGGTGGCGTCGCGCGAGCTGCCGGCCACCATCGGGTAGCGGCCGCTGAGCGACTGGCGGTAGACGTTCAGCACTTCGCTGGCCCAGGCGGCGTTGAGCTGGTTGCGCACCCCGCCCATGACCACGCCGTGAGTCGAGCCGAGTACCGAGCTGACCAGGTTCTGCACCACCTTGGGCTGGCGCGCCGCGCCCAAGGCAACCCGTTGCGCCGCCGCCTGGGCTTGGTTCTTGGCCTCGCCCAGCAGCGCGTCGCCGCTGGCACCGACCATGGCGCTGACTTGCACGTAAAGCGCGTTGAGGTCGGTGAGCAGGCCGTCGATGGCGGCCGGCTGGCCTTCGCCGCTGTCAACCAGCGCAGCCAGTTGGGCAAAGTGCGCGGTCACCGGGTCCTGGGTGCGGGCAGCAGGGCTGTCGGCCGGCAGCGGGGCGTCGCCGAGCAGGCCGCCGAGACGCTGGCGTAACTGGTCGACACCGGCCTGTTGGGCCTTGTCCTGAACCTTGTCGAGGGTGGTCGGCTGCGCCAGGTTGGTCTCCCGCGCCACCGCCTGCAGCAGCTGCTTCATCGGCGAGCTGGGCCCGGACAGCACCCGCAGCACATCGGCGGCCTGGCCGACGCTGGTGATCGGCACGAAGTCCAGGTCGTCGAGCAGGGCATCCCACTGGCGGATGTAATCCTGGTAGTAAAGCTGCTGCACATCGTCGGCCAGGCGCCTGGCATCGTCCGCCTCGCCCGGCGCGCGGCCGAGTACCCAGCGCTCTTCTGCGAGCGTGGTACTCTGCGCCAGGCTGGCAGCCAGAAACGCCTGGCGGTAACCCAGCACGGTAAACAGCCCCGGCAGCGGCTCGCTCAGCGGCTTGGCGCTCTTGAAGCGAAACACCAGGGCCGCATCGCGGCCGGCCGCGTCGCTGACGCGGAAGTCTTCGACCCCAGCCGGCAGCTTCTGGCGCTTGACCCGGTCGTAGACGCGCTGGGCCACCGGCAGCTGTTGCAGCTGGCGCCGGGTGTCGTCGATCAGACGCTGGTCCAGGCGGGCATTTGGCGGGCGCTTGTCGAACAGCGCTGCCAGGTGCTGTTCCAAGGCCCGGCGCAGATCAGGGGCAAGGTCGCGAGGCAGCTGGCGCTCCCAGTCCAGGGTGATCCAGGCCTTGATGAAGTCCGCGTCGTAGTGTTCGCCGTCGGCCAGCATCAGGTAGGCCTTGAGCCCTTCGTAGAGGTAGTCCGACGGGCCGCCGGCGTACAGCTGCTCCTCGATGCGGGTCACCAGGCGCGGAGCGAAAATGGCGATCAGCAGCTTGCGATACAGGCTTTGCGATTCGCTTTCGAGCATGTCGCCCTGGTACAGGCCCAGGCCCTCGGCCCAGCTGGGTGGGTCGTCGGCCAGATGGCGCACGGTGTTGAGCAACGGCAGCACCTCGACGACGTTGCGCTGCGCCGGGCTCAGGCTTTGCACGCTCTTGCCCAGCGGCTGTAGGCGGCTGTCGACCTCGGCGATGTATTGCTGGTTGGCACGGTAGCTGACTGCCCACAAGGTGCCGACCAGCAGCACCAGCGCCACGCTCAGGGCCAGCGCGCCACGGGCGATCCACCTGCGCCGCCGTTCCACCTTGGGGTTGCTGCCGACCAGGCCGCGCTCGGCGAAGGCCACAGCCGTGAACAGTCGCTCGATGAAATAGCTGCGCCCACTACCGCTCTGGCGCGCCAGCTGCGCGCGGTCCAGGCCCATGCTCTGGGCCATGCTGCCGATCAGCCGGTCGATGGGGCTGCCTTCCTGGGTGCCGCTGGTGAAATACACACCGCGCAGCAAGGCCCGCGCCTCGAAGGCGTTGGGCTTGAAGATGCCATCGAGCAAGCCCTTGAGGTCGCCGCGCAGGGCGGCGAACTGTTGCACAAAGCCGTAGATCAGGTCGCGCCGGGTCGGGTCGCGTTCCTGTTGCAGGCGCTCGACCAGGCGCTCGCCAAGGCGCTGTTCGAGCAGGCCGAACTCGTTGTCGAACTGTGCCAACGGGCTATCAGCACCCTGCTCGAGGGTATCCAGCGGGAAGGTCATGCCCCACACCTGGGCGCGCTCGTCCTTGCCCAGGTTGTCGAAGAACTCCATGAAGCCCGGCACCAGGTCCAGCTTGGTCAGCATCAGGTACACCGGGAAGCGCACGCCCAGCTGGCTGTACAGCTCCTGGATGCGCGCACGGATCGCTACGGCATGGGCGGCACGCTCGGCGTCGCTGCCCAGCAGCAGGTCGGCCAGGCTGATGGCAATGAACGCACCGTCGATCGGGCGGCGCGAGCGCTGGGTCTTGAGCAGGTCGAGGAAGCCCAGCCAGGCCGCCTTGTCGACTTGGGCGTGGCTGTCCTGGGTGGTGTAGCGGCCGGCGGTATCGAGCAGCACCGCCTGGTCGGTGAACCACCAGTCGCAGTTGCGCGTGCCGCCCACCCCACGGATGGCGCCCTCGCCCAATTGCGCGGCCAGCGGGAAATGCAGCCCGGAATTGATCAACGCGGTAGTCTTGCCGGAACCGGGCGGGCCGATGATCACGTACCACGGCAGCTCGTAGAGGTTGCGCCGCTCGTCACCGCCCAGGCGTGCCTTTTTCAGTAGGGCCAGGGCCTCGTCCATGCGCTGGCGCAGGGCGGCCAGCTCTTCGGCGGTGGCCACGCTGGCCGGGTCCGGAGCGGTCTCGGCGGCCAGGCTCTGCATGACCTTGGCCGCCTGCCGACGCGCCTGCACGATGCGCCAGGCGCGGTAGGCGCCCCACACGGCGAACAGCAGGACAATCAGCAGCCAGCGCGGTGCGGGCGGCGCCAGCACTTCCAGCAACGGCCCGACAAACCAGATGATCAGGCTCAGGGCGATCAGGCCCAGCAGCGGGATCACCCAGCGAATGACAAAACTGAACAACGCCTTCACTCAACACCCTCCGCCAGCACGGTGATTTCAACCCGGCGATTCTTCGCCCGACCTTGCGCGGTGTCGTTCGACGCCAGCGGTTCGGTGTCGCTTAATCCTTCGGCGCTGAAGCGCTCGGGCTGCCCTGTGCGCGCAGCGAGCAGGCCCTTGACCTCTTCGGCGCGCGCCTGCGACAAGGCCCAGTTGGACGGGAAGCGCAGTGTCGCGATGCGCTGATTGTCGCTATGCCCGGTCACCCGCACATTGCCCTTGACCTTGGCCACGGCGTCGGCAATGCGCAGCACCAACGGCTGGAAATCGCCCTTGATGCTGGCGCTGGCACTGGCGAATAGCTCATCGCCGCGAATGGTCACCACCGAACGGTCCACCGCATCTTCGACGGCGACCCGGCCAGCCTTGATGTCTTCGGCGAGGAACCCGGCCAGGCGCGGACGCTGCACCGGCTTGGGCTGCACCACCGGGCGGTCCATGGCCTGCACCGGGATCTCGCCCAGCGCGTGGATACCACGGAACACCGGCTCGGCATCGGCAGCCAGCTTCAGGCGCAGACCGAACAGCAGCAGCAACAGCAATGCCACGGCCACCGCCAGGCCTACCCATGGCGGCACGAACTGGGCCAGGCGATCGCGGCTCACGGTCGCCCCGCGCCAGTGCGGCGACAGTTCGCGCTCGCGCTCGCCACGGGCGCTGCGAATCGCCGCAGCGGCGCGCTCGCGCAGTGCTTCGAGCTGGGCGCGGCCATCGTTCATGACCCGGTAGCGGCCTTCGAAGCCAAGGCTGGTACACAGGTACAGCAGCTCCAGCAGGTTGAGGCGTTCGCGCGGGCTTTGCAGGCAATGCTCCATCAACTGGAATACTTTCTCGCCGCCCCAGGCCTCGTTGTGCACGGTGATCAGCAAGCTCTGCCGGCTCCAGTCGCTGGCACTGCCCCACGGCGTGCTGAGCACCGCCTCGTCCAGCGCGGTGCACAGTGCGTAGCGCGCCAGCAGCACCTCGTTACGCACGACCCCAGCAGCTTCGGCACGAGTTTCGAACTCGCGCA
Organism: Pseudomonas sp. FYR_7; assembly: GCF_043106155.1. Taxonomy (NCBI): domain Bacteria; kingdom Pseudomonadati; phylum Pseudomonadota; class Gammaproteobacteria; order Pseudomonadales; family Pseudomonadaceae; genus Pseudomonas; species Pseudomonas sp. FYR_7. The sequence goes on from NZ_JBICMI010000049.1 coordinate 153,420, forward strand.
GGTAGGCCAGCAACTGCGCGCGCAGGCTGGCCGGCGCTGAGTGGGCGATGGTGTTGCGCAGACGGGTAAGCAAGGCCAGCAGCGGCCCGGCGGCCTGCTCCAGCGGGTTGAGGCCCATGCCCTGGCCGGGCGCCAGCGGCTCGGCCGGCAGCTGCAACGGCGCGGGAGCCGGGGCCGGGGCCGGTTGCGCGGCGCGGCCCCCGGGGCGCGGCATGAACTGGGTACGGTCGTTGGCCAGCGGATCGTCCGGGTGCATCGCGGGTTATCCTCGAATGGCCCAGAAGGCCAGGCTCAGGCCGGGGAATTCGCCGGCGACGTAGAAGGCAAAGCCACCGGAATGCTGCAGCTGCTTCCAGTGTTCGCTGCCACGGTCGAGCTCGAAGTAGGTGGAACCGGCGTGGAACGGAATCTGCCGTGGCGCCACCGGCAACGGCAGCAGGCCGATGCCCGGCAGTTGCAGGTTGACCAGGTCGCGAATGTGCTCTACCGAGCCGATCTTGCTCTGTTGGCCGAAGCGGCTGCGTAGGGTTTCGCTGGGCACGTCGGCGCGCACCACGAGGATGAAGCTGGCGCTGTCGAGCAGGCTGCGGTCGGCGAGCATGCCGACATGGATGCCGTAGGCCTTCTCGACGATCGGAATCGCCACCGCCTTGCTGTCGATCAGCGTCGAGAGGGCCTCGCGCAATGCGCTCATCACCGGCGCGAAGGTCGCTGCCAGGTCGTCGTGCTGGTACACCGGGAAGCTGAGCGGGCGCCGGCCATCACGGGTGAAGGTGGCGAACTCGCCGGCCAGCGCCACCAACTCGCTGTACAGGCGCTCGGGGTGCAACGGGCTCAGCTGATTGAGGTGCTCGATCAGCGGCTGGGCGCGGTTGACCAGTTGCAGCAGCATGAAGTCGGCAATCTCCGACGCCCCGCCATTGGCCGAGGCGACCACTCGCCCGGCCAGCGCTTCGCCACGCTGGTGCAGCAGCCCCAGCAACTCGCCGCAGAAGCCGGACAACTGCTGGCTGGCCGCCACGTCAAGCAGCGGCGGGATGTAATTGTCATCCACCATCAGAGCACGGTCGGCGCGCTTTTCGCGGATGCGCAGCATGCCGAGGGCGGCGTAGTCGCTCAGGCCATCCTCGCTGAGCAGCAGGCGCAAGGCGCGGCTGCCGAGGGCCAGCGCGGCACGGTTCTCAAACGGCGCATTGTCGTCACGCACTTCACTGACCCGGCTGATGTAGCGGGCGCCAGCGCTGGCCTCGCCTTCGTCGACGGTGTCGCGGGCCCCGGCGCGCTTGAGCGGCAGGCCCAGGTGGACCACGCCATCGCGCAGCGCGTCGGGCACCTCCAGCGGCGCTGGCGGCAGGTCATCGCGGGGTATGTCGAACGGTGTGCCGTCGGGCAGCAGGCCGCGAGCACTGATGATTGCCACCTTGCCCTGGGCGAGCAGGCCCTGGTCGAACAGCAGTTCGGAGAACCCCCAGGCAGCAGCGCTCAATGGCCGGCTGCGGGCGTCTACCAGGTGTTCGAGGTAGCGGTCGTGCTGTTGGAAATGCTGGGTCGTGATGAACATGCCTTCCGACCAGACCACGCGATTGTTCCAGGACATGGGGGCTCCGATTGCCTAGCGGGCAGGTTCAGGTTGGGGGGTGGCCTCGGCGCTGCGCACGTCACGCACATCGAGGCTGATCTGGTAGTCGCGCGGCGGCACAGGCATTACGCTGCGCCACTGGGCCTGGTCGATCTCGCGATAACCGACCACCAGGCCGATATGGCGCGTGGCGGGGTCCAGCGGGCGCTCGAGGCGCAATTGCCCGCCGGGCTGCAATAGCACTTCGTCCTGGTCGATCAGGTCGGCGCCGAGGGTGGCCTGGGCGCGTTCGGCCAGGGCAAAGTAGTCGGCGCGGGCGAAGGCGGCGCTGTTCTTCAGCTCGAAAAGGCGCACCCGGACCGGCGCCGGGGCGCCACCAGGGCCCGGGTTCAGCCCGGCGGCAGCGCTGAAATACAGGGTCACGGCGGCGCGCTCCGGCACCTCGTTGGCAACCGCGACAACAGGCGTGTCCTTGCTGCAGGCCGCGAGCAGCACCAGGCTCATGGCGGCTACCAGTGGTATTGCTTTCATCCTTGTCCTCATGACGTACCTTGGGCTTCCCGGATGCACTCAGCGACGTTGCGCACGGCTGCTGTGGACCTGGTAGGCGCGGCTGAATTCGCGGCCTAGCAGCTCTTGAAAATCGTCTTCGGCCTCGCGGGAAATCTGCCCGTAAAGCTCGGTAAACTGCTGCCAGCAATGCGCCTGGCGCGAGCCGCCGAACAGCTTGGCCAGCCCGGCAGCCGGTGCCAGGCGCTGCTCCAGGCGGGCCGGCTGGAAACACGCCAGCAAGTGCTGGATGGCAGCTTGCACACCGGCCATCACCGCCAGCTGGTGGGCGCGCAGATCATCGAAGCTCTCGCGCACCGCCTGGTCTGCCGGCATAAACGCCTGGTTGCCGTGGCGCAGCAGCAACAGCAACGCCTCGTCGGCATTGGGGGCGAATTTCAGCGGGTTGTTCTGCACCGGGGCAATGGTGGTCTGCTGCATGCGGAACTCGCCCTTCAGGCTACTGCGCGCACGCAAAACATCGATCAGGCCCTCTACCATCAGGCGGTAGCTACGGCCGATGGCCTCCATCTGCGCGGCGGCATCGGCGGCGTCGATGCGCAGGTGCTCGATGCCAGCGCCGCGCAGGAACGCCTGCAACAGGGCGTCGCTGGCCATGGCCGGTGCGGGCGCAGCGGCAGGCGGCGCGACCGCTGCCGCTGCCGCTGCCGCTGCCGCTTTCACCGGCGGCGCTGACGGTGGCGATATCTTATCCGCAGCCGCAGCCGCAGCCGGGGCCGGGGCCGGGGCCACTGCCGCCGGCGCTGCAGCCGGCGTGGAGCCGAGCAGGTCCCAGTCTTCCGGGATCATCCCCGGGGTGGCCGGGGCGGCAGTCGGTGCCGGCGGAGCCAACGGGGTTGGTGGGCGAAAGTCATGCTGCTGGGCAGGGACGTGGTCGGGCTGGCTGACCGGCGGCACGCTGGCCGGGCCGAGGAAATCGAACAGGTCAGGCAGGGTGTCATGGCTCGAAGCCCCCTGCAGGAGCGCAGCCGGCGCCCCGGAAATCGCCGGGGCAGGCATGGCCGGGGCGGCCATCTGGTTGGCCATCAGCGCTTCGAAACTGTGCGCCTGGGGCTCGCTTTCAAGGCTGCCAGGCAGGCTCGCGTCGATCCGCGCCTGTATCTCGTATTCACCAATACGGATAACTTCGCCATCCATCAACGGCTCACTGTTACCACGACGCAAACGAATACCGGCACAAACTAACTCGACACCATTGGTGCTGTCGTCGGTCAAGTAATACTGGCCATTCTTGGACTGGATCACACAATGCCGAGACGATACCAACCGTTCCGGGTCGGGAAGTACCCAGTCATTGTTAGCCGCGCGACCAATAGTGATGGCACCGCTCTCCAGCCGCATTTCCGGACATTGTCCAGGGGTAATCTTGTGATAGCTGGTGATAGTTAGGCAAAGTGCCATCATGCCTCCTTGCATCCGTTTAGAACGTCGATCCATCCATTCGAGTTAGTGCGCCAAGCCACTCGAACACCGTTGCAACGCTTGATTCACGCGGCCCAGGCAAAAACCACAAATATATGAAGGGTATGTAACCCCAATGCCGTAGCCAAACCAGAATCCATGACGAGCGGTGCCTGGCTACTGCCAACAGCGTCACAGCAGGCACTCGGCGGCGCGTAGCTTACCTTGACACCTGCAAATAAATAAACCATAAATGCGCAACTTCGAAGTGCCAAAATAATATCATCGTGATACCACTTCGATACGCGTTAAAAAGTTTGTGCGCCAGTTCACATTTGCAAGTTCGCACAAGAACACGCCCTCACCAAGGGCCGATAGGGAGATCGAATTCTGGTGTACGCATCGCCGTTGCTCGCCGCTGTTTCTGCTGACTTCCCCTGCGGCGAAGACCTCGAATATGACGCTGAGTTTCTGCAACTGGAGCGTGATGCCCAGGGCCGCCCCGAGCGCGTCATGGGCGATGCCGTTCAGCCCGCCGAGCCGCCGCAGTGGCGCGACATCGAGCAGGCATGCAGCCGCTTGCTGCAACGCAGCAAGGACCTGCGCATCACCCATTTGCTGTTGCAGGCCAACCTCGCCCTGCATGGCCTGCCGGGCCTGGCCACCAGCCTGGAGCTGATCCGCGACCTGCTTGCCGAGTATTGGCTCTACCTGCACCCGCAGCTGGACGCCGCCGACGACAACGACCCCACGGTACGGGTCAACGCCCTGGCCGGCCTGACCTGCGACACCAATATCGGCCTGCTGCGCGACGCCGTGCTGGTGCGCTCGCGCGCCTTCGGCCCGGTCACCCTGCGCGCTGCATTGCATGCCGCCGGCGTGCAGCACTTTGCCAGCGAACAGCTCAGCGCCGAAGAACTGGCCGCCGCCCTGCGTGACGCCGACGAAGACCAGGTGCTGCAGTGCCAGGCCGCCCTGCAGCTGGCCCGCGAGGCGGTGGACGTCATCGAACAGCGGGTCAACGACCAGGTCGGCTCGGCCAGTGGCGTCGACCTGTCGGCTCTGCGCCAGCCGCTGCGCCAGGTGCAGCAGGTGCTCGCCGATTACGCCCCGGCCGGGGCAGGCCCTGCCCTGGCCGCCACCGAAGCACCGGTGACCACCCGCGAGCAAGCGCCGCCCGCCGCCGCCAGCCCCAGCGCCCGGCCTGCCGCCCGCCCGGGCGAAGTAAACAGCCGCGAGGACGTGCAGCAGAGCCTCGACCGGCTGTTGCAGTACTACGCCCGCCACGAGCCCTCCAGCCCGCTGCCGGTGCTGTTGCACCGGGCGAAGCGGCTGGTCAATGCCGATTTCGCAACCATTGTCCGCGACCTGATCCCCGATGGCTGGTCGCAATTCGAGAACCTGCGCGGCACCGAGGACAACTGACGCCCTCGGCCCGCATCAACACCGACGCCCGCAACGAACAGCGCCGCCGCACCGGCGACCAGGAGGAACAACGTGGCGAAAGACAGCTCCCAGAAATTCATCGCACGCAACCGTGCGCCGAGGGTGCAGATCGAATATGACGTCGAGCTCTACGGCGCCGAGAAGAAAGTCCAGCTGCCATTCGTCATGGGCGTACTGTCGGACCTCGCCGGCAAGCCGGCCGAACCGCTGCCTGCGGTAGCCGAACGCAAGTTCCTGGAGATCGATGTCGACAACTTCGATTCGCGCCTGAAGGCCATGAAGCCACGCGTGGCCTTCAACGTGCCCAACGAGCTGACCGGCGAAGGCAACCTGAGCCTGGACATTACCTTCGAGAGCATGGACGACTTCAGCCCGGCCGCCGTGGCACGCAAGGTCGATGCCCTCAACCAGCTGCTCGAGGCGCGCACCCAGCTGGCCAACCTGCTGACCTACATGGACGGCAAGACCGGTGCCGAGGACATCATCCTCAAGGCCATCAAGGACCCGGCCCTGCTACAGGCACTGGCCAGCGCGCCGAAACCCGTCGACAACGAGCCCAAGGCCTGAGGAGACAGCCCATGAACGATCCATTGCGCGAAGCCCAGGCCCAGTCGGCCGGCGCCACCCAGGACCCGAGCGAATTCGCCAGCCTGCTGCTGCAGGAGTTCAAACCCAAGACCGAGCGCGCCAAGGAAGCGGTGGAAAGCGCCGTGCGTACCTTGGCCGAGCAGGCCCTGGCGCAGACCAGCCTGGTGTCCAACGACGCCATCGGTTCGATCGAGCAGATCATTGCCGCCATCGACGCCAAGCTCACCGCCCAGGTCAACCAGATCATCCACCACGATGATTTCCAGCAGCTGGAAAGCGCCTGGCGCGGCCTGCACTACCTGGTCAACAACACCGAAAGCGACGAGCAGCTGAAGATTCGTGTGCTCAACGTGTCGAAGACCGACCTGCACAAGACCTTGAAGAAGTTCAAGGGCACCGCCTGGGACCAGAGTCCGATCTTCAAGAAGCTGTACGAAGAAGAGTACGGCCAGTTCGGCGGCGAACCTTACGGCTGCCTGGTCGGCGACTACTACTTCGACCAGTCGCCACCCGACGTCGAGCTGCTGGGAGAGATGTCGAAAGTCTGCGCCTCAATGCACGCGCCGTTCATCGCCGCCGCCTCGCCGACCGTGATGGGCATGGGCTCGTGGCAGGAACTGAGCAACCCGCGCGACCTGACCAAGATCTTCACCACCCCGGAGTATGCTGGCTGGCGCTCGCTGCGTGAGTCGGAAGATTCGCGCTACATCGGCCTGACCATGCCGCGCTTCCTGGCGCGCCTGCCATACGGCGCCAAGACAGACCCGGTCGAGGCCTTCGCCTTCGAAGAAGACACTGATGGCGCCGACAGCAGCAAGTACACATGGGCCAACGCCGCCTATGCCATGGCTGTGAACATCAACCGCTCGTTCAAGCACTACGGCTGGTGCTCGCGCATCCGTGGCGTGGAATCGGGTGGCGAAGTGCAGGGCCTGCCGGCGCACACCTTCCCCACCGACGACGGTGGTGTGGACATGAAGTGCCCGACCGAAATCGCCATTTCCGACCGCCGCGAAGCAGAGCTGGCGAAGAACGGTTTCATGCCGCTGCTGCACAAGAAAAACACCGACTTCGCGGCCTTCATCGGCGCCCAGTCGCTGCAGAAGCCAGCAGAGTACGACGACCCGGACGCCACCGCCAACGCCAACCTGGCCGCGCGCCTGCCGTATCTGTTCGCCACCTGCCGCTTCGCGCACTACCTCAAGTGCATCGTTCGCGACAAGATCGGCTCGTTCAAGGAAAAGGACGAGATGCAGCGCTGGCTGCAGGACTGGATCCTCAACTACGTCGACGGCGACCCGGCGCACTCCACCGAGACCACCAAGGCCCAGCACCCGCTGGCAGCGGCCGAGGTCGTGGTCGAGGACGTCGAAGGCAACCCGGGTTACTACAACTCGCGCTTCTACTTGCGCCCCCACTACCAGCTCGAAGGGCTGACCGTGTCGCTGCGCCTGGTATCGAAGCTGCCTTCGGCCAAAGGGGCCTGACCGCCCCCGGGCTGTCTGACAGCCCTAACTGCACCCAACCGCCAACCTGACGCGTAATACCGAGGACATCATGGCTGTAGATATTTTCATCAAGATCGGCGACATCAAGGGCGAGTCCCACGACAAGGCCCACAAGGACGAAATCGACGTGCTCAACTGGAGCTGGGGCATGTCCCAGTCCGGCAACATGCACACGGGCAGCGGCGGCGGCTCGGGCAAGGTCAACATCCAGGACCTGTCGATCACCAAGTACATCGACAAGTCCAGCCCCAACCTGATGGCCCACTGCTCCAGCGGCAAGCACATCGACAAGGTCAAGCTGACCGTGCGCAAGGCCGGGGGCGAGAGTCAGGTCGAGTACCTGATCATCAACCTCGAAGAAGTCATCATCAGCTCGCTCAGCACCGGTGGCTCGGGCAGCGACGACCGCCTGACCGAGAACGTGACCCTGAACTTCGCCAAGGTCACCGTCGATTATCAGCCGCAGAAAGCCGACGGCAGCAAGGAAGGCGGCCCGATCAAGTACGGCTGGAACATCCGCTCCAACGTCAAGATCTGACCGACTGCGTCCGCGCCGCCTTGGCTGGCGTGGGCGCCCTTCCCTCACCTCACCCGCTTACGGTGAACCCATGGCCAAGCCTTCTTTCATCAACCTGTGGAATGCCTACCCGACTGACTCGTCGCCTTGCGACGGCGGCTGGGACAACCAGTGCGCCATTCGCATGAGCATTGCGCTCAATGGCGAACACACCATCAAGGTGAACGCCGGCAGCTACAGCGAACCGCGCTGTGCTCATGGCCATGCCCGGGGCGCCGAGTCGCTGGCCAACTGGTTGTGGAAGTACCATCTCGGCGCACCCCTACAACTGAGCGGCAGCGCCGACGACCGCCTCAAGCTCAGCGAGAAGCGCGGCATCATCTTCTTCAAGGATTGCTTCGCCCGTGCCGGGCAGGCATTCGACAACCGTACCGGCGACCACATCGATCTGTGGGACCGAGGCCGGGTCACGGGCTATTTCGCCGACCAGGCGCACCGATCCAAGGCTGTCTGGTTCTGGGAGCTCAAATGAGACCTGCATGCACAACCCTGCTGCCGGCGCTGCTGCTCGCATTCGCCTTGAACGCGTGTGCCCAGGCGCCCGCTGCACCGTCGGGCGCGGCGCCTGAGGTGAACTTGGGCGGCCACACCCTTGCGCTGGTTAACCACCAAGGCCGCTGCGCGCTGCGCAAAGCCGATGCCTCGCTGCTGCAACTGGACATGCCCTGGCCCTGCCAGCTCAGCCCAGGGCGCGACAGCGGCAAGCCACGCGTCGAACAATTCAAGGGGGCGCAGATCATCATTGTCAGCCATGTGCAGCCAGACCCGGCGCAACCTGGCCGTTGCGACAGCCAGTTCCAGGCCGTGCGTCAGCTCGGCACGCGCCTGGAGCCCTCCATCCTGGCCCGTGGCGGCAGTTGCTCGCGTGGCCCTGTGGACCAGAAGAACTTCGTGGGGCTGTTCGAGTGGTAGCCGAGATCGCCGCCCGCGACCGCCTGCAGCCGTCGCTGCTGGACCGCCTGACCGACGACAACCCGGGCAACCCGCAGGAAGCCCCGGACAAGCGCGTGCTCAGCCTGCACCAGCTCAAGGCCTCTGTGCTGCGCGACCTCGCCTGGTTGCTCAACACCACTTCGCTGCTCGACAGCGTCACCACCCTGGACACCCCGGCCGGGGCCTCGGTGGTCAACTATGGGCTACCGGCGCTGGCCGGCAACAGCGCCTCGAACATTGACCTGACCGCCCTGGAACGCATCATCCACCAGGCCATCGCCACCTACGAGCCACGCATTCTCCCCCACACCCTCAAGGTGCGGGCCCAGGCCGCGCCCGGCGAGATGAACGCCAACGCCTTGAGCTTCGAGATCGAAGGCGACCTGTGGGCCCAGCCAGCGGCGCTGCCGTTGCTGCTGCAGACCGACATCGACCTTGAGTCCGGGCATGTGCGTGTGGCCCCCGCCGAACGCCGGAGGCGTGCATGAACCCGCGCATGCTCGAGCTGTACAACCAGGAGTTGCAGCACATTCGCGAGAGTGCCGCGGAGTTCGCCAGGGAATACCCGAAAATTGCCGGGCGCCTGACGTTGTCCGGCATCGAGTGCGCCGACCCGTATGTCGAGCGCCTGCTCGAAGGCTTCGCCTACCTCACCGCCCGGGTGCAGCTCAAGCTCGACGCCGAGTACCCGACCTTCACCCACAACCTGCTGGAAATCGCCTACCCACACTACCTGGCGCCGACCCCATCGATGACCGTGGTGCAACTGCAGACCGACCCCGACGAGGGTTCGCTGGCCAGCGGTTTCCGCCTGCCGCGTGACAGTGTGCTGCGCGCCAACCTGGGGCGCAACTCGCAGACCCCGTGCGAGTTCCGCAGCACCCAGGACGTTACCTTGTGGCCGTTGCAGGTGGCCGCCGCCGAGTACTTCGGCAACCCCGGTGCGGTGCTCGGGCGCCTAGCCGGCAGCGTGCCGCAGGCCCGCGCCGGCATGCGCCTGACCTTGCGCACTGGCGCCGAGGTGCCGTTCGCCAGCCTGCCGCTCAGCCATCTACCGCTGTACCTCAACGGCGCCGACGAAACCCCGTTCCGCCTCTACGAGCAACTGCTGGGCAGCGCTTGCGCGGTGTTCGTCCGCCAACCCGGCGCGGACTGGGTGGAGCGTATTCCCGTCGAGCAGGCGCTGCGCCCGTGTGGCTTCGATGACCGCGAGGCAGCATTGCCGGTGGTGCCGCAGGCGTTCCAGGGCTACCGCCTATTGCAGGAATATTTCGCCCTGCCGCAGCGCTTTCTGTTCGTCAATATCGCCGGGCTGGAACGGGCGGTGCAGCGCTGCAGCGGCCAGACGCTGGAAGTGCTGGTGTTGTTCGAGCGTTTCGACCAGAGCCTGGAAAGCAGCGTCGGCGCCAGCCAGTTCGTGCCGTTCTGCACCCCGGCGATCAACCTGTTCCCGCGCCGGGTCGACCGCCTGCACCTGACCGATCGGGTGCATGAGCACCACGTGATCGCCGACCGCACCCGGCCCACCGATTTCGAGATTCACTCGCTGCAGCGGGTCACCGGCTACGGCACCGGCCCGGACCAGGAATTCCTGCCGTTCTACGCCGTGCGCGACCCGTCGCGCTATGGCCGCGACCAGGCCTACTACATCGTGCGCCGCGAGCCACGGGTGTCGTCCAGTGACCAGCGCCGCAACGGTACCCGCTCCAGCTACATGGGGAGCGAGACGTTCATCAGCCTGGTTGACGGCCAGCAGGCGCCGTACCGCCACGACCTGCGCCAGCTGGGTATCAGCGCCCTGTGCAGCAACCGTGACCTGCCGCTGTTCATGAACGTGGGCGATGGCCGCAGCGACTTCAGCCTGGCCGACAGCGCGCCGGTGGCCGGCATCCGCTGCCTGGCCGGCCCGGGCAGGCCCAAAGCCAGCCATGCCCACGACAACCGCGCCTGGCGCCTGATCAGCCAGCTGTCGCTGAACTACCTGTCGCTGGCCGAACACGGCCAGGGCGCCGCTGCCCTGCGCGAACTGCTGCGCCTGTACGGCGACCCGCAGGACAGCGCCCTGAACCTGCAGATCGACGGCCTGCGCGAGGTCAGCAGCAAGCCCTGCACGCGGCGCCTGCCGATGCCGGGGCCAATCGTGTTCGGGCGTGGCCTGGAAATTACCCTGACCTTCGATGAGAACGCCTTCCGCGGCACCGGCGTGTTCCTGCTGGGTGCGGTGTTCGAACGTTTCCTGACCCGCTATGTGTCGATCAACAGCTTCACCGAAACTGTACTGCGCACCAGCGAACGTGGCGAGATCATGCGCTGGGCCGCTAAACCCGGGCGCAGGCCGACGTTATGAATACCTTGCAGGCCATGCAGGCGCAGCCCTGGGCGTACGATTTCTTCCAGGCGCTGCGCCGCCTCGAGGCGCAGCACCCCGAGCTGCCACGCTTCGGCCATTCCCTGCGCCTGGCCGACGAGCCGGTGCGCCTGGGCCAGCGCTTGGACTGCGGGTTCGCCCCGGCGACCCTGGCTGCGGTCAGTGCCGACGGCGACCAGCCGGCGCGCCTGGAGCAGTTCTTCTTCGGCCTGGGTGGCCCCAATGGCCCGCTGCCACTGCACCTCACCGAATACATGCGCGAGCGCCAGCGCAACCACGGCGACGCGACCAGCAAGGCGTTCCTGGACGTCTTCCATCACCGCCTGCTGAGCCTGTTCTACCGAGCCTGGGCCGAAGCGCGCCCGACGGTCAGCCACGACCGCCCGGGTGACGACTACTGGGCCGCGCGCCTGGCGGCGCTGAGTGGCCGTGGCCAGCCCGAACTGCAAGGTCAGGGCGCGCTGGCCGACACCGGCAAACTGCACTGGTCGGGCCACCTGAGCGCGCAAACCCGCTACCCGGATGGCCTGCGCAGCATACTTGGCGGCTATTTTGGCGTGCCGGTGACGCTGGAAGAATACGTCGGCCAATGGCTAGAACTGCCCGAACGCAGCCAGCTCGGCGTGCGCGCCAACCGCCTGGGCGTGGACCTGTGTCTGGGCCGCTACGTCTGGGACCGCCAGCACAAGTTCCGCCTGTGCCTGGGCCCACTCAGCCTCGACCAGTACCACGCCCTGCTGCCCGGCGGGCAGGCTTTCGTCGAACTGGCGTCCTGGGTCGCCGAGTACCTGGGCCAGGAGCTGGACTGGGACCTGAACCTGATCCTTGCGCAGGACCAGGTGCCTGCGCTGCAACTCAATGCCGGCCAACGCCTGGGTTTCGACACCTGGCTCGGCCGCCCTCTGCACGATGCACGCGACCTGAAGCTGGCCCGGTACTACGCCGACCAGCCGGCCGCCGCCCACCACACAAGGAACCAGGACCATGGGTGAAATCAGCCGCGCCACGCTGTTCGGCAAACTCAACAGCGTCGCCTACAAGGCCATTGAGGCCGCCACGGTATTTTGCAAACTGCGGGGCAACCCCTATGTCGAGCTGGTGCACTGGCTGCACCAATTGCTGCAACTGCAGGACAGCGACCTGCACCGCATCGTACGCCAGTGCGATATCGAGCCGGCGCGCCTGGCCCGTGACCTGACCGATGCCCTGGACCGCCTGCCGCGCGGTTCGACGTCGATCACCGACCTCTCTTCGCAGGTGGAAGAAGCCGTCGAACGCGGCTGGGTATACGGCAGCCTGATGTTCGGCGAAAGCCAGGTGCGCACCGGCTACCTGCTGGTCGGCATCCTCAAGACCCCGAGCCTGCGCCATGCCCTGCAGGGGCTGTCCAGCGAATTCGGCAAAGTGAAGGTCGAGGCGCTGAGCGAACGCTTCAGCGAGTACGTGGGCGACTCGCCGGAAAACCACCTGGCTGCCACCGACGGCTTCAGCGCTGCGCTGCCCGGCGAAGCCAGCGGCGCCGTGGCGCCGGCGGCGATGGGCAAGCAGGAGGCGCTCAAGCGCTTTACCGTCGACCTTACCGAACAGGCGCGCAGCGGCAAGCTTGACCCTATCGTCGGGCGCGACGAAGAGATCCGTCAGCTGGTCGATATCCTCATGCGCCGCCGGCAGAACAACCCGATCCTTACCGGCGAGGCCGGTGTCGGCAAAACCGCCGTGGTGGAAGGCTTCGCCTTGCGCATCGTCGCCGGCGATGTGCCGCCGGCGCTCAAGGACGTAGAACTGCGCAGCCTGGATGTCGGCCTGCTGCAGGCCGGCGCCAGCATGAAAGGCGAATTCGAACAGCGCCTGCGCCAGGTGATCGAGGATGTGCAGGCGTCGCCCAAGCCGATCATCCTGTTCATCGATGAAGCACACACCCTGGTCGGTGCAGGGGGCGCAGCCGGCACCGGCGATGCGGCCAACCTGCTCAAGCCGGCCCTGGCCCGTGGCAGCCTGCGCACAGTGGCGGCGACCACCTGGGCCGAATACAAGAAACACATCGAGAAAGACCCGGCCCTGACCCGCCGCTTCCAGGTGGTGCAGGTGGCCGAGCCGAGCGAAGCCAAGGCCCTGCTGATGATGCGTGGAGTGGCATCGACCATGGAACAGCACCATCAGGTGCAGATCCTCGACGAGGCACTCGAGGCCGCGGTCAAGCTGTCCCACCGCTACATCCCCGCGCGCCAACTGCCGGACAAGTCGGTGAGCCTGCTCGATAACGCCTGCGCGCGCGTGGCCATCAGCCTGCACGCGGTGCCGGCCGAGGTCGATGACAGCCGCCGGCGCATCGAGGCGCTGGAGGTCGAACAGGCGATCATCGCCCGCGAAGCCGCCATCGGCGTGGCCACCGGGCAGCGCCAGGCCCAGGCCGACGGCTTGCTGGCCGAGGAGCGCCAACGCCTAGCCACCCTGGAAAGCCGCTGGGCCGAGGAAAAGGCCCTGGTCGATCAGTTGCTGGCCACCCGCGCGCAGCTGCGCGACCAGGCCGGTGTGGTCGACCAGGACGCGGCGTTGCCAGCAAACTCCGAACTGCGCGAAGCACTGGCCGACCTGCAACAGCGCCTGAGCGCGCTGCAAGGCGAGAGCCCGTTGATTCTGCCGACCGTGGACTACCAGGCCGTCGCCTCGGTGGTGGCCGACTGGACCGGGATTCCGGTGGGGCGCATGGCGCGCAACGAGATCGAGACCGTGCTCAACCTCGACAGCCTGCTGGCCAAGCGCATCATCGGCCAGGACCACGCGCTGCAAATGATCGCCAAGCGCATCCAGACCTCCCGCGCCGGCCTCGACAACCCGCACAAGCCGATCGGCGTGTTCATGCTCGCCGGCACCTCCGGCGTGGGCAAGACCGAGACCGCACTGGCCCTGGCCGAGGCGCTGTACGGCGGTGAGCAGAACCTGATCACCATCAACATGAGCGAGTTCCAGGAAGCGCACACCGTGTCCACCCTAAAGGGCGCCCCGCCCGGCTATGTCGGCTATGGCGAGGGCGGCGTGCTGACCGAGGCGGTGCGCCGCCGGCCGTACAGCGTGGTGCTGTTGGACGAGGTAGAAAAGGCCCACCCGGACGTGCACGAGATCTTTTTCCAGGTGTTCGACAAGGGCGTGATGGAAGACGGCGAAGGCCGCCAGATCGACTTCCGCAATACCCTGATCCTGCTTACCACCAACGCTGGAACCGAGCTGATCGCGCGTACCTGCAACGACCCGCAGGCTCTGCCCGACCCGGACACGGTAGCCAGCCAGCTGCGCCAGCCGCTGCTAGAGATCTTCCCGCCGGCGCTGCTCGGCCGACTGGTGACCATCCCCTACTACCCGCTCAGCGACGCCATGCTCAAGGCCATCACCCGTCTGCAGCTGGAGCGCGTTCGTAAGCGCGTGGAAGGCACGCACAAGGTAGGCTTCGCCTACGACGACGGTGTGGTCGAGCTGGTCGTTTCGCGCTGCAGCGAAACCGAAAGCGGTGGCCGCATGATCGACGCCATCCTCACCAACGGCCTGCTGCCGGACATGAGCCGCGAGTTTCTCACCCGCATGCTCGAAGGCAAGCCGCTGGCCAGCGTACGCATCAGCCGTCGCGACAACGACTTGCACTATGACTTCGGCGCAGCCGACTGACAGGACCGACCATGCTGTTCACGCAGTTCACGCGCCTGGCGCAGATCAACAGCCCGTTGGGGCCGGACAAGCTGATCCTGGCAGAAATGGGCGGCAGCGACGAGCTCGGCCGCCTGTTCGACTATGAGCTGCGGCTGACCAGCGACGACCCGGCCATCGACCTCAACGCCCTGCTGGGCAAGCCGATGAGCCTGAGCGTGCAACAGGGCTTGGGCACCTCTCGCTACTTCCATGGCATCGTCGCCCGCTGCAGCCAGGCGGTCGATCAGGGCCAGTTCGCCAGCTACCGGGTCACCCTGCGGCCGTGGTTGTGGCTGCTGACCCGCACCAGCGACTGCCGCATTTTCCAGCACCTGAGCGCACCGCAAATCATCAAGCAGGTGTTCCGCGACCTGGGCTTTTCCGATTTCGAGGATGCCTTGAGCCGCAGCTACTGCGAGCGCGAGTACTGCGTGCAGTACCGCGAGACCAGCTTCGATTTCGTCAGCCGGCTGATGGAAGAGGAAGGCATCTACTACTTCTTCCGCCATGAAGCGCAGCGCCACGTGCTAGTGCTGGCCGATGCCTACGGCGCGCATCCGCAGGTGCCGGGCTACGAAAGCGTGCCCTACTACCCGCCGGACGGGCAGCATCGCGAGCGCGACCACATCAACGACTGGCACCTGGCCCAGGAAGTCCAGCCTGGTTCGCTGGAACTCAACGACTATGACTTCCAGCGCCCCAGCGCACGCATCGATGTGCGCTCGGCCATGCCCCGCCCGCACCAGGCCGGGGATTACCCGCTATACGACTACCCCGGCGCCTACCAGCAAAGCCAGGACGGCGAGCACTACGCGCGCACGCGCCTGGAGTCGCTGCAGAGCCTGCACGAGCGGGTCGAGCTGCGCGGCAATGCCCGCGGCCTGGGCAGCGGCCACCTGTTCAGCCTCAGCGGTTTCACCCGCCAGGACCAGAACCGCGAATACCTGATCGTCGGCGCACGCTACTACGTGCACCAGGAGCGCCTGGAAAGCGGCACCGGCAGCGGCGCCGCGCAGTTCGAGAGCAACCTCAGCTGCATCGACGCCCAGCAGAGTTTCCGCCCGCAGGGCAGCACCGTGCGGCCGATCGTCAAGGGCCCGCAGACCGCCGTGGTGGTCGGCCCCGCTGGCGAGGAGATCTGGACCGACCAGTATGGCCGGGTGAAGGTGCACTTCCACTGGGACCGCCACGACCAGTCCAACGAGAACAGCTCGTGCTGGATCCGCGTATCGCAGGCCTGGGCTGGCAAGAACTGGGGCTCGATGCAGATCCCGCGGATTGGCCAGGAGGTGATCGTCAGCTTCCTCGAAGGCGACCCCGACCGGCCGATCATCACTGGCCGCGTGTACAACGCCGAACAGAGCGTGCCCTACGACCTGCCCGCCAATGCCACGCAAAGCGGCATGAAGAGCCGTTCGAGCAAGGGGGGCAGCCCGGCCAATTTCAATGAAATCCGCATGGAGGACAAAAAGGGCGCCGAGCAGCTGTACGTGCATGCCGAGCGCAACATGGACACCGTGGTCGAGCAGTGCGAGACGCTGGCGGTCGGCATCAACCGCACCCAGACGGTCGGCATGCTGGAAACCATCACCATCGGCCAGGACCGCATCCGCGCCGTGCGCCGCGACGACATGCTGCTGGTCGGCGCTAGCAAGACTGACAGCGTCAGCACCAGCTACCTGATCGAAGTGGGTGAAAACCTGCGCCTAGTGTGCGGCAAGAGCGTGATCGAGCTGAACGCCAGCGGCCAGATCAACATCAGCTGCGAGCAGTTCAGCTTCCATGCCAGTCAGAACGGCGAGATCAATACCGACGGCACCCTCGACCTCAACGTCGGCAGCGGTGCGCAGACCGCGCCTGACAACCAGGGCGTGAAACAGACCATCGATAGTTCGGTGAAGGCGATCTTCTCCGGCTCTGACCAGTAACGAGACCAGCTATGAGTTATCGCATCAACGAATTCCGCCTGACCCTGCCCGATGCCGCCGTGCAGGACAGCAGCATCAACATCCTGCGCTTCGAGGCGCTGGCCACCTCGCTGATCATCAGCCGAAGCCAGCTGGCCGAAGGCGAGACCTTGCAGAGCAATTTCGATGGCCAGCTGCAGCGCCTGCAACAACAGGTCAAGGACTTGCGCATGCAACCGGCCCAGGCCGTGCAGGTGGGTGCCGCCCAGGCGATCGCCGCCATCGAGCTGAGCAGCCAATTTAGCAAGGGCCAGGAAAAGGTCCACCAGTACCAGCTGGCCCTGGTGCTGCCCGGCACGCGCAAGATGTTTGCCCTGAGTTACGTCAAGGCCAGCCCGCTGGGCGCAGCAGACGCGGCGCACTGGGCAACCATCAAGCAGTCGCTCGATTTCGACAACCTGGGCTGATCGCGCACCATGTCCGACGCCCTGTGGGCCGCCCGCGAAGGCGACGCGCTGATGCACACCTCGATGCTGGCAGACATCGTCGGCGGTGTACTGGAAATCGCTGCCACCGTGGCCATCGGTGCCCTGGCCACTGCCGCCGTGGCGGCGGCGTTCGGCCTGACCGTGGCCACCGGTGGCCTGGGCTGCTTCGTGCTGGGTGCGGTGGTCGGCCTGGTGGTCGGTGTGGTCATGGCCAAGACCGGCGCCGATACCGGCCTGAGCCGATTATGCGAGGGTATCGGAAATTTCCTGTTCCCGCCGTCGGTGCAGGCCACCATCATCAGTGGCTCGCCGAACACTCGCACCAACGGCATGCGCGCGGCACGTGCTGCCGGCATCGTCACCGGCCCGCCGGCACCGCTGGAGCCGGCCGGCGCCGAGGCTGGCGAGGCGAAGGAAGAAAGCTTTCTGGACATGGCCAAGGGCTTCTTCTCGCAGATGTGGCGGCCGACCGTGGCCACGCCAGCCGCCAATACTCTGCCAGCCCCGGACGACAAAGTACTGTGCAGCAAGCACCCGCCCATGCCACCGCAATATCTGGCCGAAGGGTCAAGCAAGGTACTGATCAATGGCCACCCGGCCTGCCGCAGCGGTGACCGCAGCACCTGCGAAGCGGTGATCGTCGAAGGTGGCCTGATATCGAGCAACGTGCGCATCGGTGGAGAGCCGATCGTAGTGCGCGAGATACGCAGCGGCAAGACGCCGGGCATCGGCCTGGCGGTGACCGCGCTGATGCTGCTGCGCGGGCGTGGCGGCAAGTTCTACAGCAAGTTCGGCTGCATGCTGGTGGGCGGGGTGAGCAGCGTCGTGACCGGGCAGGTGACCGGTGCCCTCACCCAGGCCATGGCCGGTTCGCCCAACCCGGTACATGCGGCGACCGGCGGCAAGGTCCTGTGTGGCGATGAAGACCTCGACTTCACCGTGCAGGCCACCCTGCCGATCGCCTGGCAACGCTTCTACAACAGCCACGACGAGCGGATCGATGGCTTGTTCGGCGCGGGCTGGAGCCTGCCTTACGAAGTTTCGGTAGAGGTTGGCGAAGACGATCACCTGGTGCTGGTCGACGAGCAGGCCCGCCGGGTGGATATGGGCATCATCACCTTGGGTGATGCGGTGTTCAGCGTCGGTGAAGGGCTGAGCGTACGCCGGGCGCACAACGGCGAGCTGCTGACCGAAAGCCGCGAAGGCGAGTACCGGTTGTTCCAGCCGACCCCGGGGCGGCCTGACCGACTGCGCCTGAGCCAGATCGGTGATCGCAACGACAACCGGATCTACCTGGATTACGACGACCAAGGCCGTCTTTGCCAGTTGCGCGATACCTTCGACCAGGTGCGTGTCCGGCTCGGCTACAGCCAGCAATGGCCACAGCGTGTGAGCCACGTCGACTTCCACGCGGCGAGCGGCGAATCGCAACGCTTGGCCAGCTATGGCTATGACGCCAACGGTGACCTGGCTCAGGTGCTGGATGGCGCAAGTCAGCCGCTGCGCAGCTTTGCTTACGACGCCGCCCGACGCATGATCGAACACCGTACTGGGGGCGGTCTGTGTTGCAATTACGAATGGGCGCAGCATGAGGACGGTTGGCGGGTAGTACGACACTGGACCAACGGCGGCGACAGCTACGCCTTCGAATACGATGTGGCCGCTGGCATCACGCGGGTGACCGACAGTCTTGGCCGCGTCGCCGTGCGCCACTGGAACCCGCAGTATCAGATCACCGCCTACACCGATGCACTCAAGCGGACCTGGCGCTTCGAATGGAACGACGAGCGCCAGTTGCTCGAGGCAAGCGATCCCATGGATGGACGCTGGCAATTTTTCTACGATGAGTCGGGCAATCTTGCCGAAACGGTCGACCCGCTGGGGCGTAGCGAGTCGAGCGAGTGGCTCGAGCATTGGTCGCTGCCGCGCAGCCAGACCGACCAGGCCGGCCACCGCTGGACATTCGCCTACGACCAACGTGGCAACTGCACGCGCGAAACCGACCCGCTGGGCCAGCACACACGGTATCGCCACGACAGCCAGGGAAACCCTGTCGAAATCATCGATGCCAATGGTTCCAGCCGCCACCTGCGCTGGAACGAGCAAGGACTGCTGGTCGAACAGCGGGACTGCTCCGGCTATCTGACCCGCTTCGCCTACGATACATTGGGCCACCTGCAATCGATCACCGACGCCCAGGGCGAGCGCACCGGCTACCAGCATGACAGCAAGGGTCGCTTGCGCAGCGTGACCTTGCCCGATGGCCGCAGCGAAGCGTTTGTCCTGGATGCCAGCGGCTTGTTGGCACAGCACATCGACACAGCAGGTCACGTTACCCAATACCGGCGTAACCGCCGCGGGCAGCTGGAACTACGCACCGATGCGCTCGGCCGACAGGTGCGCTACCAGTACGATAACCATGGGCGCCTGCTCGCGCTGTACAACGAAAATGGTGAAGCATACGGTTTCGAATGGGATGCAGGCGACCGGCTGATCGCCGAACGCGACCTGGACGGCGGCTTGCGGCGCTACCAGTACGACTTACTGGACAACCTTGTCCAGGTGACCTTCATGCCTGCGCCGGGCAGCGAGGAGGCGCCCATCATTCATCGCATGGCGTATGACGCCGGCGGTCGCCTGCTGACCCGCCATACCGATGAGGGGCGCACCGACTACTGCAATGACCCCCTGGACAACGTGGTTGCGGTCCGCCGTACCGCCGTGGATGGCCAGGTCGAGGAACTTGGCTTCGCCTTCGATGCACTTGGCCAGTTGCTCGAAGAACACAGCGCGCAGGGCCGCGTGCAGTATCAGTACGACCCGCTCGGCAATGTCACCCGCACGCGAGTCCCCGACGGCCGCTGGATCAACCGCCTGTACTACGGTAGCGGGCACCTGCACCAGATCAACCTCGATGGCAAGGTGGTGTGCGATTTCGAGCGAGACCGCGTACACCGGGAGACGCTGCGCCTGCAGGGCAACCTGGCGGTTCAACGCCAGTACGACCGTGGCGGGCGCGTGCGCACCCTGCTGCGCCGCCCGGCAACCCAACCCCGCCAGCTGCCGGCGCCAGACCAGCAGCGGTACCAATTCGACGCGGCCGACCAACTGGCCGTACGCGAAGTGCAGCATCCGGGCACCGGCTATTTGCAGGCTTATCAGCATGATGGCTGCGGCTATGTGCTGGGGCGCCAAGACAGCCCTGTCGGCCAGCGCGAAGCATTCCGCTACGACCCGGCCGGCAACCTGCTCGACCCGCGGACAGCAGGTGCCGGGCTGGTCCGGCACAACCGCGTGCTCACTTTCGAGGACAAGCGCTATCGCTACGATGGCTTCGGTCGCCTGGTGGAAAAGCGCAGCCGTCGCCGCGGTACGCAGCATTTTCGCTACGACGCCGAGCACCGGCTGGTCCAGGTGCGCAACTTGCAACCCGGGCGGGAGCGCATCATCGTCATGCGCTACGACCCGATGGGCCGGCGTACCGAGAAGATCGAATCGACGCTCGACGGCCAGGTGGTTGGCCGCACGCGCTTCAGCTGGAGTGGCCTGCGCCTGCTCGGCGAGCAGCACAATGGCCGGCAGGCGTTGTACTTGTACGAGGACGATGGTCATGAACCGCTGGCCCGGGTGGATGGCCTGGGTGCTCACCAGCAGGTACTGCATTACCACAATGACATCAACGGCCTGCCGGAGCAGTTGACCGACGACGCTGGCGAGGAGGTGTGGTCGGCGCGCTACCTGACCTGGGGCGCAAGCTGGGATGAACAGCGGGCTACCCGTCTGCCGGAAAAACAGAACCTGCGCTTCCAAGGCCAGTACCTGGACCGCGAAACCGGCCTGCACTACAACTTGTTCCGCTTCTACGACCCGGAGATAGGCCGCTTTACCCAGCCTGACCCGATTGGTCTGGCCGGTGGCTTGAACCTTTACGAGTATGCGCCCAACCCGTTTACTTGGATCGACCCATGGGGTCTATTGAAGGAAGGCGAGACCGCGGGGTATGGTGCCAAGGCGCACCGAGGCGATGGCCTTGAAGCTCATGAGATTCTGCGTAACAAGTTCTTGCAGGACGCCGGTATTGCACCGAAAAATCGCAGGTTGCGCGGCAACCCTTCGATTGCCCTGACGCCGAAGCACCATGATCAGGTGCATGCTGCAGAGAACCGGTTACGCAAGGCAATGGGCCTCAAGCCTAACCAGATGCTCAAAAGCGGCAAGCTTGAAATCCGCTTGATGTCCAAGGCGATCTACCAATCGTTAGTCAGCCAGGGGGATGTCACAATCCAGCAACTCAGAACGGCCCGACGCTACGCCAAATCATTCGCCAAAAGCAAAGGGTGTTACTAGCCATGAAGAAAATCGTGTTGTCCCAACAAGATCACGGCTACGGCCAAATCGGTGGTGCGCCTTTGCTCAAGGACCTCTCCCTGTGGCCGGCCAACCCGCAAACCGGTGGGCTGATGACTCCCATCATGACCCTTACCGAACAATTCCAACCGGCCCGGTTCGTCCCACCAGGCATGGCTATCACCGTTTTTCTTGCAGTCGCGCAACAGCAGGATGGTAGCTTCAACCGCCCACTTCAACGTCGCTATACGGTCAATCAGCAGTCTGAACTGCAGAGCGTGCTTAGCGGTGGCTTTGCCCGGGTCATTCTGCATGAACTCGCCAGCCATCCACTGGAGCCCAGCACCCCGCCCTTGCTGCTGGAGCGAGCGTTCATCGATTTCGAAGAAATGACCGACGAGGAGCATGACGAGGAGCATGAGGATGAAGACAGCGGGATCGGCCTGAGCAAGCCCAGCGGTCGCCCTTGCTGGCTGCAGGATCCGATCTACGAACCACCGCGCTACATGTTCATGATGCAACTGGTAGACGCCGACGTGGCCCAAGCCAGTCCGCCACATGGTGGGCTGTTTGGCGAAGGTAACGGCTACCTGTTCGTGGACATGCAGGCGCGCCGTGGCAAGGAAGGCGATGACGCCGGGTTCTTCTTCATTCAGTTCACCTGAAGGGCTGCTGACTCAAGGCGATCACCCGAGAGGGGCAAGGGCTGAGGAGATTCACGTGAACATCTGTCACTTGGACAACGCGCCGCCCCTTGGGGAGACTTGGGCGAAGATACCGATGTAGACAGCATCAAGCGCGCCGGCCCACACACCCCAGCCGCCTAGCCCATTACCGACTACCTCGATCTGGAAGGCGGGCCGACCTCTACAATCGATTCACTGCCGCATGACCCTGGCTTGCCGCACGTATGCCCGCGTACCGGCAAGCAGTCGTGGTGGGCAAGCTCAACCTGCACAAGGACCTGCAGCACGAACCACCCAGGTTGCTTTACATTCACCCTGCTCAGTTAAATCAGTCCAGCTGTCGAGCCTTCAGCGCCTGCGCCAGCATGTCAATGAAGGCCCGGACCTTGGCTGAACCGTACTTGCTCTCCCGGTGCAATATATGGATTGGCCAAGGCGCCTCTTCGTAATCGGCCAGAACCACCTGCAGCTGCCCGCTGGCCAGTTCATCCGCGACCTGATACGACAGCAGGCGAGCAATGCCCAACCCGCAGCTGGCCGCAGCGATGGCGCCGTCATTGCTGGTCACAGTCAAGCGGGGTTTCATGCGCACCAAGGTCGGTTCACCGATTACTCCGAAACGCCAGCCGGCTCGCGGCGACAGGTTGGTGGTACCAATCACTGCATGCTCCGCCAAGTCGGACGGGTGCTTTGGCACGCCATGACGCGCCAGATATTCGGGAGAGGCGCACAGCATGCGTCGGACCCTGCCCACCCGCAGTGCTTTGAGCCCGGAGTCGGGTAAGGGCCCGATACGAACGGCCACATCCATGCCCTCTTCGACCATGTTCACGATGCGGTCGAGGAAGTAGGCGGAGACGTCAACCTCGGGGTACTGCTGCAGGTAGCGGACGATGCACGGCATGACGAACTTCTTGCCAAACAGGATGGGCGCAGTAACGGCCAGGTCGCCCTTGGGTGTGGCGTTGATGCCGGCAGCGGCTTCGTTGGCCTCATGGATGCTGGCGAGAATGTGCCGGGTGTCCTCCAGGTAGCGGCCGCCGGCTTCGGTCAGGCGCACACTGCGCGTGGTACGCAGCGCCAACTTCACCCCGAGTTGTTCTTCCAGGGCGACAACAGCACGGGTGACGGCCGCCGGGGAGATATCCAGGCGCCGGGCAGCGGCGGCGAAGCTTTCCAGTTCGCCAACGGCGACGAACACCTTCATCAGGTGGATCTGGTCCATGCGGGCTCCTGGGGGCGGGAATGCGGGCATTATGGTTGATTCGAGGCGCTGGTGCTGCCTGTTCTGGCCGATCAGATATCAAGCATCAGCGCCTGCCCCGGCTCATCCATGTTTGCTGGCACCGCACAACAGATCAGCGCGGTCCCGCTCTCCGGCATTTCGGCCGGGAGGTTAGGGTAATGCACCTGGCCACTGAGCAACCGCGTTTTGCAGGTGCCGCAGGTTCCACCCCGGCAACTGAATTCCGGCGACAGGCCATGTGCTTCGGCCAGCTCCAGCAGTGTGCCGCTGGAGGGTGACCACTGTGCCTGCTTAGCTGATGCTGCAAAATGCACCGCCACTGGCTCGCTGGCAGCAGGCGGCTGCTGCAGCGTCGGCTGGCCGGCGTCGAGGTGGCGGCGAAGGCTTGACGGGCCGAACGCTTCGGCATGAATCCGCGCGTCCGGCACATGCAGGCCACGCAGCCCCTGGTAGAAGTCCTGGGTGAAGTTGCCTGGGCCACACAGGTAGAAGTCGTAGTCATCGAGTGTCAGTGTGGCTTTGACGTGCTCGATACCCAGCCGGCCGGCAAACTGATAATCACGGCCTGGCTGGGCGTGGTCTTCGGGTTGGCTCAGGGCGCGGTACACGTGCAGCAGCCCTGCGGCGTAATGTTGCAAGTGGGCCAGTTCCTTGTGGAATGCCAGATCAGCCAAGCTACGGGCACCTTGGAAAAGATGAATGACCCGCGCCTGCCCCTGCTTCAACTGCTCGCGCAACATGGCCAGCAAAGGCGTGATACCCACGCCAGCGCCAATCAGTACCAGCGGCCGGGTGCTGTTCAAATCGAGCGTGAAACTGCCTACGGGCGGGCGCACCTGCAGTACATCGCCTGCCACGACGCGCTCATGCAAATATCGCGAAGCGGGTCCCTGGGCTTTGACGCTGATACGCACATGGCCGTCGGAGGGTGCGCTGGACAGGCTGTAGGTGCGGATCAGAGGCTTATGCGGGTCCAGCGGGATTTGCACGGGCACATGTTGCCCTGGCGCGAACGTCACTGCGGTAGCGCCAGGTGGCTCAAGGTAGAACGAGCGGATATCGCCGCTTTCCTGCTCTACCCGCAGCACACGCCAAGGTTGCCATTGCGCCTGTTGCGAAGGTTGCAGCAGGCGGGGCCAGGTGCCGGTCGCCAACGTGGTTGGCGCGTAGTCCTTGAATGCCCAACGCAGGCCAACTGCGCCCGGACGCCATACCACCTGCTCGACATCCAGCGTCCATAGACGCTCGGCACCCTCGAACAGGGAAGTGTCGGGGCTGTCCAGCACCAGCTCGGCACGCCCATACAGTTGCAGCACGTTGCCGTTGCTGAAGTCGATGAACAATAGCCCAGCCCGGGGGTTTGCCAGCAGGTTGCCCAGGGTATTGAAGTGCAGGTTCCCGGCGTAATCGGGGATGGTCAGGAGGCTGCCTTCAACCCTGACGAAGCCGGGTCGTCCGCCACGGTGGGAGACGTCCACCGCTCGCTGGCCGTCGGCGTGCTCGACATAACTGGCAACGAAGAAGGTATCGGCTGCCTGGATCAGGCT
Organism: Pseudomonas sp. FYR_7; assembly: GCF_043106155.1. NCBI lineage: Bacteria > Pseudomonadati > Pseudomonadota > Gammaproteobacteria > Pseudomonadales > Pseudomonadaceae > Pseudomonas > Pseudomonas sp. FYR_7. The sequence continues at coordinate 178,292 of NZ_JBICMI010000049.1, forward strand.
GACGGCATCGGCATCCAGCGCTGTGGAATCGACGCGCCCTTGGAGCAGTTGCGCAACCCGGGTGTAGTCGCGCCGTTGGATGTATTGCGGGCAGTTGCCGAATGACTGAGCCACGGTCACCTGCAACTGCCCCTGGGTGGCCTGTTGGATGTGGCCGTTGAGGCGATTGCGCCGACGGGTGTGCAGTTCGATACCCAGCAGACCGACTGCCTGCCCGTCGGCCAGCCCTGGCGTCGCCGGATCGTCGGCTGGCGGTTGGGTATCGATTATCAGCTCACGTGGATGGGGCGAGCGGATGAAACCTTCCGGCCCCTCCAGTAGGGTCGCCCATGGACGGCCCTGCGAGTCCACGCTGGCGGCAACAATGAACGGCAGCTGGTGGTAGAAGGTGCGGTGCTGATCGGGCATGTAGTCGCGAATGACCTTATGCCCCACCGCCTCCATGCGCGCTGCAACACCCACCTTTTCCTGCAGGGTTTTCTCGCCTGGGTGCCAAGGCGATGGGCGATGGTCGAGTGTGTGCTGCATGGCGACGTCCTCGGGGCGGCAAAGTGTCAGGCGTTGTTCTGCAGCCCGATCTGAGTACGTGGCATGGCCACGAAGCCGGGCAACGCTTCGATTCGCATCAGCCAGTCGCGCACATTGGCGTAGGGCTCCAGCGACACATTGCCTTCAGGTGCGTGGGCGATGTACGAGTAGTTGGCGATGTCGGCGATGGTTGGGGTATGGCCTGCCAGGAACGGTCTTTCGGCCAACTCGGTATCGATCACCTTGAGCAGCGCATGGGCGCGAGCAATGACCTCGTCGGTATTGAATGCCGCGCCGAATACGGTTACCAGGCGCGCGGCGGCCGGACCGAAGGCCAGCGGGCCGGCCGCTACCGATAACCAGCGTTGCACAGCAGCCGCTGCCACTGGATCTTCGGGCAGCCATGCACCGTTGTCGTATTTCTTGGCCAGGTACACCAGGATGGCGTTGGAATCAGCGATCACCGTACCGTTGTCATCGATCACCGGCACCTGACCGAAAGGGTTCAGGGCCAGGAACTCGGGTTGCTTGTGCGCACCTGCTGCCAGGTCCACGAAAACCAGTTCGGTGGGCAACGCAAGCAGGGAAAGCATGAGCTCGATGCGGTGCGCGTGACCGGACTTGGGGAAGTTGTAGAGCTTTATTGGGTTGGACATTGGCGTGGCTCCTAGTCAGCGCCGGCATAGCGCTGGTGGAGCCATACTGCATGTATCGACGTAGAAGCAGAATCAGCGCCTGGAGCAAGCCTCAATTTCGCTGATCGAAACAATGGGCCTGCGTGGCGCCCGCGACAGAAGGTGATTGGAGGTAGAGCCTGTGCTGAGCCTATACAACGTGGGGACTGTGGCACCGTATGGCTGTTTGAACCCCAACTTGCTCAGTTCATCAAATTCGCGGTCTTCGATGGCCTTACCGCTGCCTTGAATAGAAGCGATAGAGCTGGCGAACGGCATCGATGACTTGGGGCACGCACTGCTGGATATCCTGTTCGGACATCTGATCCAATAGCTCGACGTTATCTTCCAACCCATGTAGCGAGATAGTCTTGAGCAGCGCATCCTGTTCTGGAGGCAGGGCAGCCCACCCAGCGACTTGAGTGCCGCGCATGTAGCCAAAGCACCACTCCTCCATGACGACTTCGGTACCCTGATCGCCCTCGCCTTGCTCAAAAAGCGGTTCGAAGCCATCAACATCGTCTTCCAGGTCTTCGGCAACCTGACTGGCGTAGCGCAACATTAATGCCGTATAGGCCTCTTCGTCAGCAGGCTTCTTGAACTTGGGAACGTGACCGCCGGCTACCGCTGGCAGCCATTCCATAGGCTGGACGGTATTGGGTGAGCTAGCCAGGGCGGTGAAGAAGCCGTTGAGCTCTGCCAGATTGATGACCGAGTAGTCATTGCCGTAGACGATCAACATGTCTTCAAGGCGATTGAGCTCTTTTTCTGTAAGCGGTAAAAACATGCAGTAGGGTCCTGGCAGTCGGGTATGCGTGCACCCTAACATAAACACCTCCTGCAGAGCGCCTGCGCGCTTCATACGCATCATGTGGGTATGCCTGAATAGCGTGCTCACTTCCTTAGCGGCATGGCCGCATGCAGGCGATAACCGAGCGTCACATCATAAAGATCTGTACGCCGATCACGGGGGGCGTCATTCAAGGTATTGCAGGGGGCCGAGCGAGCACTGCTCAGGTCTATATCGGCATAGACGATGGTCTGCTCTTGTGCACTGGCCACTTCGCCAATAGGCCAGCCGTTGGTTCCGGCAATCAGTGAACATCCCAAAAACCGCCTACCTCGCTCGTCACCGATACGATTGGCAGCGGCAATGAAGATATTGTTGACGTGGGCGGCCGTCATGGTCAGGTAGTTGGCCATGCACCGGTCTGCCTGATCGAATAGCGGTGGTGGTGTCCAGACCCAGTTATTGAGGCTGCAGATCAGATCGGCCCCTTGGGCTGCCAGCAGTCGTGGCACTTCCGGGAACCAGATATCACCGCCAATCAACAGACCTATGCGGCCTATCGATGTGTCAAACACTGGAAAGCCCAGGTTACCTGGGGCACACCACAAGTTTTCCTGGGCCCCTAAGTGAGCCTTGCGGTAATGCCCGAGCAAACCGCTCGGGCCGAACAGCACCGCACTGTCATACAGTTTCAATCCATCCTGTTCGACGAATCCGGCAGCCAAGTAGACCTGGTATTGCTCGGCAAGGTCTGCCCAGGCCTGCACGCTAGAGCCGTGCTCAAGTGTTTCGGCATGAGCAAAGGCCTCTGCCCGCGACACAAAGGTGTAGCCCGTGTTGGTGAGTTCGGGCAGCACGATGAGGTTGGCTCCAGCACGCGCGGCGCTGCGTGCCAATGCCACGCTCTTGGCGAGGTTACCAGCGCAATGTTCAAGCCCCACCTGAGGCGCGAACTGGATGACGGCAATGCGTGCCGGGCTGAATGCGGCCATGATGCCTTCCCTCTTTTGATCGTTTAGAAGGAAGCCAGTAGAGCCGGCTTTCGTTAACCGGATACAGTCGGGCGTTTCTGATAAGTCGGTAGGATTCTACGATTCAGATGGTAGGCATGACCTTACAGATCAAACCATCTATTCAGCTGCAATAATTTTGGGTAG
>NZ_JBICMI010000004.1:0-2650 GCF_043106155.1 Pseudomonas sp. FYR_7
AAGACCAATTCACACCGCGAAGCACGCTGGCTCCTGTACAAGGCTGAGTTCATAGTCGAGCCATCAAGACAATGAGGCATGCGGCCATGACCCGTACCCTGCACCACCGTGCTTGCCACCTATGTGAAGCCATTTGTGGTTTGAACATCGTGCTGAGCCACTCGCCTGGCGAACCTGCCCGGATCGAGTCCATCAAAGGCGATCCTCAGGACCCCTTCAGCCGCGGCCATGTCTGCCCCAAGGCGGTGGCACTGCAGGATATCCAGAATGATCCTGACCGGCTGCGCCAACCCCACCGGCGCGTGGGCGACCAGTGGCAGGCGATTGGCTGGGAGGAGGCATTTGAGCTGGCCGCCGAGCGCCTTTGGCGCGTGCAGCAGGCCCACGGCAATAATGCGGTTGCCGTGTATCAAGGCAACCCGAGTGTGCACAACTATGGGTTGATGACCCATGGCAACTACTTTTTAGGGCTGTTGAAGACCCGCAATCGCTATTCCGCCACCTCTGTGGACCAACTGCCCCAGCACCTGGTCAGCCACCTGATGTATGGCCATGGGCTGCTCCTGCCGATTCCGGACATCGACCACACCGATTTCATGCTGGTACTGGGCGGCAACCCCGTGGCCTCGAATGGCAGCATCATGACGGTCCCGGATGTGGAGAAACGCCTCAAGGCCTTGCAGGCCAGGGGCGGACGTCTGGTGGTGATCGATCCGCGGCGCACTGAAACTGCGGTCATCGCAGACAACCATTTATTCATTCGGCCGGGCGGCGACGCGGCCTTGTTGTGCGGGCTGCTCAATACCCTGTTCGAGGAGGGCCTGACACGCGGCTCGCATCTGCCGATTACCGGGCTGGCCGATGTCCGCGCCGCCCTGGCTCCCATGACGGCCGAGGACATGAGCGGCCTGTGCGGCATCTCGGCGCAGGCCATTCGCCAGTTGGCGCGTGATTTCGCCGCCGCCGACAAGGCGGTGTGTTACGGGCGTATGGGGGTATCGACCCAAGTGTTCGGCACGCTCTGTCACTGGCTGGTGCAACTGATCAACCTGGTCACCGGTAACCTTGATCGCAAGGGCGGGACACTGTGTACCGAACCTGCGGTGGACGTGGTGGCGAGCACCTCGGGTGGCCACTTCAACGCCTGGCAGAGTCGGGTCTCGGGCCTGCCAGAGTACGCCGGAGAACTGCCGGTGGCGGCGCTTGCCGAGGAGATGCTGACCCCAGGTGAGGGGCAGGTCCGCGCCCTGGTCACGGTCGCGGGCAATCCCGTGCTGTCGACGCCCAACGGGCGGCAATTGGACAGGGCACTGTCGGCGCTCGACTTCATGCTCTGTATCGACCTGTACATCAACGAAACCACGCGCCATGCCGATCTGATCCTGCCATCGACTTCAGCCCTGGAAAACGATCACTACGACACCACCTTCAACCTGCTGGCGGTCCGCAATGTGAGCCGGTTCAACCGAGCGATTCTGCCCAAGCCCGAGGGCGCCCTGCACGACTGGGAAATCTTCGTCGGCCTGGCCAAGGCGTATGCGCGCCGTGCCGGACGTGAACTGCCGCCGACCGTAGCGCCGGCGCAGATGATCGACAAAGCCCTGCGCAGCGGGCGTTATGGACAGGCGACGCCCTGGCAGCTGTCACTCGAAACCCTCGATGCACACCCTCATGGGTTGGACCTGGGCCCCTTGCAGGCCAACCTTGCCCATCGCCTGGGCACGGCGAGCAAAACCGTCGAGGCAGCGCCGCGTGTGCTGCTCGATGACCTGCAGCGCCTGGCCCGGCAGGCGCCGCCAGAAACCGGGCAACTGCTGCTCATAGGGCGGCGTCACGTACGCAGCAACAACTCCTGGATGCACAACTATCACAGGCTGGTCAAAGGGAAACCGCGCCATCACTTGTTGATGCACCCCGATGACCTGCGCCAGCGCCAACTGCAGGATGGCCAGCAGGTCAGGGTCAGCTCGCGAGCAGGGGCGGTGCAGGTGCAGGTACAGGCGTGCGAAAGCATGATGCCAGGGGTGGTAAGCCTGCCCCATGGCTTCGGGCATGGTCGTCACGGTGTGCGCCTTCAGACCGCCCAGGCACAGCCCGGCGTCAGCGCCAACGATCTCACTGACGAGCTGCTGCGCGACTCGGTCTGCGGCAATGCTGCGCTCAATGGCGTTCCAGTGCACGTGGAAGCCGCTTGAGCTTTGGCAAGGCCGAGCATGCAGCTCGGCTTTCCGTTACAATGCGTCACCGTGCCGACGCCCGTGTCGGAAAGTCAAGCCGAGGTGCTACATGGATATCATCGAAACGATCAAAGAGCAGATTGCCAACAACACCATTCTGCTTTACATGAAGGGCTCGCCGAATGCGCCGCAGTGCGGCTTTTCGGCCCGTGCCTCCCAGGCAGTGATGGGTTGCGGCGAGAAGTTCGCCTACGTCGACATCCTGCAGAACCCGGAAATCCGCGCCAACCTGCCCAAGTATGCCAACTGGCCAACCTTCCCCCAGCTGTGGGTCGGTGGTGAGCTGGTCGGCGGTAGCGACATCGTGCTGGAAATGTTCGAAAAGGGTGAGCTGCAGACCCTGATCAAGGATGCCGCTGCCAAGGCGAAGGCTGCCGAAGCGTAAAAATGCGCTTATAAAAAAACCCGCCATT
>NZ_JBICMI010000050.1:0-80831 GCF_043106155.1 Pseudomonas sp. FYR_7
GCTCATAGCATTTCCAACCTACCACATTCGCAAAGGTGCGCTTGATCCACTCGATTACCAGAATTTTCCAGCCTCCCTTAAAAAGAAGATCAACACCGCATCCTGGCTGAACACAGTAGCGTTCACTTGGCTAACAGTCGGTTACTTTTTCCTACTACCAAGGTGAAACTGTTTACTCATTACACGCACCATGGATCCACGCTGATGATTGGGTATTCGACGCATCTGGGCGAGCTGGCAAGTAGGCCAGGTACTCGAAGCTCGCACGGCGGACGGGAATACAAAGCCATGTTGAAGAACACTATTTACTGAGCCTGACGATTTTGGCTTGCCCAAAATGGTCGGGGCCAAAGCAGCTAATGAAGTGATACTTATTTCTTCCAGAAGAACTGCCTTGACGGTGCTGCATATGACATCTTGACCCCTGCAACAGCGCCTCTGACGGGAAGCCTTCGTGCATGCAATTAAGCGAAAACTTTCGAGGCCTTGAGAATGATCAAGAATTTTGACATTACGTTTCAATTACTTTTTCTTGCCACTCCCTTTGCCCTCGGACTGACTGGCCTCGTCATGGATCTGCGTATCGCAGGCTCCAAAGAATACAAAATCATGATTGGGGCCCTGCAGCGCAGTGCGTGCCTACCCTTTATTGTCACCCTTTGTGGTGAAAAGACTTTGCGTGCGAGAATGTTTGTGACATTCATGGTCGCCGGGGTCATAAAGTATCCAAAATCAGGTATTCGACAAGGCATGCTTGACGCACAAGACTATGAGCAATTTCCACCATCCATGAGAAAGCGGATTGTGGCCGCCTCATGGCTGAACACAGTCGCCTTCGGCTGGTTAATCATAGGTTCTTACTTTCTTTGATACCCCGAGTCGCACGCCCACGTTATCGCACTGTCCATTTAGCTAACAGCAAATCGTCCTAACCTACCGATGCTTACCGCCAACGCCGCCCCTCACTCCCCTGCACAGCCACCTGCCCCTGCGAAATCGCCAACTCCACACTCATCTCGAACCGACTGCCCACCCCAGGCGCCGATTGATGTGACAGCCGTGCCCCCAGCAATTCGCTCATCTGCCGGCAGATGGCAAGGCCAATGCCCAACCCGCCGTAGCGCCGGGTCATGGACCCATCCACCTGGAAAAACCGCTGGTAAAGAATCGACTGGTCAAGGTCTTCGAAACCGATACCCGTGTCGCTCACGGTAAACGTCAAGGCCAGTTGATTAGGCCCCCTGTGCTGTCCGCGAACCTGGATCATCACACCACCCTGATGGGTGAATTTCAGGCCATTGTCCACCAGACATCCCAGGCAGCGGGCCAGCTTCGGCCCATCGCCCACCAGTCGGTCGGGCAGGTCCGCCGGGATGTCCACACTTAAATACAGGCCCTTGCCCAGTGCCTGGCCGGCATAGCCAGCGCGCACGCCGTGCAGCAGTGCCCGCAGGTCGAAAGGTGCTGGCTGCGCACGCAGCCGCCCTGCCTGGAGTTCGGACAAGGTCAGGATGGCGTCGACCATGTTCATCATGCCCTGGGCCGAACCCACCGCTGTCTGATGAAAGCGGGCCATTTCCGCGTCCATCGGCAGGGTATGCATCAACTCCAGGGAACCGATCACGCCATTCATTGGGGTGCGCAGTTCGTGGGTGGCGCAGGCCAGAAACTCGTCTTTGAGCCGGTTGCTGTTGGCCAGTTGCTGGTTGAGTAGCTCCAGTTGCTGCCCCGTTTCACGCAGGGTACGGGCCTGCTCATCGCGCAGCGTCTTGATGCGGTCGGCCAGGGCCAGCGATAGCAACGCCACTTCCAGCGCAGCACCCAACTGACTGGCATACATGGTCAGGAACATGTTCGGCAGGTAGCCCAGCACCATCAGCGTGTTGACCAGCCCCCCGAGCAGGAACGCGGTCCAGGCGATGATGAACCAGCGCGCCACGCGCAGCCCGCGCCGCCAGGCGTTGAGCCCTGCACACAAAACGCCCAGGCTGAACACGAGCGCCAAGGCGGTGGCAAGGCGCATGGCCACGCCATAGGGCACGCTCACGGCCAGCACCATCACCACGGCACCGCCCAGCATCAGCGCCTGCAGCAACCGGTCGAAGCCGCGGCTTTGATGGCGAAGTTGCAGAAAATGCCGGGCGAACTGGGAGCCGAACAGCGCAGCTGCGCCGACGAACAACGGTGTGCAGGCATTGGCCCACCATGGGCTGTCGGGCCACAGGTAAGCGATGCCGGCGCCATTGACCGAGACCTGGTAAAGACCGAAGGAGGCGATGTAGAGGATGTAGTACAGGTAGCTGACGTCCCGCACGCTCAGGTACAGGAACAGGTTGTACACCAGCATCACCAACAGCACCCCGTAGATCATCCCCAGCACATACAGGCGCGTGGCCTGGGCTTCCAGGTAGGCCTGGGGCGACCAGAGGGCCAGCGGCGCCTGCACCGAGCCCTGGCTATGCAGCCGCAGGAAGACGGTGGTGACCTGCCCAGGCGGCAATTGCAGGTTGAACAGGTAATTGTCCTGCCGAACCTCCCGACTTGAGTAAGGCAGTGCGTCACCGGTGCGCTGGGCCAGGTGAAAGCGCCCGTCCGGGCCCTTCAGGTAAAGCTCGAGGTGGTCGAGGGGTGGGTAGGCCAGTTCCAGCAACCAGTGCCGGGGCATGCCCGGCTCCGCGTCAGGGTGCAGCTCGAGCTTGAGCCAGAACACCGACTTGGAAAACCCGGCATTGAGCACGTCTTCAGGGTGGGAAAGAAAATGCTGTGCGAAGTCGGGCGCACTGACCTCCGTGATGCTGGCGCTGCCGTCCGGGTCTTCGTAGACCTGCATGACCTTGCCCAGAGGCAGGTGACGGGTGGCCGCGGTGATGTCCACCGCCTCGGCGAATGCGGGCAGCAAACCCATGAGCATAATCAGCAAATAGCGCATACAGCCCCAGCATGGCCTGTCCGGTCGCGTCGCGGTTGCCCCCTTTCCGTTTGAGACGACGAAATCCTGCAGAACCTGTTTATCGATTTATCTGCGCACTCTAGCACAGCTTCTAGGTGCATCGAGCGGCGGCACAAAACCCACAGGACCGCTCTGGCACGGGCATAAGCGGCGTTGAGCGTTGCCCATCTCGCACCAAAAAATCCACCGACCTGCACGGGCAAGGTCCGCACAAACAGGTTTGGTGGTAAGCTCGCCGACCATGAATACCTACGCCTCCCGCCCCGTTGTCCTCTGTCTCTCCGGCCACGACCCCAGTGGCGGCGCCGGCTTGCAGGCAGATATCGAAGCCCTGCTTGCACAAGGTTGTCATGCCGCGCCCGCGGTGACCGCCCTGACCGTGCAGGATACCGTCAATGTCTCCGACTTCCGCGTGCTCGACCGTGAGTGGGTGCTGGCCCAGGCCAATGCCGTGCTCACCGACTCCACGGTGGCTGCGGTCAAGCTGGGCATGCTCGGCTCGATCGACATGGTCGATACCGTGGCCGAGCTGCTGGCTGCGCACCCGCACCTGCCGTTGGTGTGCGATCCGGTGCTGCGCGCAGGCGGCGGCGGGCGCCTGGGCAAGGATGAAGTAGGCTATGCCCTGCGTGAACGCCTGTTGCCGCTGGCGACCATCACCACGCCAAACCTGCCCGAAGCCCGCATTCTCGCCGAGTTGCCCGAAGGCAGCGCCGACGAGTGCGCTGCCAGGCTGCTGGAGTTCTGCCCGCACGTGCTGATCACCGGCGGACACGGCGACGAGGTCGAAATCCACAACCGTCTGTACAGCCGCGACGGTCACCGCAGCACCTCGACCTGCCAACGCCTGCCGGGCAGCTACCACGGTTCGGGCTGCACCCTGGCCAGCGCCCTGGCGGGTCGACTGGCCTTGGGCGAGCACCTGGAAAGCGCCGTGCGCACCGCCCTGGACTACACCTGGCGCACCCTGCGCGATGCGGAGCAGTTGGGACGGGGCCAGTTCGTGCCTCGGCGCCTGCCTCTGGATTTCTGCTCCTGACTCGAGGTGCTCGATGACCCTACGCGGCCTGTATGCCATCACCGACAGCCAACTGCTGGCCGGCCGATTCCTGTCTCATGTGGAGGCAGCGCTCGAAGGGGGTGTATGCCTTCTGCAGTACCGGGACAAAAGCGATGACGCCGCGCGGCGCTTGCGTGAAGCGCAGGCACTCCAGCAATTGTGCGAGCGCTATGGCACTCAGCTGCTCATCAACGACGATGCCCAACTGGCCAGGCACCTTGGCGTGGGCGTACACCTGGGGCAAACCGATGGGCCGCTGACCCCTGCACGCGCCCTGCTGGGCAGCGCGGCGATCATCGGCTCGACCTGCCATGCCAGCCTCGACCTGGCCGACCAGGCAGCCCGCGAAGGCGCCAGCTACGTCGCCTTCGGCCGCTTTTTCACCTCCAGCACCAAACCCGGCGCTCCGGCTGCCGACGTCCGTCTTCTGGCGCAGGCTCGCGCCCAGGTGAACCTGCCGATCGCCGCCATCGGCGGGGTCACCCTCGACAATGCCGCCGCACTGGTGCACCACGGTGCCGACCTGCTGGCGGTGATCCACGGCTTGTTCGGTGCCGACAGTGCGCAGGAAGTCACCCGCCGCGCCCGCGCCTTCAATGCCTTGTTCGCATCCTGATTCGAGAGAACTTTCCATGTCCCGTTCCGAAGCACTTTTCGCCCAAGCCCAGAAACACATCCCCGGTGGTGTGAACTCGCCCGTGCGCGCGTTCAAGAGCGTGGGCGGCACCCCATTGTTCTTCAAGCATGCCGAGGGCGCCTACGTCGTCGACGAAGATGACAAGCGCTACGTCGACTACGTGGGCTCCTGGGGCCCGATGATCCTGGGCCATGGCCACCCTGACGTGCTGGACTCGGTACGTCGCCAGCTGGAACACGGGCTGTCCTATGGCGCCCCGACCGCCATGGAAACCGAAATGGCAGACCTGGTGTGCTCGCTGGTGCCTTCCATGGAAATGGTGCGCATGGTCAGCTCGGGTACCGAAGCGACCATGAGCGCCATCCGCCTGGCCCGTGGCTACACCGGCCGTGACGCGATCATCAAGTTCGAAGGCTGCTACCATGGCCACTCCGACAGCCTGTTGGTCAAGGCCGGTTCCGGTCTGCTGACCCAAGGCGTGCCCAGCTCGGCCGGCGTGCCCGCCGACTTCGCCAAGCACACCCTGACGCTGCCCTTCAACGACATCGCCGCCGTCGAGAAGACGCTGGCTGAAGTGGGCCAGACCGTAGCCTGCATTATCGTCGAGCCGGTTGCCGGCAACATGAACTGCGTACCGCCGGCGCCGGGCTTCCTCGAAGGCCTGCGCGAGCAGTGCGACAAGCATGGGGTGGTGTTGATCTTCGATGAAGTGATGACCGGTTTCCGGGTTTCGCTGGGTGGTGCGCAGGCGCACTACGGCATTACCCCCGACCTGTCGACCTTCGGCAAGATCGTCGGCGGCGGCATGCCGGTCGGCTGCTTCGGCGGCAAACGCGAAATCATGGGCTGCATCGCCCCGCTGGGCCCGGTCTACCAGGCGGGTACGCTGTCGGGCAACCCGCTGGCCATGGCCGCCGGCCTGACCACGCTCAAGCTGATCAGCCGCCCGGGCTTCCACGCCGAGCTGACTGACTACACCAGCCGCATGCTCGACGGCCTGCAACAGCGCGCCGATGCTGCCGGCGTGCCGTTCGTGACCACTCAGGCTGGCGGCATGTTCGGCCTGTACTTCAGCGGGGCCGACGACATCGTCACCTTCGATGACGTAATGGCCAGTGACGCCGGTCGCTTCAAGCAGTTCTTCCACCTGATGCTCGAGGGTGGCGTGTACCTGGCGCCGAGCGCGTTCGAGGCTGGCTTCACCTCCATCGTTCATGGCGACAAAGAGCTGCAGATCACCCTGGATGCGGCTGAAAAGGCCTTCGCAGCCCTGAAGTAACCCGGCGCCTTCCCACCTTGGTAGCTGGTAGTACCCGCTATCACGGTGGGTATACCGGCCATCGCCAGGGGCATACCCCATGGGAACGGGCGCATGTGCAATGAGGCCATACAGGTAACGAAGGGGTCCTGCCATCAGCCTGTTTCGCCACGCCGACATAAATTCGAGTAAAACTTTGTAAGGTTGGCGCTGCTTATCCCATAATGTGCCACCAGAGACATTGGCCGCAGCTTTGCAGAGGTAAGTCGATCCCCATGAACCGCACCGGCCGCGCCCTCACCCTGGGCTGCCTGTTGCTTCTCCAGCCCCTGCTGGCCCTGGCGGAGGGCGGTAACTCGTTGCTCATCCCGACGACGGGTCGCTGCACCTTGAACGTGCAGCCGCAGGACCTGGCCAGCGCACTCAAAACCTGTGAACAGGTGGCCGATGCCGGCGATGCCCAGGCACAGTACGAGCTGGGCGAGTACTTCTATGCGCAAGCGCCGAAAAACCTCAATAAGGCACTGGACTGGTACCAGAAAGCGTCCCTGCAAGGCCATGCCGAGGCCCAGTACCGCCTTGGGTCGATGTTTTTCCGCGGCGAAGGGGTCAAGGCCAACAACGTGCAGGCCTACATCCTGTTGAAGATGGCGGCAGTCAACGGCGCTGAAGATGCCCTGGACATGGCGGACGAAGTCACCGAACAGATGCCCAGGGACGACCTGGAGCATGCGACGCAGGTGCTCGGCCAGATCTTCCGCAAGTACCTGCTCGAGCTGCAGAACGCCGAGGGTCGCTCGCCGTTCTCCCCGCTGCCCTAGGCTTTGCTTGCAGAATGCCGTTGAGCCCATCAGGACTTTCGCCACTGCCATTCAAGGGTTATTCTTGAGCTCACACTCATTGCCGTCGGGCGGCTAAAAACGACCTTGAACGCACCCATCGAACCCCATCGTTTCATCCTCGAACCTTTCGAGGCCCACCGTTTCGCCAACTTGTGTGGCCAGTTCGACGAGCACCTGCGCTTGATCGAACAACGCCTTGCCATCGAGATCCGCAACCGCGGCAATCAGTTCGAACTGATCGGCGAATCCAAGACCACCCATGCTGCCGAGCAACTGCTGCGCCGTCTCTACCGCGAGACCCAGGCCACCGAGCTGTCGCCGGAAACCGTGCACCTGTACCTTCAGGAATCGGCCGTCGAGCACATCGACAACCCGGCGGTGAACGAGGTCAGCGTCTCGCTGCGCACACGCAAGGGCAATATCCGACCACGGGGCGCCAACCAGCAGCGCTACGTCAAGGAGATCCTGGCCAACGACATCAACTTCGGCATCGGCCCGGCCGGTACCGGCAAGACGTACCTGGCCGTGGCGTGTGCTGTCGACGCACTGGAACGTGAACAGGTTCGCCGCATCCTGCTGGTGCGCCCGGCCGTTGAAGCTGGCGAGAAGCTCGGGTTCCTGCCTGGCGACCTTGCACAGAAGATCGACCCTTATCTGCGCCCGCTCTACGATGCCCTTTATGAAATGCTGGGCTTCGAGCACGTGGCCAAGCTGATCGAGCGTCAGGTCATCGAAATTGCGCCGCTTGCCTACATGCGCGGTCGCACCCTGAACAACAGCTTCATCATTCTCGACGAAAGCCAGAACACCACGCTCGAGCAGATGAAGATGTTCCTCACCCGTATCGGCTTCGGCTCCACGGCGGTGATCACCGGCGACATCACCCAGGTCGACCTGCCCCGGGGCACCAAGTCGGGCCTGGCGCATGTGATCGAAGTGCTGCGGGACGTGCCGGGCATCAGTTTCACCCACTTCCAGCCCAAGGACGTGGTACGTCACCCCTTGGTGCAGCGCATCGTAGAGGCCTATGACCGCTTCGAAGCCCGCCAGGCCACTCCCGAGGCGCCCGGCAAAAATGCTTGAACTGGACATACAACGGGCGACACAGGCTGTCGCCCCGGTCGATGCCGACTTTCGCCGCTGGTGCGAGCTGGCCTTGCAGCAACGCAAGGCCGACTCGGAGATGACCATTCGTCTTGTGGACGAAGCGGAAGCGCGCGAGCTTAATCACACGTATCGGCACAAGGACTATGCGACCAACGTGTTGTCCTTCCCGGCCGACGTGCCAGACGAATTGCTCGACATCCCCTTGCTGGGCGACCTGGTGATCTGCGTCGCGGTGGTCGAACGCGAGGCGGCCGAGCAAGGCAAGTCGCTGGCGGCGCACTGGGCGCACCTGGTCATACACGGCTGCCTGCATCTGCTCGGTTACGACCACATCGAGGATGAGGAAGCCGAGGAGATGGAAAGCCTGGAACGAGAATTGCTAGCGCAACTGGGTCACCCGGACCCATACGCCGATGACGAAACCGAATCAACCCCACACTGATAGACCAAGGATCACGAGAACCGCCATGAGCGAAGATCGATCGAGCAACGGGCAGAAGTCCTGGCTGGGTAAACTGACCCAGGCTTTTGCCCATGAGCCGAAAAACCGCCAGGAGCTCCTGGAGCTGCTGCGCGAAGCACATCAGAACAAGCTGCTGGACAGCGAGGCGCTGACCATCGTCGAAGGTGCCATCCAGGTGGCGGACCTTCAAGTGCGTGACATCATGGTGCCGCGCTCGCAGATGAACAGCATCAAGGCTGGCCAGTCGCCTCGCGAGTTCCTGCCGGCGGTGATCGACGCGGCGCACTCGCGCTACCCGGTAATCGGCGAAAGCCATGACGATGTGCTCGGTGTCCTGCTCGCCAAGGACCTGCTGCCGCTGATTCTCAAGGAGAACGGCGACAACTTCGACATCAAGACGCTGCTGCGCCCGGCCACTTTCGTGCCCGAGTCCAAGCGCCTGAACGTGCTGCTGCGCGAGTTTCGCGCCAACCACAACCACATGGCCATCGTCATCGATGAATACGGCGGCGTGGCTGGCCTGGTGACCATCGAGGATGTGCTCGAACAGATCGTCGGTGATATCGAAGACGAACACGACGTCGAAGAGGACAGCTACATCAAGCCGCTGCCCAACGGCGACTTCCTGGTCAAGGCGCTGACGCCGATCGAGCACTTCAACGAGTCCTTCGACAGCGCGTTCTCCGACGATGAGTTCGACACCGTCGGCGGTTTGGTGATGAGTGCATTCGGCCATCTGCCCAAGCGCAACGAAACCACCGAAATCGGCGCGTACAAGTTCCGCGTGCTCAACGCCGACAGCCGCCGGATACACCTGCTGCGCCTGACCCCGATCAACCGTTAAGGAACGACATGCGCTGGATCACCCGCCCCGGCTGGCCCGGTAACCTGCTGGCCCTGGCGGCCGGCGCTTCTACCCTCCTGGCCCTGGCGCCATTCGATCTGTGGCCACTGGCGCTGTTGTCCATCGCCGTGCTCTACCTGGGCCTGCGCGAGCTTAGCCCGCGCCAGGCCCTGTGGCGTGGCTGGTGGTTCGGCTTCGGCCTCTACGGCGCCGGCACCTGGTGGATCTACGTCAGCATGACGAACTACGGCGGCGCCTCGCCGCTGTTGGCCATCGCGCTGCTGGTTGCGTTCTTTGCGGCCTTGGCCTGGTTCTTTGCGCTGCCCACCTGGTTGTGGGCACGCTGGTTGCGGCGCAACGAGGCGCCGCTTGCCGATGCCCTGGGCTTTGCTGCCCTGTGGGTGGCGCAAGAGGCGTTTCGTGGCTGGTTCCTCACCGGCTTCCCGTGGTTGTACGCAGGCTACAGTCAGCTGGACGGCCCGCTGGCCGGCCTGGCGCCTCTGGGCGGGGTGTGGCTGGTGTCGTTTGCGTTGGCCCTGACGGCTGCGCTGCTGTGCAACCTCAACCGTTTGCGTACCCGCCCGGGCTTTCTTGCCATCGCCTGCGTGCTGCTGCTCACTCCCTGGGCAGTAGGATTGGCACTCAAAGGGCATGCCTGGACTACTCCGGCAGGCGACCCACTCAAGGTCGCTGCCATTCAGGGCAACGTCGAACAGGACGTGAAGTGGGACCCGGCGCATATCGACGCCCAGTTGGCCCTGTACCGCGACCTGAGTTTCAGTTCAAAACCTGCGGACTTGTTGATCTGGCCGGAAACGGCGGTACCTGTGCTCAAGGACCAGGCGCAAGGATACATCGACATCATGGGGCGCTTCGCCGCAGACCGGCATTCGGCCCTGATCACCGGCGTGCCGGTTCGCGAGGTGGTGCACCGTCAGCGTCGCTACTTCAACGGCATCACCGTCACGGGCGAAGGCGACGGCACCTACCTCAAGCAGAAGCTGGTGCCCTTTGGTGAATATGTCCCGCTGCAGGACATGCTGCGGGGGCTGATCGAGTTCTTCAACCTGCCCATGTCGGATTTCGCCCGGGGCCCTGAGGACCAACCGCTGCTCCAGGCCAAGGGTTATCAGATCGCGCCTTATATCTGCTACGAGGTGGTCTACCCCGAGTTTGCCGCCGGCCTGGCGGCACGTAGCGACTTGCTGCTGACCATCAGCAACGACACCTGGTTCGGCACTTCCATAGGCCCGCTGCAGCACTTGCAGATGGCCCAGATGCGTGCGCTTGAAGCCGGCCGCTGGATGATCCGGGCCACCAACAATGGCGTGACGGCCTTGATCGACCCGTTCGGGCGCATCACGACCCAAGTGCCTCAGTTCCAGCAGGCAGTGATGTACGGCGAGGTGGTGCCGATGCAGCAGCTGACGCCTTATCTGCAATGGCGTTCCTGGCCGCTTGCAATCGTTTGTGGGTTGCTGCTGGTCTGGGCGTTGATGGCCGGGCGTGTGGCCAGGGCAGTGTGACGGGGCTTTGAAGTTGACGTTCCAAGGGGCTGTTGCTCAGCCCTTTCAGTAGAACAACCGATACCCCACCAGCCCAGCCACCTCATTGAGCAACTGCCCGCTCTGCCACATGGCCCGGCTTTCCGGCAGCCAACCACCGAATGGCCGCGCCGGATCACGGCCGAGGAAGCCGACTGGCGCGGGTACCACTTCGAAACCTGCCTGCTCGAAGCTCCAGCGTGAGCGCTGCATGTGCCAGGCCTGGGTCACCACCACGACGCGGCGTATCCCCAACGGCTCAAGCACACTCGCCGAGTGCTGGGCATTTTCCCAGGTGGTGCGGCTCGCCTGCTCCAACCACTTCACCTCAATGCCGAAGTCGTCATGCAGGCTGTCGGCCATCAGCTGCGCCTCGCTGGGTGGTGTGCCGTAGTGCAGCCCGCCGCTGGTCAGCACCGGTAGCCCGGACGCCTTGGCCAGGCGAGCGGCAAAGCGCAGCCGCTCCAAGGCCGTGGGCGTCGGCTGGTCGACACCCGCCCAGGCAGGGTCGCCCCGTTCACGCCCTGCGCCCAGCACGACGATGGCATCGGCCCGCTGCTTGAGGCCAGCCCAGTCCTGCCCGGCTAGCGCAGGCTCCGTCTCCAGGGCTCTTGCCAGGTACTGAACGGCCACCGGCAAGCTGGTCATCCACAGCCCGCCTAGCCCTGCCACAAAGCACACAGCGGCCAGCCGGGGGCGACGCCTGCGCAGCCACCAGGCTGCAAGCAGCAGGAGAAACAGCACGCCTGGGGGTAACAACCACTGTTTGATGAAATACCGAATGGGCATGCACACCTCCTTCGAAGGTGTGCAGACTAAAAGCATCGGCGCCGGCCAACAACATGGCCGGCGTCGATCAAGGTCGGATTACTGTGCAAACCCTTGAAAGGCGCCGCGCAAACCCCTAGCGGCGGGAGGCCTTGCGTGGGCGTGGCGTGCGCACTGTGCGCTTGATGTCCTTGAGCCAGATGATCCTGGCCGACGCAGGTTCAGCTTGCGGCCTAAGGTTTGCAGCCTCGTCGGCGCGTTTCTGGAAGGTATCCAGATAAGTTTTGATCACCTCGAACTCGGCGCGGCTCAAACCACGCAACTCCAACTCGGCTGGCGCCTCGTCCCGAAGCCGCATGGACGTTCTGGCTGTATCCAGGGCAAGCCCGAGCCTATCGATCAGGCGCTCATAGAGTTCTGGTTTTCCTGCAGGTAGCTGCGACTCTCCCATTCGTTCACCTCATTGAAGATAACGATTATCTCCCCCACCCGAGAGCTTAGCGTCGTTGCGAAAAGCAGCCCGACGCTGCGACCAGCGGCCATTCGCAACGAACGTTTCCCACGATGCGCGGCGCTGCTGTATGCTACGGCGTTCACTCCCGATGACACCGGAGTGCCGGACGCAGCGAGGTTCGCTGCCTGGAAAGGTCTCCTCTCTCTCAGCCAAAAGTAGCCATGCACGAACAATACACGCCCCGTGATATCGAAGCCGCCGCCCAGACATTCTGGGACGAGCAACAATCGTTCGCTGTTACCGAACAGCCAGGCAAGGACACGTACTACTGCCTGTCGATGTTCCCGTACCCGAGCGGCAAGCTACACATGGGCCACGTGCGCAACTACACCATCGGCGACGTTATTGCCCGCTACCAGCGCATGCTGGGCAAGAACGTCCTGCAGCCAATGGGCTGGGACGCTTTCGGCATGCCTGCCGAAAACGCGGCGATGAAGAACAACGTCGCCCCGGCCAAGTGGACCTACGAAAACATCGACTACATGAAGACCCAGCTCAAGAGCCTGGGCCTTGCCATCGACTGGGCCCGCGAGGTCACCACCTGCAAGCCCGACTACTACCGTTGGGAGCAGTGGCTGTTCACCCGCCTGTTCGAGAAGGGCATCATCTATCGCAAGAACGGCACCGTTAACTGGGACCCGGCTGACCAGACCGTGCTGGCCAACGAACAGGTCATCGACGGACGCGGCTGGCGTTCCGGCGCGCTGATTGAAAAGCGCGAAATCCCGATGTACTACTTCCGCATCACCGACTATGCCGACGAGCTGCTGGAAAGCCTCGACGAGCTGCCGGGCTGGCCTGAGCAGGTCAAGACCATGCAGCGCAACTGGATCGGCAAGTCCCGCGGCATGGAAGTGCAGTTCCCGTACGATCAGGCCAGCATTGGCCACACCGGCACGCTGAAAGTCTTCACCACCCGCCCGGACACGCTGATGGGCGCTACCTACGTGGCAGTCGCCGCCGAGCATCCGCTGGCCACCCAGGCGGCCCAGGGCAACCCGGCGCTGCAAGCCTTCATCGATGAATGCAAGGGCGGCAGCGTGGCCGAAGCGGACATGGCCACCCAGGAAAAGAAGGGCATGGCCACTTCCCTGCTGGTTGAGCACCCGCTCACCGGTGAGAAGCTGCCGGTATGGGTCGCCAACTACGTGCTGATGCACTACGGCGACGGTGCAGTCATGGCTGTGCCAGCCCACGACGAACGCGATTTCGAGTTCGCCCGCAAGTACGACCTGCCGGTCAAGGCCGTGGTGCGTACCAGTGCCGGTGACGAGGTCGGTGCCCAGTGGCAGGCCGCCTATGGCGAGCATGGCCAGCTGATCAATTCCGGCGAATTCGACGGCCTGGATTTCGCCGGCGCCTTCGACGCCATCGAAGCGGCGCTGGTGCGCAAGGACCTGGGCAAGTCCCGCACCCAGTTCCGCCTGCGCGACTGGGGCATCAGCCGCCAGCGTTACTGGGGCTGCCCGATTCCGATCATCCACTGCCCGTCTTGCGGCGATGTGCCGGTGCCGGAAGACCAGTTGCCGGTTACCCTGCCCGAAAACGTGGTACCGGACGGTGCAGGCTCGCCGCTGGCGCGCATGCCCGAATTCTACGAATGCAGCTGCCCCAAGTGCGGCGCTGCGGCCAAGCGCGAAACCGACACCATGGACACCTTCGTCGAGTCCTCGTGGTACTTCGCGCGCTACGCCTCGCCCAACTACGAAGGCGGCATGGTAGACCCGAAAGCGGCCAACCACTGGCTGCCGGTCGACCAGTACATCGGCGGCATCGAACACGCCATCCTGCACCTTCTGTATGCGCGCTTCTTCCACAAGCTGATGCGTGACGAAGGCCTGGTGACCTCGAACGAGCCGTTCAAGAACCTGCTGACCCAGGGCATGGTCGTGGCCGAAACCTACTACCGCGTCGCCAGCAACGGCGGCAAGGACTGGTTCAACCCGGCCGATGTCGAAGTCGAGCGCGATGCCAAGGCCAAGATCGTCGGCGCGCGCCTGAAGACCGATGGCCTGCCGGTTGAAATCGGCGGCACCGAAAAGATGTCCAAGTCCAAGAACAACGGCGTCGATCCCCAGTCGATGATCGAACAGTACGGCGCCGATACCTGCCGCCTGTTCATGATGTTCGCCTCGCCGCCCGACATGAGCCTGGAGTGGTCCGACTCAGGTGTGGAGGGCGCCAGCCGCTTCCTGCGCCGCGTCTGGCGCCTGGCTCAGGCCCACGTTGCCCAGGGCTTGCCTGGCAAGCTGGAGGTGGCAACCCTGGATGACGCGCAGAAAGTGATCCGCCGCGCCATCCACGCCGCCATCAAGCAAGCCAGTACCGATGTAGGCCAGCACCACAAGTTCAACACCGCCATCGCCCAGGTGATGACCGTGATGAACGTGCTGGAAAAAGCGCCACAGGCCACCGCGCAGGACCGTGCCCTGCTGCAGGAAGGCCTCGAAGCCGTCACCCTGCTGCTGGCCCCGATCACGCCGCACATCTCCCACGAGCTGTGGAAGCAACTGGGCCATGACCAGGCCGTCATCGATGCCGCCTGGCCTGCAGTGGATGAAGCCGCGCTGGTACAGGACACCGTGACCCTGGTGGTGCAAGTCAATGGCAAGCTGCGTGGCCAGATCGAGATGCCAGCCGCAGCCAGCCGCGAAGAAGTCGAAGCCGCCGCGCGCAGCAACGAGAATGTCCTGCGCTTCATCGATGGCCTGGCTATCCGCAAGGTCATCGTAGTGCCGGGCAAACTGGTCAATATCGTCGCCAACTGATGGCAACGCCCGTTCGCAGGCTCTGCGCACGGGCGGAACAGGCTCACGAGGGAGCAACAACATGATCAAACGCAATCTGCTGGTAGTTGGCCTGGCGGTCATGCTCAGCGCCTGCGGGTTCCAGCTGCGCGGCACGGGCACCAGCGAAATGAGCGTCAAGGAGATGGACGTCAGCGCGCGCAACGCTTACGGCCCGACCGTGATTCAACTGCGCGAAGTGCTCGAGCGCAGCGGCGTGAACGTCCACGCAGGCGCACCTTACCGCCTGGTGCTGACCAACGAACAGGAGCGCCAGCGCGCCGTTACCTACAACAGCGGCAACCGCACGGCGGAATTCGAGCTCACCACCGAGCTGGACTACAGCATCCAGGGCCTGAACAACCTGGAGCTGACCAGCGACAAGGTCGAAGTGCGCAAGGTCTATGTGCGTGACGCCTCGAACATCACCGGTTCCGAGCAGGATGCCAAACGCGCCCGTGACGAGATGCGCCGCGACTTGGTCAATGCCATGATCGTGCGCCTGCAAAACCTCACCCCTGCCCAGCTCGATGAATTGCAGCGCAAGGCCGATGAGCGTGCCAAGGCCGAAGCGGATGCGCTGGAAGCCGCGCGTCGCCAGCAGGCCGAGACACCGCAGCAGTCGCCGCTGGAAGTGCCGGGCAACTGAGCCCGTGCAGGGCGCTGTCTGGCGCCCTGCCCCCGATGCCATGAAACTCGCCCCCGCTCAACTCACCAAACACCTGCAAGGCTCACTCGCGCCCGTCTACGTGGTCAGCGGCGATGACCCGTTGCTGTGCCAGGAAGCGGCCGACGCCATCCGCAGCGCCGCCCGCCAGCAAGGTTTCGACGAGCGCCAGGTATTCAGTGCCGATGCCAACTTCGATTGGGGCACCCTGCTGCAAGCGGGTGCGAGCCTGTCGCTTTTCGCCCAGCGACGCCTGCTGGAACTGCGCCTGCCCTCGGGCAAGCCGGGTGACAAGGGCGCTGCCGCGTTGCTGGAATACTGCGCCCGCCCTGCCGAAGACACGCTGCTGCTGATCAGCTTGCCAAAGCTCGATGCCAGCGCGCAGAAGACCAAATGGGGCAAGGCACTGGTCGAGGGTGATCATTGCCAGTTCATCCAGATATGGCCCGTGGACGCGCATCAGTTGCCCCAATGGATCAATCAGCGGTTGCAACAGGCAGGCCTGAGTGCCCAGCGTGACGCCGTGGACCTGATTGCTGCGCGCGTGGAGGGCAACTTGCTCGCGGCCGCGCAGGAAATCGAAAAGCTCAAGCTGCTGGCCGAGGGCAACGTCATCACCCTGGAAACGGTCCAGGCCGCGGTGGCGGACAGCGCGCGCTTCGATGTCTTCGGGCTGGTCGACGCCATTCTCAAGGGTGAAGCCGCCCATGCCTTGCGCATGCTCGAAGGCCTGCGCGGCGAAGGCGTGGAGCCCCCGGTGATCCTCTGGGCCCTGGCCCGTGAACTGCGGCAACTGGCGGGCCTGGCCCAGCAGTTCAGCCAGGGCGTTCCCCTGGACAAGGCCTTCAGCCAGGCACGCCCACCCATCTGGGACAAACGCCGCCCCTTGGTTAGCAAGGCCCTGCAGCGGTTACCCGCCCAGCGCTGGTCGCAGCTGCTGCAGGACGCCCAGCGTATCGACGCCCAGATCAAGGGCCAGGCGCAAGGTTCTCCCTGGACAGGCCTGGCGCGCCTGGTGCTACTGATGGCCGGCCAGCGCCTAGCGCTGCCTGCCCAATAGTCGAAGCCCTGCCTATAGAGCCCGCGCTTGTTGGCCATGGCCGGCAAGCCGCCTCATGAGGCCTGGATGACACTCACGACCATATAAACAATCAATTGGCCTGCCCACGGCCAAGCCTGCACAGTGCAGCCCGCACCGTCCCAACGCAGGAACCACCTTCATGAGCAAAAAACCAAACAAGCAAGGCCATAACAAGGCCAAGTCCATCGTCGCCCAGCCCCTGTTCCGTTGCCGTCAGGAACGGCCGGAGAAAGGCAAGGGCAGCTACCGCCGCGAAGCCTTCCAATCGAGAGATTGGGAGGCTTCTTACTTTTTGGCGGCATGAAGGCATCCGTAGCGCAGGCATGATATGGTCATCACCTGACCTGCAGACCTGGACCTGTGCATGCTCTACCGTCTTTTTCCTCGTTGGGAAACCCGCCAGCTCGTTGCGGCCTCCAGCTTCATCCTGCTCGTTGCCTGTGCGGAAAAACCCACGGCAGCCGATGCATTGCCCCTCGCCCAGGCGCAGCCGGCACCTGTCGTGAATGCACCTGGCAAGGCGCCAGACAGCAACCCAGATATCCAGCCGTCCCAAACCTTTGCCCAGTGGCAAGCAGGTTTCCGCCAACAGGCCCTGCAAGCGGGCATTGCCCCGGAAATTTTCGACAAGGCGTTTCTCGGCGTCACGCCGGACCTGGACGTGATCAAGGCTGACCGAAGCCAGCCAGAGTTCACCCGGCCAGTCTGGGAGTACCTGGAAGGTGCCTTGTCCCCCGTGCGCGTACGCAACGGCAAAAGGCTGCTGGAGCAGAACGCCGAGCTGCTGACCCGCCTGGAACAGCGCTACGGCGTTGATCGCCAGATCCTGGTCGCGGTATGGGGTATGGAAAGCAACTTCGGCCAGTTCCAGGGCAGCAAGTCAGTGATCCGCTCCCTGGCCACCCTGGCCTACGAAGGACGACGCCCACAGTTTGCCCAAGACCAGCTGATTGCCGCCCTGCAGATCATCCAGCACGGTGATATTCAGCCTGATGCGATGCGCGGCTCCTGGGCCGGCGCCATGGGCCAGACCCAATTCATCCCGACCACCTACAACACCCATGCCGTGGATTTCGACGGCGATGGCCGCCGCGATATCTGGAACAGCACGCCCGATGCCTTGGCCTCCACTGCACACTACCTGCAAAGCTCAGGCTGGAAGCGTGGCCAACCCTGGGGGTTCGAGGTGCAGGTACCGGCAGGCTTCGATTATTGGCAAGCTGACGGGACCTCGCGCAAGCCGATCGCCGAATGGTTGGCCATGGGCCTGACACTGCCTGCTGGTACGCAGTTGCCAGCCGGTAGCAATGAGTTGCCAGCCGCCCTGTTGCTGCCCGCTGGCGCGCGAGGCCCGGCATTCCTGGTTCTCGACAATTTCCGCGCCATTCTCAAATACAACAACTCATCGGCTTACGCGCTGGCCGTCAGTCTCCTGAGCGATCGCTTCACCGGCTGGGGCTTCATCGCTGGCAGCTGGCCCAAGGACGACACCCCCCTGAGCCGTAGCGAGCGCATGGAGTTGCAGAATTTGCTCAATGCCAAGGGCTTTGAGGCGGGCAACGCCGATGGGATCATTGGCGCCAACACCCGCAAGGCCATCCGTAATGCCCAGCAGGGCCTGGGCTGGCCAGCCGATGGCTATCCGACGCACAAGCTCCTGGAGAGCCTACGGTAGCCACACGCTCTCGCTGACTGGCAACAATGCGGGTCCCCCTGGGCACGGTAACCGTGACCCTGGGGTGGCCTTGGCGCCAGGCTCATGCCTGGAACAACGCCTGCTCCAGCACCAGGCGCTGCCGCTCGCTGTCCAGCGTTACTCGGGCACCTAGCGGCAGGCAGATATTGGGGTCACAGTGCCCACTGCGCCATCCGGCCAGCACAGGGACGCCCAGTGGGCCGAACGTGTCGCGCAGCAGCGGTGCCAGCGCCGCCGCGGTAATGCCAGCAAAGTCCCCTACCAGCACACCCCTGATGCCTTCTAGCTTGCCGGCTAGCCGTAACTGCGTCAGCAGGCGATCGACTCGGTACAACGGCTCGTTCACGTCTTCGATGAACAGGATGCAGCCCTGGGTATCCAGCTCTGCCAAGGTCCCAAGGGTCGCACCCAGCATCGACAGGTTCCCACCCAGCAGCGGGCCACTGGCAAGGCCGGGGAAGACCGTGTGCAAGGTGAACTGCGTCGGGTGCGTGATCGGGTCACCGGCTGCCACCTGCCCGCTCAACTGCGCCACCAGCGACGATTCGGTCGGTGCCTGCTTGCCACCCAGCAGGTCGGCGTTGAGCATGGCCCCGTGGAAGCTGATCATCCTCGTGTGACGGTAGAGCGCCGCATGCAAGGCGGTGATATCGCTGTAGCCAATCAAAGGCTTGGGGTGGTGTTGCAACAGCTCGAAATCGAGCTTGTCCAGCAGGCGCATGCTGCCGTAGCCGCCACGCATGCACAGAACCGCGTCGATGGACGGGTCCCGGAAGGCGTCGTGCAGATCCTGTAGCCGCTGCGCGTCGGCGCCTGCCAGGTAGCCCTCGGACTGAGTCGCACCTGGATAGACCCGGCAGCGGTAGCCGCGCTCGGCGAACCACTGGGCCGCTTTGTGCACATCCAGACGCGCCGGGCCTGCCGGGGCAACCACGGCAAAGCAGGCATCGGGCTCAATGGCCTTGCGCAGTGGCAAGGCAGAAGGTTCTACGCAGTTCATCGGGCAACTCCATACGGCTTGTCACAAACAGCTTACGGCTTGGCTGGTAGAAAAAAAAATGCCGACGCGGCCTTGCGGCGCATCGGCATTTCTCTTTTTACGGTCAGATCAGAGTTTGATCTTGGCTTCGTGCGCTTGCTGGTCGGCATGGTAGGACGAGCGCACCAGCGGGCCGGAAGCGACGTTCTTGAAGCCCATGCGGTAGCCTTCCTCGGCGAACCAGGCGAAGGTGTCAGGGTGCACGAAACGCTGTACCGGCAAGTGGCTGCGCGATGGCTGCAGGTATTGACCCAGGGTGAGCATGTCGATGTCGTGCTCGCGCATGCGGTGCATGACCTCGATCACTTCTTCGTCGGTCTCGCCCAACCCGAGCATCAGGCCAGACTTGGTAGGAACATGCGGTACCAGCTGCTTGAACTTCTGCAGCAGGTCCAGCGACCAGTCGTAGTCCGAACCCGGGCGAGCGGCCTTGTACAGACGCGGCACGGTTTCGAGGTTGTGGTTGAACACATCCGGCGGCTCCTGAGCCGTGATCGCCAGCGCGACGTCCATACGGCCCCGGTAATCCGGCACCAGGGTTTCAAGCTGCACGCCTGGCGACAAAGCGCGGATTTCGCGGATGCAGTCGGCGAAATGCTGGGCGCCGCCATCGCGCAAATCATCACGGTCAACCGAGGTGATGACCACGTACTTCAGGCGCAGGTCGGCAATGGCCACCGCAAGGTTCTTCGGCTCGTCCACGTCCAACGGCTTGGGACGGCCATGCCCCACGTCGCAGAACGGGCAGCGGCGCGTGCAGATGTCGCCCATGATCATGAAGGTGGCGGTGCCGCCCGAGAAGCACTCGCCCAGGTTCGGGCAGGAGGCCTCCTCGCAGACGCTGTGCAGCTTGTGCTTGCGCAGCAGTTGCTTGATGCGGTCTACCTCGGGCGAGACCGGGATACGCACACGGATCCAGTCAGGCTTCTTGGGCAGCTCGTCAGTGGGGATGATCTTGACCGGGATGCGCGCGACCTTGTCGGCGCCTCGCAGCTTGACCCCAGCTTCGACCTTCTTGGGGGCGGAGCGCGGCGTAGCGTCCTGGGTTGGGATCAGGTTCGGCACGGCTTCTTGCACAGTAGTCATATTCAGTCGATTCCGCCCGTGAGGGTCGTCTGCTCTGCGTAGTCGAGGTGCTTGACCAGCTGTTCGCGCAGCCTTGTCCTGACCTCGTCGAGTTCGATCGGGCCTGCCAGGTCACGCAGCTGGGTCATCGCCAGCCCCGCATAACCGCAGGGGTTGATTCGGCAAAAGGGCGCCAGGTCCATGTCCACGTTCAAGGCAAGGCCATGAAAGGAGCGGCCGTTGCGGATACGCAGGCCAAGCGAAGCGATCTTCGCGCCGTCGACATACACACCGGGTGCATCGGGTTTGGCAGCGGCCTGCACCGCGTAGCCATCGAGCAAAGCGATCAGGCTGCGCTCGATGCGGCTGACCAGGTCGCGTACGCCAAAGCCCAGGCGGCGTACATCCAGCAGCAGGTAGGCCACCAGCTGGCCTGGCCCATGATAGGTCACCTGGCCACCACGGTCGGCCTGCACCACGGGGATATCGCCCGGCACCAGCAGGTGCTCGGCCTTGCCAGCCTGCCCTTGCGTGAAGACCGGCGGGTGTTCGACCAGCCAGACTTCATCCTGGGTATCGGCAGTGCGCTGCTCAGTGAAACGCCGCATGGCCTCGAGCACCGGCTCATAGGGCTGCAGGCCAAGTTCGCGGACACCGAGGCAGCCGGGCATCACAGCACCATTTTCACGATGCCGGTGGCACGCAGGGCGCTGTTGATGTCGTGGAGCTGGTTTTCGCTTTCGGCCACGATGTGCAGTTGCACGGTGGTGTACTTGCCTTCCTTGCTCTGGCGTTCGGCCAGCGTGGAAAGATCGACCTTGGCGTATTTGCTGAGCACTTCGATCACGGTGTCCTTGAAGCCGACACCAGTGTCACCAATGACTTTGATCGGGTAGTCGGCACAGGGAAATTCGATTTTATGAGACTTGACGTCTGGTTCGCTCATGGCGGAAACGGCCTCGCAAGCCGTGGCAACAACAACACCCCTGCGATCACGCGGGGGTGTGCAGGTCACGTGTCAGTTGAACAACCCGTAGAAGAATAGACGGATGCTATCCCACATACGGCGGAAGAAACCACCTTCCTCGACGCCATCGAGGGCGATCAGGTCGGCGCTGTGAACCACTTTGTCGTCCAATTTGACTTCAACCTTGCCGATCACGTCACCCTTGGCAATAGGTGCGGTCAGTTGTGGGTTCATGGTCATCGAAGCCTGCAGGCGCTTAAGCTGGCCCTTGGGCATGGTCATGGTCAGGTCTTCGGCAAGGCCTGCCTTGACTTCGCTGGTGGCGCCTTTCCAGACCGGCGCCTTGGTCAGCTCGGTGCCTTTCTGATAGAAGGTCTGGGTTTCGAAGAAGCGGAAACCGTAGGTCAGCAGCTTCTGGGTTTCGGCAGCACGGGACTGCTCGCTATTGGTACCGAACACCACGGCGATCAGGCGCTGCCCGTCACGTACGGCCGACGCCACCATGCAGTAGCCAGCCTCTTCGGTGTGGCCGGTCTTCAGGCCGTCCACGGTCTTGTCACGCCACAACAGCAAGTTGCGGTTAGGCTGCTTGATGTTGTTCCAGAAGAACTCTTTCTGCGAATAGATGGCGTAGTGAGCCGGATCGACGTTGATGATCGCACGGGCCAGGATCGCCATGTCGTGAGCAGAAGAATAATGCTCCGGGTTCGGCAGGCCGGTGGGGTTCATGAAGTGACTGTTGGTCATGCCCAGGTCGGCAGCGGTCTTGTTCATCATGTCGGCGAACGCGTCTTCGCTGCCGGCGATGTGCTCGGACAGGGCGACGGACGCGTCGTTGCCGGACTGGATGATGATGCCGTGCAGCAGGTCGCTGACGGTCACCTGGCTGCCCACCTTGATGAACATGCGCGAGCCCCCGGTGCGCCAGGCGTTTTCGCTGACGGTCACTGGGTCGTTTTCGCCGATCTGGCCACGGCGGATGTCCAGCGTGGCGATGTAGGCGGTCATCAGCTTGGTCAGGCTGGCTGGCGGAAGACGCTCGTCACCGTTGTTCTCGACCAGCACGTTGCCGCTGGACGCGTCCATGAGTACGTAGGACTTGGCTGCCAGTTGAGGCGGCGCGGGCGTCATCTGCTCGGCCGCGAAGGCTACCGGAGTGAGCAGGAGCAATACGGGCAAGCAAAGTCGTTTGGCAAGGTTGGTGATGTTCATCCGTCTCTCGAAAATCGCTTAATGGTCTGGAGATGTTTTCTGGGCAAGCACACGGCCCAGCACCGGTCAGTCTAGTTATTGGCCTGAGGCCTGGCCCGGCAACGTGCGACAGGGTGCCGCTGCGGGCAAAACCGGCATTGTACATGGCTGGGCCTGTCAATTCATGACAAAACCGCCACATTGCACCGTGCTTGCCCTTGGGTGAACCCTACACGCAGGCTGTTCATACCATGCGCGAGGGGTCGGTCATCCTGCCGGTACGCCTGGTCAGTCAGCTGTGACCAGCTTGGCCTGCCCTAGGTTCGCCAGGCGAATGCTGTTCTGCGCCTGCTGGACTTCACCCTGGCTGTTGATCGGCCCCAGGCGTACACGATGCAATGTCTGCTGGTTACGCACGACCGAGCTGATGAATACCGGTGCGCTGACCATGCTGCTGAGCTTGGCGCGCAGCAGCTCGGCCGCATCCGGGTTGGCGAAAGCGCCGACTTGCAGGAAGCTGCCGCCAGTGCCAGCAGGCACGTTGTTGCCGCCCACCTGCACCGGCACCACCGGTGCTGCATGCTGCTGTGGCGGCGGCGTCCACTGCTCTACCCGACCGGAGCTGGCCGGGATCGCCTGGGTCTGGGCCACCTGGGGCTCCTTTAGCACCATGGGTGGCGTCTGGCCACGTTGTGCCCACCACTGCTGGGGGTCGATGCCTTCGACGCGCACATGGGCAGTGCCGATCTCGGCGTAGCCCAGCTTCTTCGCCGCCGCGTACGACAAGTCGATGATGCGATCGGAATAGAACGGGCCGCGATCGTTTACCCGCAGGATAACGCTGCGACCGTTAGCCAGGTTAGTCACCTTCACATAGGCGGGCAGTGGCAGTGTCTTGTGCGCGGCACTCATGCCGTACAGGTCGTACAGCTCGCCGTTGGCGGTGTTCTGGCCATGGAACTTGGTGCCATACCACGACGCCGTGCCCTCGGCGCGGTAGTTGCGCGCATCCTGCATCGGGTAGTAGGTCTTGCCCAGAACGGTGTAGGGGTTGGCCTTGTAGTTGCCGGTGTGCAGGGTGGGCGTGGCATCGGGGATCTTGTTGACGTCCACATCCCACCACGGTGCACCGTCCTTGTGGGCACGGTTGATGTCCAGGCCGGGCTGGCTGCGCACCACGCTCGCACCGCTGGAACTCTTGGGCGCCGGGCGGCTGGAGGAGCAACTGACCAATGCCAGGCCGATGGCTGCGCAGGTGATCAGTTTGAAGGAAGTGGTAGAGAAAATTGCGCGCATTAGTTGACGCCCCGTGCTTGGACCAGCTGTTGCGCAAGCTGATGCACCGCCATGGCATACATCACGCTGCGGTTGTAGCGAGTGATCGCGTAGAAATTCTTCAGCCCCACCCAGTACTCGGGGCCGTTCTCACCCTCCAGGCGGAAGGCCGTGACGGGCAGATCATCGCGCAGCGAATCATGAACCGACCAGCCAAGGGCACGCAACTGTCCGACCGTGCTGGCCGGCTCGATACCGGTGGTCAGGCCTTGATCGGCGCGCTCGCCCTGCACCGTTGCGCGGCTGACCACTTCCTGTCCGGCCATCCAGCCATGGCGCTTGAAGTAGCTCGCCACGCTGCCGATGGCATCATCGGGGTTGGTCCAGATGTTGATGTGCCCATCACCGTCGAAGTCCACGGCATAGTTGCGAAAGCTGCTGGGCATGAACTGCGGCAGCCCCATGGCCCCGGCATAGGAGCCCTTGAGGGTCAGGGGATCGAGTTGTTCTTCACGGGCCAGCAGCAGGAACTCACGCAGTTCCTTGCGAAAGAATTCGGCGCGGGGGGGATAATCGAAGCCCAGGGTGGACAACGCGTCAAGCACCCGGAAGTTACCCGTGTTGCGCCCGAAGAAGGTTTCAACGCCAATGATCGACACGATGTATTGTGCCGGCACCCCGTATTCCTGCTCGGCCCGCGCCAGCACGGCCTCGTGCTGACGCCAGAAGTCCACGCCCCGCGCGATGCGCGCGTCGGTGAGGAACATGGGGCGATATTCCTTCCAGGGCTTGACCCGTTCGGCGGGCCGCGAAATCGCATCGAGGATCGACTGCTTGCGCTGCACTTCACGGAACACGCCCATCAGTTGTTCTGGGGCAAAACCATGGTCGCGGCTCATCTGGCCAACGAATTCGGCCACCTGGGGCGAGTTGTCGTAGTCGCCGGCCTCGGCCAGCTGTACAGCGCCAAACAGGCTCACCGCACCAAACCACGGCGCACAACGGGTAGCCCAGTTACGCACTGCTTGCATGTAATTGTTCACCTTATTCAAACCTGTGCGATCCACTTTCGATGCGTGTGGATCGACATCAGAACGCCAAACGCTGACAGCAGCGTCACTAATGAAGTTCCGCCATAGCTAATGAAGGGCAACGGCACGCCGACGACGGGCAAAAGGCCACTTACCATCCCGATATTGACGAACACGTATACAAAGAACGTCATGGTCAAGCTGCCTGCCAGCAGCTTGCCGAACAATGTCTGTGCCTGCGCCGTGATCATCAGGCCCCGGCCGATCAGCAGCAGGTAGACGATCAGCAACAGGCAAATGCCCACCAGGCCGAACTCCTCGCCCAGCACGGCGATGATGAAGTCAGTGTGGCTTTCAGGCAGAAAGTCCAGGTGCGACTGGGTGCCCAGCAGCCACCCCTTGCCGAACACGCCGCCAGAACCAATCGCTGCCTTGGACTGGATGATGTTCCAGCCCGTACCCAGCGGGTCGCTCTCCGGGTCGAGGAAGGTCAGCACCCGCTGCTTCTGGTAGTCGTGCATCACGAAGAACCACATGGCCACCGCCACCGGCACCGTGGCCGCCAGCACGCTGAGAATCCAACGCCAGCGTAGGCCGCCCATGAACAGGACGAAGGCACCGGAGGCCAGGATCAGCAACGCCGTACCCAGGTCCGGCTGGCGCACGATCAGGATGAACGGCACGCCAATCAATACCAGGCTGATGGCCACATGCTTGAGGTGCGGCGGCAGGGTGCGCTTGGACAGGTACCAGGCGATGGTCGCCGGCATGATGATCTTCATGAACTCGGAGGGCTGGAAGCGAATCACCCCGGGTATGTTGATCCAGCGCGTCGCACCCATGGCGTTGTGGCCCATCACGTCCACCACCACCAGCAGCAACACCCCGGCGAGGTAGGCCAGTGGCACCCAGCGCGCCATGAACCGTGGCTCGAGCTGGGCGATGACGAACATCGATACCAGGCCGATGCCAAACGAGGTGGCCTGCTTGAGCAACAGGTCCCAGTTCTTGCCGCTGGCCGAATACAGCACGAACAGGCTGCCTGCGGCCAGGGTCAGGAGGATGATCAGCAAAGGACCATCGACGTGGATGCGCTGCAGGAAGCTGGCGCGCCGACGCATCACATCCTCGCTGGAGAGCATGCGATCGAAATTGTTCATCACAGCGGCGACTCCTGAGTAGCGGTAGCCGGCGCAAGCTCAGGCTTGAGCCGGCCGTTTTCGTCCAGCAGCCAGGCATCCATGATCTGGCGCACCACTGGCGCAGCCACCCCAGAACCCGACTCACCGTTCTCGACCATGACCGACACCACGATCTTGGGGTCGTCTGCCGGAGCGAAGGCCACGAACAAGGCATGGTCGCGGTGACGCTCCTGAAGTTTGTTGCGGTCGTACTTCTCGCCCTGCTTGATGGCCACCACCTGGGCGGTACCACTTTTGCCGGCGATGCGGTATTGGGCGCCGATGGCGGCCTTGCGGGCAGTACCGCGCGCGCCGTGCATCACCTGCTCCATGCCATGGGTCACGCGCGCCCAATCGGCCTTGTCGCGCAGCACGATGTCCGGCATTGGGTTTTCGTCCACCGGCGGTTCCCCTTCGATGGTCTTGGCCAGGTGCGGCCGATTCCACACACCCTTGTTGGCAATCAGCGCCGTCGCCTGCGCAAGCTGCAGCGGCGTGGCCTGCATGTAGCCCTGGCCGATACCCAGGATCAGGGTTTCGCCCGGGAACCAGGCCTGCCGGCGCGTGGCCCGCTTCCATTCCCGCGACGGCATCAACCCTGCGGACTCTTCGAACATGTCCAGCGACACCCGCTGGCCGATGCCGAACTTGTTCATATAGCTGGACAACCGGTCGATGCCCATCTTGTGGGCCAGGTCGTAGAAGTAGGTGTCGTTGGAGCGCATGATGGCGGTATCCAGGTCCACCCAGCCGTCACCCGAGCGGTTCCAGTTACGGTATTTGTGATCGTAGTTGGGCAGCTGGTAGTACCCAGGGTCGAACACACGGCTGCTTGGGGTCACCGCGCCGCTGTCCAGGCCGGCGATCGCCACGGCGGGCTTGATCGTCGAGCCGGGCGGGTAGAGGCCGCGCAGGATGCGGTTGAACAGCGGCCTGTCGATCGAATCACGCAGTTCGGCATAGGCCTTGAAGCTGATGCCAGTGACGAACAGGTTGGGGTCGAAGCTAGGCTGGCTCACCATGGCGAGCACTTCACCGGTGCGTGGGTCAAGCGCAACCACCGCGCCACGGCGCCCGGCCAGGGCGGCCTCGGCCGCTTCCTGCAACTTGATGTCCAGGCTCAGCACGATGTCCTTGCCAGGCTTGGGATCGGTACGCTTGAGCACCCTGAGCACACGGCCGCGGGCGTTGGTCTCGACTTCTTCGTAGCCGACCTGGCCGTGCAGCGTGGCCTCGTAGAACCGCTCGATGCCGGTCTTGCCGATGTGGTGCGTGCCGCTGTAGTTCACAGGGTCCAGGGTTTTGAGCTCTTTCTCGTTGATACGGCCGACGTAGCCCACCGAATGCGCGAAATGCGCCCCCTGTGGGTAGTGACGTACCAGCTGGGCGACCACTTCCACCCCTGGCAAGCGGAACTGGTTCACCGCCACACGGGCGATCTGTTCCTCGTTGAGTTCGAACAGGATAGGTACCGGCTCGAACGGCCTGCGCCCCTGGCGCATGCGCTTTTCGAACAGCGCGCGGTCGTCTGGGGTGAGTTCCAGTATCTCGACGATGCTGTCCAGTACCTGCTGCCAGTCTCCGGCACGCTCCCGGGTCATGGACAGGCTGAAGCTGGGCCGGTTGTCGGCGATCACTACCCCGTTGCGGTCGAAGATCAGCCCGCGTGTCGGCGGGATCGGCTGCACGTGCACCCGGTTGTTCTCCGACAGCGTGGAGTGGTAGTCGTACTGGATGATCTGCAGGTAGTACAGCCGCGCAATCAGCACGCAGATGAGCAGCATGACCGCCACGGCGCCGACCACGACGCGGTTGCGCACCAGACGGGCGTCTTTTTCGTGGTCCTTGAGGCGGATCGGCTGCGACATCGGGCTGCTTACAGGCTCATTTGTGGTAGGGATGGCCGGACAACACCGTCCAGGCCCGGTAGACCTGCTCGCCGATGAGTATCCTGACCAGCGGGTGCGGCAAGGTCAGCGGCGACAGGGACCAGCGCTGATCGGCGCGGGCGCACACTTGCGGCGCAAGCCCTTCGGGCCCGCCCACCATCAAATTCACCGTGCGCGCATCCAGGCGCCAGCGGTCCAGCTCACCTGCCAGCTGCTCGGTGCTCCACGGCTTGCCATGAACCTCAAGGGTCACGACGCGCTCGCCGGGTTGCACCTTGCTGAGCATGGCTTCGCCCTCCTGGCGAATCAGGCGGGCGACGTCGGCATTCTTGCCGCGGGTGTTCAGCGGTATTTCCACCAGCTCGAGCGACAGTTC
This sequence comes from Pseudomonas sp. FYR_7, assembly GCF_043106155.1. Taxonomy (NCBI): domain Bacteria; kingdom Pseudomonadati; phylum Pseudomonadota; class Gammaproteobacteria; order Pseudomonadales; family Pseudomonadaceae; genus Pseudomonas; species Pseudomonas sp. FYR_7. The sequence goes on from NZ_JBICMI010000050.1 coordinate 28,232, forward strand.
GGCCGGCAGGCGCTTGACATACTCATGCCAGCCCTCCTCGACCCACTTCGGCATGCGCGAGCCGACCGCGATCAGGCGCAGACGCACGGCGCTTTCCTTATTCGCGATCTTTGAGCTTGTCGGAGTACTCGTGGACATGGTCCGGGCTGTGGTGCTTGCCATCGGCGGCGCGGCTCTGCTCGGCACCCTGCCACAAGCGTTCGAGGTCGTAGAACTGACGTGCAGCCGCGGTCATCATGTGCACGATGACATCGTTGAGGTCCAGCAGCACCCAATCGCTGTCGCCCTTGCCTTCCTCACCCAGCGGCTGGGCGCCCTTGGCCTTGACCGCCTCGCGGACCTTCTCGGCCATGGCGTTGATCTGACGGTTGGAGGTACCGGTGGCGATGATCATGTAGTCGGTCAGGCTGTGCTTGTCACGCACGTCGATGACCTGGATATCCTGGGCCTTGACGTCTTCCAGCGCTGCCGTGGTCACTGCGACCAGTTCGTCGCCGTAAATTTTCTGCTTGGTCATATAAAACTCGTTCAACTCGTAGGATGAGGTGCCAGGGGCACCGTCAGTTGGGCGCACGATACAGTTCGTGCGCCTCGATGTAGGCCAGTACGGCGTCCGGCACCAGGAACCTCACCGACCTGCCGCTGGCCAGCAGCTGTCGGATCTGTGTAGCCGACACCGCAAGCGGTGTCTGCCAGACGAACGAAATGTTTCCCGCCGGGCCGGACATGGCGGTGGGATCGCTCTGCGAACGGGCAGCCAGCAGGTTGCGCAGTTCGTCGGGGGGGTCTACGTCCGCATCCGGGCGTTGCAGCACCAGGATGTGGCAGTGTTGCAGCAGTTCTTCCCAGCGGTGCCAACCGGGCAGTCCGCAGAAAGCATCCCAGCCCAGCACCAAAAACAACTGGTCGTCAGCAGCAAGCTCGGCACGGATCGACTCCAGCGTATCGATGGTGTACGACGGTTTGTCCCGTGCCAGTTCACGTGCGTCCACGCTCAGGCCTGCAACGCCCGCGACGGCGCCCTGCACCATGGCCAGGCGATCGTGCGCGGCCACTTGCGGCGTTTCTCGGTGCGGCGGGCGAGCATTGGGCAGCAGGCGCAGCTCGTCCAGGTCCATGAACTCGGCGACTTCCAGCGCACTGCGCAGGTGGCCGATGTGAACCGGGTCGAAGGTGCCGCCAAGAATGCCGACGCGGCGCACTGCCTGGGCCTGATTCAACTCAGCAGGACTCCTGGCCGCGCAGTTGACCGTCGCCGATCACCACGTATTTCTCGCACGTCAGGCCTTCGAGGCCGACCGGGCCACGGGCGTGAAGCTTGTCGGTGGAAATGCCGATCTCGGCACCCAGGCCATATTCGAAGCCGTCGGCGAAGCAGGTCGGGGTGTTGAGCATGACGGAGGCCGAGTCGACTTCCGCCATGAACTGGCGCGCCTGCCCCTGATGCTCGGTGATGATCGAGTCGGTATGGTGCGAGCCATAGTGGTTGATATGTTCGATGGCCTGATCCAGGCCTTGCACCACACGGATGGACAGTACTGCATCGAGGTACTCGGTGTGCCAGTCATCTTCGCTGGCCGCGTGCGCGTCGATCAGCGCACAGGTACGCTCGCAACCGCGCAACTCAACGCCCTTTTCCTGGAAGCGGCGCGCCATCTCGGGCAGGAAGCGCTCGGCAACCTGCTGGTCCACCAGCAGTGTTTCCATCGCCCCGCAGATGCCGTAACGGTAGGTCTTGGCGTTGAACGCCACGCGCCAGGCCTTGTCCAGGTCGGCATGCTGACTGACATAGACATGGCAGATACCGTCGAGGTGCTTGATGACCGGTACCCGGGCGTCGCGGCTGATGCGCTCGATCAGGCCCCGGCCGCCGCGCGGCACGATGACATCGACGAACTCGGGCATGCTGATCAGCGCGCCCACCGCCTCGCGGTCGGTGGTTTCCACCACCTGGACCACGGCCGCGGGCAGGCCTGCCGCCGCCAGGCCGCGCTGGATGCAGGCGGCAATGGCGCGGTTGGAGTGGATGGCTTCGGAGCCGCCGCGCAGGATGGTGGCATTGCCTGACTTCAGGCACAGGCTGGCCGCGTCGATGGTGACGTTCGGGCGTGATTCGTAAATGATGCCGATGACGCCCAGCGGCGTGCGCATCTTGCCGACCTGGATGCCCGATGGGCGGTAGCTCATGTCGCGAATGGCGCCGACCGGATCAGGCAGGCTGGCCACCTGGCGCAGGCCGGTGATCATGCCATCGATGCGCGCCGGGGTCAGGGCCAGGCGGTCGAGCAACGCGGCTTCCAGCCCGGTGGCACGGCCGTGGGCCAAGTCCTGCTCGTTGGCTGCGATCAGCACGTCACGCCCTGCATCCAGCGCGTCGGCGGCAGCGTGCAGCGCACGGTTCTTCTGCGCGGTACTGGCACGGCCGATTACCCGGGACGCTTCACGGGCTGCGCGACCCAGGCGGGTCATGTAGTCAAGAACGGACTCAGTCATGGGCTCGGTGTCTTGGCGGTGGGGAAACGGCTGATTATAACTGTCGCGCAGGTGTACGCCCAGCGGTGGGTGGCGGATGGTAAAAAAAGCTGTGGGTAATCCGTAGGAAAGATGTAACCGGGCTTATCCATAAAAACGCAGAACTCTGTGGAAATCGCTGCCGTGCGCCGTCGCATATTCGCAGGTTTCAGATTCGGTTAAGGTAGCGCTTGTTACCCTCATGCCTTTAGCCTGCGAAGTCCTTGCATGCCAGCACTGCCAGACAGCTTTTTCGACCGCGACGCCCAGACCTTGGCCAAAGCCCTGTTGGGCAAGGTTATCCGCCACCGCCAGGGCAACCTGTGGCTTGCCGCCCGCATCATCGAGACCGAGGCCTATTACCTCGCCGACAAGGGTAGCCATGCGTCGTTGGGCTACACCGAAAAGCGCAAGGCGCTGTTTCTCGATGGTGGGCACATCTATATGTACTACGCCCGCGGCGGGGACTCCCTGAACTTCAGCGCCCAGGGCCCCGGCAATGCGGTGCTCATCAAGTCTGCCTACCCATGGCAGGATGCCTTGTCCGGGCCAGACAGCCTGGCGCAGATGCACCTGAACAACCCCGACGCCAGCGGCAACCTGCGCCCCGTCGAGCGCCTGTGCGCAGGGCAGACGCTGTTGTGCCGGGCGCTAGGCCTCAAGGTGCCACAGTGGGATGCGCAGCGCTTCGACCCGCAGCGGCTGTATGTGGACGACTGCGCCAACCCGGTGCCCCGGGTGATCCAGGCAGCGCGCCTGGGCATTCCCCACGGGCGTGACGAGCACCTGCCGTACCGCTTCGTCGATGCCGCGTACGCCCGGTTCTGCACGCGCAACCCATTGCGGCGCGGCCAGGTCGAAGGCCGTGACTTCTCCATCATCGAACAAGAGAACTGAACCATGGAACAATGGCTCGACGGCCTGACCGGTTGGCTGGGCGCCAACCCACAGTGGCTGGGCGTCGCGATCTTCCTGGTCGCGTGCATCGAATGCCTGGCCATCGCCGGCATCATCGTCCCCGGCACGGTGCTGCTGTTCGCGGTAGCAGTGCTGGCAGGCAGCGGCGTGCTGGGCCTTGGCGAAACCTTGCTGCTGGGCTTTTTGGGCGGGTTACTGGGTGACGCGCTGTCCTACATGATCGGCAAGCATTTCCACCAGAACATTCGCCGCCTGCCGGTGTTGCGACACCACCCGGAATGGATCGGCAGCGCCGAAACCTACTTCAAGCGCTATGGCATCGCCAGCCTGCTCGTAGGCCGCTTCATCGGCCCGTTGCGGCCCATGCTGCCAATGGTCGCAGGCATGTTCGACATGCCCCTGCTGCGGTTCATCGCCGTTAGCCTGGTGGCAGCCGCAGGATGGTCGATCGCCTACCTGCTGCCCGGTTGGGCCACGGGCGCTGCCATGCGCCTGCCCCTGCCCGAAGGCTTCTGGCCCCAGGCCGGCATCATTTTTGGCACGTTGGCGGTGATCATCGGCCTTAGTCTGAGCACCAGCATCCGCGACCGCCGGCACGGCACACGGCTGATTGGTGCCCTGTGCCTGCTGGCCTTGGTCGGGGTGTTTCTCGGTTGGCCTTACTTGCACGACTTCGACGACGGGGTGATGACCCTGGTCCAGGAGCATCGCAGCCAGGCCATCGACGGCGCCGTGGTGGTGGTGACGCGGCTCGGGGATTTTCGCACGCAATTCTTTCTGGGCGGGCTGCTGACAGGTTTGCTGCTGGTGGTGCGTCAGTGGCGGCACGCTTTCTTCGCCGCGGGGGCGCTGATGGGCACCGCCATCGCCAACGGCACGCTCAAGTGGCTGTTCGCCCGGGCCCGCCCGGAAGTGCTGACCGACCCGCTGACCAGCTACAGCATGCCCAGCGGCCACAGCTCGGCGTCGTTTGCGTTCTTTCTGGTGCTGGCGGTGCTCGCCGGCCGCGGCCAGCCACCGCGCATGCGCCTGACCTGGATCATGCTGGGTTGCATTCCGGCATTGGCCATCGCCCTGTCGCGGGTGTACCTGGGTGCACACTGGCCCACCGACATCCTGGCCGGTGCCCTGCTGGCCTGCTGCGTCTGCGCGGTCAGCCTGACATTGTCACAGTACCGGCAGACCCTGCCGGCCCTACCCCTGAGGGTCTGGTGGCTGGTGTTGCCGGCCTGCATCGCCTTGCTGGCCTTCTTTGCCACCCACGCCCTGCCCCACGCGCTGCTCAGGTACCAGTACTGACGCCAGGCGCTATTCAGGCAAACAGCTCACCCTGGATGCGCTCAAGCAACCTGTGGATCTCGCCCAGCCGCTGCTCGGGCGAGTCTTGGGCCAGCAAGTCCAGCTTGTCTTGCTCGGTGAAGGGCAGCAGATAGGCCAGTTGGTTGGCCAGTGTCTGACGCCCGTCCACGGCCCGGGGCATGTCGAGCGCCTCGACCATCGGATGTTCGCCCAAGGCCAGCAGCAGCGCCAGCAAATCGTCGTCCGCTTCCTGCAAGGGGCTGTCTTCAAGATCAGGCAGCCACTGCACCTGCCCCACCAGCAGCTGATCCTTGAGCACTTCGGTGGCCTGCAGATCGAAACGCCGCACGCCTTCGACGCGAATGCCCAAAAGGCCGTTTTCCTGCTGGACGAAATCGCGGATCACGGCTTCGCAGCCAATGGACGCCACCACGGGCGGCGCCTTGCCGACCTGCTCGCCCTCCACGATGCAGACCACACCAAAGCCTTCGCCCTGTTTCATGCAACGCCCGATCATGTCCAGGTAGCGGGCTTCGAAAATCTGCAGGTCGAGAAAACACCCTGGAAACAGCACGGTGTCGAGGGGAAACAGCGGTAGCATCATCATCACTCCTCAAGCCACCAGGCTGACGGCCAGCGGCAGGAACACTGCCGTTGCCACGCCCATCAGGCTCATCGCCAGCGCGGCGAAGGCGCCGCATTCGTCACTTTCCTGCAAGGCCACCGAGGTGCCGACCGCGTGGGCCGTGATGCCCAGGGACATGCCCCGCGCTTCAGGGCTGAGCACACCGCAGCGGCTCAACAAGGCAGGCCCGAAAATGGCCCCGATCACCCCGGTAATCAGCACGAAGACCGCAGCTAGCGCCGCCACCCCACCGATCTGCTCGGCTACCAGCATCGCGATGGGCGAGGTGACGGACTTGGGTGCCATGGTCATCAGGATCATGTGCTCGGCGCCAAACCACCACCCCAGCAACAGGCAACACACCGTGGCGAACAGGCCTCCGAGTACCAGCGTAGTCAAGGTCGGCCAGAACAACTGACGAATGCGGCGCAGGTTCAGGAACAGCGGCACCGCCAAGGCCACGGTGGCAGGGCCCAGCAGGATGTTCATGATTTCGGTGCTCTTGCGGTATTCGGCGTAGTCGATGCCGCATAGCAGCAGTACGCCGATGACCAGCGCCATCGACACCAGCACCGGCTGCAGGAAGATCCAACGGGTCTTCTCATACCCGGCCAGCACCAGCTGATAGGCCCCCAAGGTCACGCCAATGCCGAACAACGGGTGGTGGACCACTGCATTCACTGCGCCTTGCCAGTCGAGCATCATGGCTGGTCCTCGCGCCGGGCCTGACGATGAATGAGTTTCTGCATCAGCACGCCCACTACCACCAGCGTCAGCAGGCAGGAAATCAGCAGCGCGCCGACAATGGCCCAGAAGTCGGCGGCGATGTCGCGGACATACACCATCACCCCCACGGCAGGAGGCACCAACAACAGCGGCAAGTAGCGCAGCAGGCTGCCGGCAGCTTCATTGAGGGGGGCCCCCACCTCGCCGCGCACCATCAGAAAGCCCAGCAGTAGCAAAAGGCCAATGATCGGCCCCGGCAAGACGGGAACCAACAGATGATTGACTGCCGTCCCCAACAGCTGGAACAGCACCAGCCAGGTCAAACCCCGCAACAGCATAACGTTCTCCTTCAGGCGTGCGGCTCATTATAAGCATGGGCACGCTGCCAGCGCCGAGCGCAACTTGACCGGCCTGGCCAGGCGTGTTGATCTTGCACGCACGTACCATTTAATACCCATGAGGCTCACCATGCCGCTAGTGCCGGTCACCGCGCTTACCCAATACATCGGCAAGTCCCTCGGCCACTCGGCCTGGCTGACCATCGACCAGCAGCGTATCGACCGTTTCGCCGAGGCGACTGGCGATCATCAGTTCATCCACGTCGACCCGCAGCGAGCGGCGCAGACCGTGTTCGGCTGCACCATCGCCCATGGGTTTCTGACCCTGTCCCTGATACCTGCGCTGATCGAAGACATCCTGGTCTTGCCACAGGGGTTGAAAATGGTCGTCAACTACGGCCTGGACAGCGTGCGCTTCATCCAGCCGGTGAAGGTCGACAGCCAGGTGCGCCTGCATGTGGAGCTGGCCGATGTGCAGCAAAAGCGCCCCGGCCAATGGTTGCTCAAGGCTATCGCCACACTGGAGATAAAAGACGAGGACAAGCCCGCCTACCGGGCCGAATCCCTGTCCCTGTGCTTTGTCTAGGCACCGGCACCTGGCAGGCGCAGGCGTCTCTACAAACCCCACGCACTCGCGTAAACTGCCAGGCTCCCGCGCAGCCTTGGGCTGCCCTTCTGGATCTATCAAAGGTACACGCCATGCCCTGGCTGCAAGTACGTCTGGCCATCAGCCCGGAACAAGCCGAAACCTACGAAGACGCGCTGCTGGAAGTCGGCGCGGTGTCGGTCACCTTCATGGACGCCGAAGATCAACCCATCTTCGAGCCAGACCTCAATACCACGCCGCTTTGGTCGCACACCCATCTGCTGGCCCTGTTCGAGGCCGACACCAACCCCGAGCAGGTATTCGCGCACCTGCGCCTGCTGACGGGGGTCGAGCTGCCCCAGCACCAGGCCGAAGTGATCGAAGACCAGGACTGGGAACGCAGCTGGATGGACAACTTCCAGCCGATGCGCTTCGGCCGCCGGCTGTGGATCGTGCCCAGCTGGCACGATGCCCCGGAAAAGGAGGCCGTGAACCTGTTGCTCGATCCTGGCCTGGCGTTCGGCACGGGCACGCACCCCACCACGGCGCTGTGCCTTGAATGGCTCGACGGTCAGCAACTGCAAGGCACCCAGGTCCTGGACTTCGGCTGTGGCTCGGGCATTCTGGCCATCGCTGCACTGCTGCTGGGCGCGCGCGAAGCGGTAGGCACGGACATCGATGTGCAGGCCATCGAGGCCTCTCGCGACAATGCCCAGCGCAACGGCATTGCCGACGAGCTGTTCGCGCTCTACCTGCCCGAGCACATGCCTGCCATGCAGGCCGACGTGCTGGTGGCCAACATCCTGGCCGGGCCATTGGTGGCGCTGGCACCGCAACTCAGCGGCCTGGTTCGCCCGGGCGGCCTGTTGGCGCTGTCGGGCATCCTCGCCGAACAAGGTGAAGAAGTGGCTGCCGCCTACGCTGCCGATTTCGACCTGGACCCCATCGTCGTTCGCGATGGCTGGGTGCGAATCAGTGGTCGCCGCCGCTAGTCGAACCCAGAATAGCCCTCAGCACAGCCTCCGGATCGCCGCATGACCGACAGTTTCGTCACCCAGTGCCCGCATTGCCAGACCAGCTTTCGTGTCACCCACCACCAGTTGAGCGTGGCCCGTGGCGTGGTGCGTTGCGGCCAGTGCCTGCAAGTGTTCAATGCCGCCAAGCAGCTGCTGGCACAGAACCGCAGCGCCCCCCCTCAGGCGAACCCGCTGCCGGCAACCGAGGCAGCGCCGTCGCCTGCCGCGCCCACCCCCGTGCAAGGGCACCCCATCGCCCCGGACGACGAGGCCTGGGCCCAGACCGCCCAGGCCTTGGACGAACTCGATCTGGACAAGGAACTGGAGCGCCTGGAACGCCGCCACGCGCCTGTACAGGTGGGTGAGGCCGACCAGACGCCCGTGCTGCAGGCACGGCGTCACGAGGAGGACACAGAGGAACACCTGGACGAGGTCTTCGGCACTGCAGCCGGCGAGCCGTTTGAACCGGAACAGGCTGATGCCGCCCCCGTGCTCAAGCCCGCCCCCCAGGCAGATTCACGGCGCGAGGCGCGTACCGAGCCGACCTTCACCGCTGACCTGAACACCGATGCAGAAGGTGAGCCGCCGCTGGGCAGCATCGTTACGAATGAAGATGAGCCGAAACTGGGAGCGCCGCTGCGCCCCGATGACGATGACGATGTGTCGATTGCCGGCCTCACCGCGCACGACGACGAACCTTTGGCAACTAGCCTGCGCGCCGACGATGAGCTCGACGAGGCGCCGTTGCCCATGGGGCGTCTGGAGCCTGAAGTCACTGACAAGGTCGAACGCCCAAGGCGCAAGGAACCCCTGGTGGATGTGGTGGACGACCCGCTGCAACTAGGCTGGGAGAAACCGGCCCCGGCCTGGGGCAAGCGTTTGTTATGGGGTGGCTTGACGCTGATCGCTGCCGCCACGCTAGCCTTGCAGTATGTGTGGTTCCATTTCGACGAGCTGTCCCGACAGGACCAGTATCGCCCACTGTTCGAGCAGGTGTGCCCGGTCGTGGGCTGCCAGGTCCCCTCTCGCGTCGATGTGAACCGGATCAAGAGCAGCAACCTGGTGGTGCGCAGCCACCCGGACTTCAAAGGGGCGCTGATCGTGGACGCCATCATCTATAACCGCGCACCTTTCGCCCAACCGTTTCCACTGCTCGAACTGCGCTTCTCGGACCTCAACGGCCAACTGATCGCCAGCCGCCGCTTCAAACCGGCCGAATACCTGTCCGGGGAGCTGGCCGGACGCGGCGAAATGCCCAGCCAGACCCCGATCCACATCGCGCTGGATATTCTCGACCCAGGTCAGCGAGCGGTGAACTACAGCCTGAGCTTTCGCTCGCCGGAATAAACCCAGGCGGCCTACCCGATACGCTGCCGGCACGCCGGCCATGATGCCGCTTGTCCGGGTCTGACGACCCGGAGCCCAAGGTGCAGGGGCGGCAACCCGCAGTTGTTCAGATTTTATCCAAATCCATCTTTATCCGGTCATCCAGAGCGGGTATCATGCCAACCCTTTTTCGAACCTCAAGATTCGGCCCCACAACAGGGAACACCTATGTCGGCGGTACGCATCGGCCCTTATACACTGCGCAATAATCTGATCCTCGCACCCATGGCTGGGGTCACGGACCAGCCGTTCCGAACACTTTGCCAGCGCATGGGCGCAGGCATGGTGGTGTCGGAAATGGTCTCCAGCGACCTGTCCTTGTGGAACAGCCGCAAGTCGAGCCTGCGCCGCATCCACGAAGGCGATCCCGAGCCCCGCTCGGTCCAGATCGCCGGCGGCGATGCACAGATGATGGCGGCGGCTGCACAGGCCAATGTCGCCGCGGGCGCCCAGATCATCGATATCAACATGGGCTGCCCGGCAAAAAAAGTCTGCAACAAGGCGGCAGGCTCTGCTTTATTGAGAGATGAAGCCTTGGTCAGCGAAATTCTGCACGCCGTCGTGGGCGCCGTGGACGTGCCGGTGACGCTGAAAATCCGCACCGGCTGGGACCGGGCCAACAAGAATGGCCTGAACGTGGCGAAGATCGCTGAACAGGCTGGCATCCAGGCGCTTGCGGTGCATGGCCGCACACGCGCCGACCTGTACACCGGTGAAGCCGAATACGACACCATCGCCGCTATCAAGCAAGCGGTGTCCATCCCGGTCTTCGCCAACGGCGACATCACATCGCCGGAAAAGGCCAAGGCAGTGCTCGACGCCACGGGCGTGGATGGCCTGCTGATCGGCCGGGCCGCTCAAGGGCGGCCCTGGATCTTTCGCGAGATCGAGCATTACCTGCGCACTGGCGAGCATTTGCCAGCGCCGCAGCTGGACGAGGTGGAACGCATCCTGCTAGAGCACCTGGCCGCCCTGCACGCCTTCTACGGCGATGTAATGGGCGTGCGAATCGCCCGCAAGCACGTGGGCTGGTACCTGGCGACACGACCCGGCGGCAAGGAGTTTCGCTCCCGGTTCAACGCTTTGGAAGACACACAAGCGCAGTGCGCCAACGTTCGCGCGTTTTTCAGTGAACGTCGACAGAGCCTTGAGACAGAGGACGGACAAGGGGTGGCCGCATGACGATGATGACCGAAACATTTGTGAGTGGAACAACGCCCGTGAGCGACAACGCCAACCTGAAACAGCACCTGAACACGCCAAGCGAAGAGGGCCAGACCCTTCGCGACAGCGTCGAGAAGGCGCTGCACAACTACTTCGCCCACCTCGAAGGCGCGACCGTCACGGACGTGTACAACCTGGTGCTCTCCGAAGTCGAGGCGCCGCTGCTTGAAAGCGTGATGAGCTATGTGAAGGGCAACCAGACCAAAGCCAGCGAGATGCTCGGGTTGAACCGAGGCACGCTGCGCAAGAAGCTCAAGCAATACGACTTGCTGTAAGCCAGAATCCCGATCGAAAAAGGCGCCTGTCTCAACACAGACGCCTTTTTTGCTGACTCCACCGCGTTATTGGAACCCGAAATGACCGACCAGACTACCCGCCTGCCAGTCCGCCGCGCCCTGATCAGCGTCTCCGACAAGACCGGTATCCTCGAATTTGCCCGTGAGCTGCAACTGCTCGGGGTCGAGATACTGTCCACCGGCGGCACCTACAAGCTGCTCAAGGACAACGGTGTCAACGCGGTGGAAGTGGCCGACTACACCGGCTTCGCCGAAATGATGGATGGCCGGGTCAAGACCCTGCACCCGATGATCCATGGCGGCATCCTCGGTCGTCGCGGTACCGACGACGCGATCATGAACGAGCACGGGATCAAGCCCATCGACCTGGTGGCGGTCAACCTGTACCCCTTCGAAGCCACCATCTCCAAGCCTGGCTGCGACCTGCCGACCGCCATCGAGAACATCGACATCGGCGGCCCGACCATGGTCCGCTCGGCTGCCAAGAACCACAAGGACGTGGCCATCGTGGTCAACGCCAGTGACTACGCCAGCATCGTCGAGGGCCTGAAGGCCGGCGGTCTGACCTACGCCCAGCGCTTCGACCTCATGCTCAAGGCCTTCGAACACACCGCCGCCTACGACGGCATGATCGCCAACTACATGGGCACCGTGGACCAGGCCAGGGAAACCCTGAGCACCGAGGCACGCGGCGATTTTCCGCGCACCTTCAACACCCAGTTCGTCAAGGCCCAGGAAATGCGCTACGGCGAGAACCCGCACCAGCGCGCGGCGTTCTACGTGGAAGCCAAGAAAGGCGAAGCCAGCATTTCCACTGCCGTGCAGCTGCAGGGCAAAGAGCTGTCCTTCAACAACGTGGCCGACACCGACGCTGCGCTCGAGTGCGTCAAGAGCTTCGTCAAGCCGGCCTGCGTCATCGTCAAGCATGCCAACCCGTGTGGCGTGGCCGTAGTGCCTGAAGACGAAGGCGGTATCCGCAAAGCTTACGACTTGGCCTACGCCACCGACACCGAATCGGCCTTCGGCGGCATTATTGCCTTTAACCGCGAGTTGGACGGCGAAACCGCCAAAGCCATCGTCGAGCGCCAGTTCGTCGAGGTGATCATCGCACCGACGATCTCCCAGGCTGCGCGCGAGGTGGTTGCAGCCAAGCAGAACGTGCGCCTGCTCGAATGCGGCGAGTGGCCAGCGGAGCGGGCTGCCGGCTGGGACTTCAAGCGAGTCAACGGCGGGCTGCTGGTCCAGAGTCGTGACATCGGCATGATCAACGCCGATGACCTGAAGATCGTCACCCAGCGTGCACCCACCGAGCAAGAGATCCACGACCTGGTGTTCGCCTGGAAAGTGGCCAAGTTCGTCAAATCCAATGCCATCGTCTATGCCAAGCAGCGCCAGACCATCGGTGTTGGCGCGGGCCAGATGAGCCGCGTCAACTCCGCCCGTATCGCCGCCATCAAGGCCGAACATGCCGGCTTGCAGGTGCAGGGCGCCGTCATGGCCTCGGACGCATTCTTCCCGTTCCGCGATGGCATCGACAATGCGGCCAAGGTCGGCATCAGCGCGGTCATTCAGCCCGGCGGCTCGATGCGTGACGCCGAGGTAATCGCTGCCGCTGACGAAGCCGGCATCGCCATGGTGTTCACCGGCATGCGCCACTTCCGCCACTGATTCAGGGCAATCGGCCGCACCCAGGCAGGCAACTGCTGCGGTGCGACCTGGCACAGCGAGAGGCACAGCCTTTTGCTCGACAGATCTAGAGGTTTTGACATGAAAGTTTTGATCATCGGCAGCGGCGGCCGTGAGCACGCCCTGGCATGGAAAGTCGCCCAGGACCCACGCGTCGAAAAAGTCTTCGTGGCTCCAGGCAACGCTGGCACCGCCATCGAGGCCAAGTGCGAGAACGTCGCCATCGACGTTTGCGCTCTGGAGCAACTGGCTGACTTTGCCGAGAAGAACGTCGACCTGACCATCGTCGGCCCGGAAGCGCCACTGGTCATCGGTGTGGTCGACCTGTTCCGCAGCCGTGGCCTGGACTGCTTCGGCCCGACCCAGGGCGCTGCCCAACTGGAAGGTTCCAAGGCGTTCACCAAGGACTTCCTGGCCCGCCACAAGATCCCGACGGCCGACTACCAGAACTTCACCGAGATCGAACCGGCCCTGGCGTACCTGCAGGAAAAAGGCGCGCCGATCGTGATCAAGGCCGATGGCCTGGCCGCTGGCAAGGGCGTCATCGTCGCCATGACCTTGGCAGAAGCCGAAGCCGCCGTGCGAGACATGCTCGCGGGCAATGCCTTTGGTGAAGCGGGTTCGCGCGTGGTCATCGAGGAATTTCTCGATGGCGAGGAAGCCAGCTTCATCGTCATGGTCGACGGTCACAACGTGCTGCCCATGGCCACCAGCCAGGACCACAAGCGCGTCGGCAACCAGGACAGCGGCCCGAACACGGGCGGCATGGGTGCCTACTCCCCTGCCCCTGTAGTCACTGACCAGGTTCACCAGCGGGTCATGGATCAGGTGATCTGGCCGACCGTGCGCGGCATGGCTGAAGAAGGCAATGTCTACACCGGCTTCCTGTATGCAGGCCTGATGATCGACAAGGCGGGCAACCCCAAGGTCATCGAATTCAACTGCCGCTTCGGCGACCCGGAAACCCAGCCGATCATGCTGCGCCTGGAGTCGAGCCTGGTACTGCTCATCGAAGCAGCCTTTGCCAAGGCCCTGGACAAGGTCGAGGCGCAGTGGGACCCACGCCCTAGTCTGGGTGTGGTGCTGGCCGCAGGCGGCTACCCTGGTGACTACGCCAAGGGCGCAGCCATTTCAGGCCTGGAGGCGGCCGCAAAAATCGAAGGCAAGGTATTCCATGCGGGCACTGCCTTGAAGGACGGTGACGTGGTTACCGCTGGGGGGCGCGTGCTGTGCGCCACGGCCATGGGTGAGACCGTCGAATCCGCTCAGCAGCAAGCGTATCGCCTGGCCGAGCAGATCACCTGGGACGGCAGCTTCTACCGGACCGACATCGGCTACCGGGCCATTGCCCGGGAACGTGGCGAGCAATAACCGCTTTATCGCTGCACTGTCGAGGCGCCCGGACCTGTGCAGCCGGGCGCACGGCAACCGGCTCGTTGGCGTGCCCGCGGGCCTTGCCTTCAACTCCAAACGCCGCGCATAGTTAGCACCCCGCACATGGGCCAAGAAGGGATTTCGTAGTGCGCCGGCTCCGGATTGCCTCAGCGTTGATCGTCAGCTTGCTGACCCTGATCTGCATGTTCCCCGCGATGGCGGAGCATGACAGTGGCTGGGCCCTGCTGCTCGACGAACAAGGCAACCTGCAACTGAGCGACGTGCGCTCGGACCGTTATCGCAACCAGTTCAGCCCGCTGGAGCTGGCAGAACTCGATGCGGCGCCCCCCGACCAGGCCCTGTGGCTGCATTACCGCCTAGAGCCCGGTGAGCAGGAACAACTGCTGCGCGTCTTCGCGCCTGATCTTTCTGGTCTGGACCTATACGCCCTGCAAGGCGACAAGCTGATACGCCACCTGCATCACGGCCGCCAAACCGGCAGTGCCAACCCCACATTGCGCGGCAGCGACCACGTGCTGCCATTGCCTAACAGCAAGCAAAGCCTGGATATCTACCTGCGCCTGGTATCGGAACACCAGCTGCGCCCGGCCATCAGCCTTGAGCCCGCTGCGCGCGCCGCCGCCAATCAGACCCAGCCGTTGCTGTTCGGCATGCTGTTCGGTGGCCTGGTGATGCTGATCCTGCATAACCTGATTCGCTTCATCTACAGCCGCTCGAGCACTGCCCTGATCCTGGCGTTCTACCATGGCTTGATGTTGCTCAGCGGCCTGATCCTGCTGAATCTCAGCGGCCCATGGTGGCATGTGTGGTACAGCGCCCAGACGCCAGCGGCGTACCTTACGCTGGTCCTGGCAGGGCTGGCAGGGCTGTACTTCACCCAGCGCTTCTTCGCACCGCGCAACTCGCCGCGCCTTAACCGGCTGTTGAGCGGCGAGATGCTGCTGGTGGGGGTGAGCGGGATCGTGCTGCTGTTCATCGACACCTTGCCGCTCAATCTCATGACCTATGCCTTGATGGCACTGGGCAGTGTCACGATGCTGGTGGTCAGCAGCTACCATTGGTACCGCGGTTACGCACCCGCCCGTTTGTTCGGTCTGGCGATGATCATCTTCAACGTTGGCGGGCTGGTGCTGCTGCCTGCCCTGCTTGGGCTTACACGCACCCCCACGCCTTGGTTGCTGTGCATTCTGTTGGGGCTGGCAGTGGCGAGCGGGCTGCTATTGAACCTGGCTGTCAGCGACCGGCTGCGACGCATCAATGAGGAGCGCTTCAGTGTCAGCCGCGCCTTGGCAGCCAGTGACGCCGAAATCAACGCCAAGGCCGAATTTCTGGCCAAGATCAGCCACGAAATACGTACCCCCATGAACGGCGTGCTGGGCATGACCGAACTGCTGCTGGGCACGCCGTTGTCCGTCAAACAGCGCGATTACGTTCAGACCATTCACAGCGCGGGCAACGAGCTGCTCACGTTGATCAACGAGATACTCGATATCTCCAAGCTCGAATCCCGTCAGATCGAACTCGACGATGTCCAGTTCGACCTCAACGCGCTAATCGAAGACTGCTTGAACATCTTTCGGGCCAAGGCCGAGCAGCAGAACATCGAGCTGATCAGCTTCACCCAGCCCCAGGTGCCCCGTGTGGTCAGCGGCGATCCCACACGCTTGCGCCAGGCGCTGTCGAGCCTGATGGAAAACGCGCTGAAAAACACCGACCAGGGGGAAATTCTGCTTGTCGTTGCACTGGACCAGCGCGGCGAGGTGCCCCGCTTGCGCATCGCGGTACAGGACAGCGGCGACCCCTTGCCGGCAGCCGATCGCGAGGCGCTGCTGCAGGCGGAACTGCACAGCAGGCACTTCCTGTCCAGCAATCGGCTGGGCGGCCACCTGGGGCTTGTAATCGCCAAGCAGCTGATTGGCCTGATGCATGGGGAGTTTGGCATCAAGAGCAGCACCGGCACCGGCAATACCTTGTGGCTGACCTTGCCGCTGGACCCAGCCTGCCTCGAGCAACCTCCGGCCGACCTGGACGGGCCGCTGCGCGACGCGCGGGTACTGGTGGTGGACGACAACGACACGTGCCGCAAGGTACTGGTCCAACAGTGCAGCGCCTGGGGCATGAATGTCAGCGCAGTGCCTTCAGGCAAGGAAGCCTTGGCTTTGCTGCGTACCAAGGCTCACCTTCGCGATTACTTCGACGCGGTGCTCCTGGACCAGAACATGCCCGGCATGACCGGCATGCAACTGGCCGCCAAGATCAAGGAAGACCCCAGCCTCAATCACGACATCCTGGTGGTCATGCTGACCGGTATCAGCAACGCCCCCAGCAAGATCATCGCCCGTAATGCCGGGATCAAGCGGATACTGGCCAAACCGGTCGCTGGCTACACGCTCAAGACCACGCTGGCCGAAGAACTGGCTCAACGCGGCCGCGAGCAGGCGCTGCCGGCTGTTGCACCAGGCCAGCCCCAGGCCCTCGACCTGCCCCCAGATTTCAGCGTGCTGGTCGCAGAGGACAACACCATTTCGACCAAGGTCATCCGCAGCATGCTCGGCAAGCTCAGCCTGCAGCCCGATACTGCCTCCAACGGCGAAGAAGCCCTTGAAGCGATGAAAGCCAAGCGCTATGACCTGGTGCTCATGGATTGCGAAATGCCGGTTCTGGATGGTTTCTCGGCAACCAGGCGCCTGCGCGAATGGGAAGCCGCCAACCAGCGCGTGCGCACGCCCGTCGTTGCACTGACCGCGCATATCCTCGCCGAGCACAAGGACCGCGCCAAGCAAGCCGGCATGGACGGCCATATGGCCAAGCCCGTCGAATTGTCCCAACTGCGAGAGCTGATCCAACACTGGTCCAGCCAACAGCCGGCCAATGCTGATCAGGGCATGGGCCCTGACGGCAGTTAGCCGCGCAACTAGAGCACCAGATCCCTGATGACGCGCTCGGCCGTTCGCGCAACACTGGCCTCTGCCCTGCGCCGATAATCCTCACGAAACCCTTGCAGATTGAAATGGATCACTTCCAGTCGCAGGTCTTTCACACTGATCCCGTTGCTCGCGCCCATGAACAGGAAGTCGCTGGTGTTTTTCTTCATTGAAATATCCATGTGCAGCAGCACCATGTCGATAAAACCATTCGACTGTTGAGCACAGGGCAACAACTGCACGCGCGCCTGAGTGCCCACGGTCGAATGTGCGCTGAACAGCCTCAGCGCCTTGTCATCTCGACGTAGGGCCTCTAGCGCCTGGTTGGCCGCTTCGGCCAGGCGTGGAGAGCTCGCCTGGCTGATGTGCTCGACTGCCTGCGCAGCCAGGCTGTCGCGGTCAGGCCCCGGCCGCCGCCCTACTGGCGCCAGCTTGCCATCGAAGCCAAGGGCAGCGAGGTTGCGCCAATAATTCCTGAACCAGTCAGGTTCAAGACCGTCTTTCAAATCCCCCCATGCCACCTGCTGCGCAAAGGCGTTGGCCAACAGTATGTCTGAACGTGCTTGCGGGCATACGCTTGGCAGAAAAACCAGCACGCTGCTGTGGACCAGCTGGCCAACGATAGATGATGCGTCGGTGTTAGTCATGGTTGAGCTCCTGCACGCTGATTTCGCTGCGGTGATGGGCCAGCTTGCCCTGAAGTTTTTTTGCCAGCCCCGGACCGATGAGGTTCATACGCCTGGAATCGATCAAGTATTGCCCCTGGAACTGCCAGCACACCTGCACCGCCTGAGGGTCGAACAGTTGCCAGAGCCAATCAGAATCAAGAGGCTCTCGACTCCCCAGGTTCAGTTGAGTGCTGATGATGGAATACTCAGGCAGCACCAACCGAACCTCGGCATGCGCGTAGTTCAGACCAGTGTCGCCAGGGTGTTCGCCAAGATCCCAGCGCTCCCCCGTCCGGTCATCGCGTGTTTCACTGCTGGCGCAGGCTGCCAGACACTGCGCGACAGCTTCGCGAAGACGGTGAGGCGTAGCCTGAAGAAGACTGTCGCAAAGCATGTCCCAAGGCTTGAAAGCGGCAACCGGCACCATGGATATGGTTTGCGACCGCAGCGTAGCAAGCGTGCAGCCGAAACTGCTCTGCACACGTATGTATTCATTGAGCCAGCTGTCACCATCAGCCCCGGAGACACCGCCATTGCACGCGGCCAGGTAGGCCGCCAGCTGGATATTGAGCATATCGTGCCTGCAAGACTCGCTGATGGTCTTGTCGACGAGCACCAGACTGTTGCCATTGCGCCACACGCTGTAGTTATTTGCCATTGATGCACCCTCCAGGCTCACCGAAGCCAAGGCCCCGGTGAGTCAGACCGACAGGTTAGATTTCGAGGGCCAGCAACACTTCCAGGGCGTTGTCGTCGAGCTTGGTTTCAACCACGGCGCGTACTTTCTCGTACTGGCGCTGATCGAGATTCAGTACGGCACCGCAGGCGTAGTTGGTGGTGCCGCTGCTCTCCCATTTGGCCAACAGGTAGTTGGCTTTCTTATCAGGCTTGGCATCGGTCTGGACTGCGCTCACCATCATGGCGACCTGGCCAGCACCGGTCTGCTCACACTTGTTCAGGCTCAGGCTGTTGCGGTCATCCTCCACGGATTTGCGATCCAGCAATTCGACATTCTTGGTGCTGGCAGCCAGTGCGGAAATGACGGTCTTGCCCAACCCTTCCAGCGCCGATGCCACGTCGCCGGTAAAGGCGCCACAGGCAGCCTGCAGCCCCTTGCCAACCAGGTTGCTGATTTCCAGGTGCCTGTCGCTCTGGGTAATACGCTGCACATCAACGCGCGTGGGTGTCCAACCCATCTTCGACATCAGGAACACGTACTGGTTGAACCAGGCTTGGGTTTCCTGGATCGGGTGGTGCTGTCTATTGGCGCCCTGGGTAGCAAGGGCGTGGCAGGCCTTGGCCGCGCTACGGTTAACCTCGCTCATGGTGTCCGGGAACACGAACAGGTTCATGTCAGGCAGGATTTGCAGTTCAAGGTTCTCTTTGTTGGTGGTCATGTCAAAGGCTCCAGTTAGGTCCGGTCGAAACCAGGTGGTTTCGGCCGTGAACCTAACTGCTCGACGCTGCTCATCCTGCCTCGAAACGCTTCCCCCTCGGATCGAGCTTCCGTACTTCAGGGCTTTGCGCCATACCACCGCGGCGTGTAGACCCACTGCCCGCCGTCCGGGCGCTCGAAGGTGCACGTGGTCGATGAGCCCACCAGCACCATGGTGCGCATATCGACCATTTCTGGCACCAGTTGGGCCAAAGAGACGACGCGCAAAGTCTGCCCCGGCCTACCAATGTCACGGCCAAGGACTACAGGTGTATCAGCACCACGGTGCCGGCGCACGACGTCCAGCGCGGTCCCCAGTTGGTGAGGACGTGCTTTGGAAATCGGGTTGTAGAAGGCCAGCACCAGATCGGCCTGGGCAGCGAGGTCCAGCCGTTTTTCGATGATCGACCAGGGTTTGAGATTGTCCGACAGCGACATGACACAGAAGTCATGCCCCAGCGGCGCGCCAGCCTGTGCAGCCGTTGCCAGCGAGGCCGATACGCCAGGCAGTATCTCCAGATCGACAGCGTGCCAGTCAGGATTCGTGGACTCGTGCAACGCCTCAAGGACCGCAGCGGCCATGGCGAATACACCTGGGTCGCCCGATGACACCACCACCACCGAACGGCCCCGCGCGGCCAGTTCGAATGCGTGGCGGGCGCGCTGCATCTCCTCACGGTTGTCGGTGCAGTGCAGCACCTGATCGTCCCGGAATGGGCCTGCCATTCGTACGTAGGTTTCGTAGCCGAGCACATCCTCGGCCCGTGCCAGCTCAGCCTTGACCGCTGGCACCATCAGCTCCGCTGCACCGGGTCCCAGACCGATGACGGCCAGCCGTCCACGGCGACGGCCAATCTGAGTCACCTCGACCGGCGCAGGTGCCACGGCGATGACCACCTCACCCTGGCACTGCAACCGCGCCTCGGGCAGTGCAGCGCCCACCATGCCAGCCACATCGTCGGGCCTTGCCGCAAAGCGCAATTCGACACCCAGCGCCTGCGCGGCGGCATGCAACCGGGTGTCCGTCATGGCCCGCTCATCGGCCAGCACGCAGGCCAGCGATGCCTGCGCAATACCGGCCTGCTGCAGCGCGTCACGAATCGTCTGCAGATCGCCGCTGGCGAGACCGACCACGACGGAGCGGGGGTGGATCAACAGCTCGTCTCGGCTGGCGGGGCGCGCCAAATGGCCCACATGGATGGTGCGCTGCGCGGCATCACTGGCAGGCAACTGAGCCTGCGCTAGCCACGGCGCTTGACCCTCGATGCGAACCGGCTCTCCAGCCAGCAGGTCGGACACGAAACGCTTGCCTTGTTCCAGATCCGCCAAGGCGTAACCCTGAGGCGGATTGAGCAGGCACGTACCAAAGCGCAACTCGCCGCTGGTGGTGATGGCCGCTGACACACCCAGCGCAGCGGCGATGTCGCGTGCCATCTGGTTGACGCCACTGAGGCCACCGAGCAGGGGCACCACAGCGCTGCCGTCTTCTGCCACGGCAAGCACAGGCGGCTCGCTACCTTTCTCGCCCAACAGGCTGGCCAGGCTGCGGATCACGATCCCCGCGGCGCACAAGGCGATGATCGGCGTACCACGCTGGTAAAGGCTGCGCAGCAGATCGCCAAAAGTGCTGTAATCCTGGTCTGCCCCCTGGACGCGCCCTTGCAGGCCGTAAATTGTGGCTTGGGCGTAGATCTGTTGAAGGCAACGGGCGGTGGTCAGACTGCCTTGCCCCAGGATGACGATGGCCGGTGCCACCTGCGTGTTCAGCCCTGCCATTTTTCCCCCGGCACGATGATCAGCGAAAAGTAAGGCGAGGACTGCGGGTCGACCTGGTCCAGCGGTACGATTTTCTGGTTGGCCATGGTGGCGCGTTCCACATACAGCGCACGCTCGTGCAGGCCCAGCTCACCGAGCACCTGCCGCACCTTGGGAAAATTGCGCCCCAGTTTCATGATGACGGCCGCATCGGCGTCGGCCAGGCGGCGCTTGAGGTCTTCGGCCGGCAAGACGCCAGAGAGCACCGAAAGGCTCTGGTTGCGATAGACCAGCGGTGCACCCAGCACCGAGGCCCCACCGAGCATGGAGCACACGCCAGGAATCACCTGCGCTTCATAGCGCTGGGCCAGGCGGTCGTGCAGGTACATGTAGGAGCCATAGAAGAACGGGTCACCCTCGCAGATCACCGCCACGTCACGCCCTGCGTCCAGGTGTTCGGCCACCTGGACGCTGGCTTCGTCGTAGAAGTCGCTGATCACCTGCTCGTAGGACAGGGGCGCGGGCAAGGCTTCGGTAGTCACCGGATAGACCAGCGGTAGTAGCGTCTGCTCGGGTTGCAAGTGCGCTTCGATGATGCCGAATGCGTTACCGCGCTTGCCCTTGGCGACAAAGTAGCCGACCACCGGCGACTCGCGCAGCAGGCGCAGGGCCTTGAGCGTGATCAGTTCAGGGTCGCCCGGCCCTACGCCAAGGCCGATCAGGCGTCCGCGCGGGGCCATCATTCCACCTCCGTGGCCAGGGCGTTCACGGCCGCGGCGGCCATGGCGCTACCGCCCAGCCGCCCCTGCATGATCACGAAGGGCACGCCACGGCTGTCGGCCGCCAGCATGGCCTTGGATTCGGCAGCGCCAACGAAGCCGACGGGGAACCCCAGGATGAGCGCTGGGCGCGGCGCACCGGCATCGAGCATTTCCAGCAGGTAGAACAACGCCGTCGGCGCGTTGCCGATCACCACTACGCTGCCTTCCAGGTGGGGGCGCCACAGCTCCAGGGCAACGGCGGAGCGAGTGTTGCCAGCGGCCTTGGCCAGGTCCGGTACGCTCGGGTCGCGCAAGGTGCAGATGACCGGGTTGTTCGCCGGCAGCCGTGCCCGGGTGATGCCTTCGGCGACCATGTGCGCATCGCACAGGATCGGCGCGCCACGCAGCAGAGCCTGACGGCCGGCCTGGCCGGCGCCCTCGGAGAATTGCAGGCCATCGATCGCATCGACCATGCCGCAGGCATGGATCACGCGTACCGCAAGCTTTTCGAGGTCTGCGGGAATCCGCTCAAGTCGGGCTTCCTCACGAATGATCCGGAAGGAATTGCGATAGATCTCCTGACCATCGCGGATGTAGTCAATCATCAAGGTGCTCCGTCGGCAGGTCGAGCATGGCGCCTGCTTCATTCAAGGTAATGTCAGTGGCGCGCAGGGCGCCGAACCCCGGCAGGCGGGGGTCACGCTGGTAAAGATCGTAGCGCCCGGACGCGCGGGCCAGCAGTGTGGCCGGGGCGGTGTGGGCCAGGGCACAGGACCGGGGGCAGCCAGTAAGATGCACGCTGGCAGGCGCTCCGGGCCCCAGTAATGCGGCCAGTGCCACGGCGTCGGCCTTCGTCTCGCTCAAGGCCTTGGCACAGCCGCTGGCGCCGGTGCAGGCGCTGATGCGCGCCAAGGGCTCGGCCGCGTGGCAGAGCAGCCCGACCGTCATCAGACTGCGCTGCGCCTGGTCGATGGCGCCGCGCGCCAGGTTGGGCAGCACCAGGCTCTGCCAGGGGGTCAAGCGCAGGCTGCTGTCGCCCTGTTCACGCGCGACACGCGCCGCCTCACGCAACATGGCCGGGGTGAGCCGCCCCAGTGGCGGTGCCACGCCAAGCGCAACCCCACGCCGCTGAGCCAGTGCCCCAAGCCACGACACTGGGCGAACCGGCCGGCGCCAGCCCAGCACGGCGGGGTCTTGGCGCAACGCCACGCCAAGCCCACCGGTGAAGTCGGCAGCCTTGTAGGTCTGCAGCACATGCCGCATGCGCGACTGGATTGGGGTGGCCAGGTCCAGAAAACGTTCGAGCACGGCGCGTACCAAGGTCAAGCCCTGGCTGAACGGCACCGCACCCAGTACGTCACTCTCCCCGAGGCTGCCGGCCAGGCCGAATGCGAGCCAGGGCTGCTGCTCAAGCTCAAGCACCGAAAGCCACAGGTCGTGCGGGTGATCGAGCATGGCCAGGCGTTCACCGGCATCGAGCTGAAGGGCGAACTTGGCCGATAACGCGTGAAAGCGTGGCGTGCCCTCGAGCAGGTCGAGGATTTGCCCCCCCAGCGGCCTGACGTCCAGCACCATCGCCGGGTCAAGCCCGGCCAGTGGGCTGAGCATCAGGTTACGAACATCGTCGCCGGCTGCTTCACGCGGGCCCAGCCCAGCTGCAAGCAGCGCCGCCACCAGGCGCTGGTGATCAGGGCCGACGCCACGGATTTGCAGGTTGCCCCGGTTGGTGGCCTCGATCACCCCCCCTGCGAAGCGCTCGGCGGCGCTGGCGACGGCCTCGGCCTGCTGGGCCAGCAACACCCCGCCCGGCAGTTTGATCCGGCAAATGCCGCCATCCAGGGCGCTGACGATACGCCACAACCCCGGACAAGCCGAGGGGCGAGGCGAACTGTAGGAAGCGTGAGGTGGCATCGCTGAGGTGTCCGGCAATCCGTGAAACTGCGCTTGAGTGGAGAAGGCGCGGTATTATGCCTGCTTTGGCCGCCCGCATGAAAAGCCGGTGGTCGAGCATCTTTCGGGTAAAGGCACAATTGGGCGTGCTGCACACGCACGAACTCTAGAGGTATCAATGGCACCCTGGCTCACAGTAGTAGGCATCGGCGAAGACGGTTTCAGCGGTCTGGGCAAACAGGCTCGCCGAGCGCTGCTCAGTGGGACACGGATTTTCGGCAGCCCTCGCCAGCTTGCCCTGCTGCCGCGTTGCGTGACCGGCGAACGGCTGCACTGGCCGAGCCCTTTCTCGCTAGCGCCGGTACTGGCGCTGCGCGGCTCGCCTGTGTGCGTGCTGGCCAGTGGCGACCCGATGTTCTATGGAGTGGGCGCCAGCCTGGCGCGCCAGGTGCCTGCCGACGAAA
This sequence comes from Pseudomonas sp. FYR_7, assembly GCF_043106155.1. Classification (NCBI taxonomy): domain Bacteria; kingdom Pseudomonadati; phylum Pseudomonadota; class Gammaproteobacteria; order Pseudomonadales; family Pseudomonadaceae; genus Pseudomonas; species Pseudomonas sp. FYR_7. The sequence continues at coordinate 52,135 of NZ_JBICMI010000050.1, forward strand.
TGCAGGTGCTGTCGATGCCCTCCTCGTGCGCCCTGGCTGCTGCGCGCCTGGGGTGGGCGCTGCAAGACGTGCAGGTGGTGTCGCTGGTGGCAAGGCCCCTGGCCGCACTCAACGCGCACCTGCATGGCGGCCTGCGCCTGCTGGTACTGAGCAATGATGGAGATAGCCCGGCGGCCATTGCCGCATTGTTGCGCGAACGGGGCTTCGGCCCCAGCCGCCTATGGGTCTTCGAACACCTGGGGGGCGAGGCCCAGGGCCAGTTGCACGGGCAGGCATCCACGTGGCAGCACGGGCAAACGGCTGCGCTCAACCTGGTGGCCATCGAATGCGTGGCAGCGCCCGAAGCGCCTCGCCTGCACCGCCTGGCAGGCCTGCCCGATGACGCCTACCGGCACGACGGCCAACTGACCAAGCGCGATGTGCGCGCCATCACCCTGGGCCGGCTGGCCCCCGAGCCCGGGCAGCTGCTCTGGGACGTGGGCGCGGGCTGCGGCTCGATCGGCATCGAATGGATGCGTGCACACCCGGCATGCCGCGCCGTGGCCATCGAGGCCGACGAGGGCCGTCAGGGGTTGATCGAGTACAACCGCGATGCCTTGGGCGTACCTGGCCTGCACCTGGTGCGCGGCAAGGCCCCCATGGCACTGGAAGGGTTGGAACCGCCGCATGCGGTGTTCATTGGTGGCGGGGTCACCCGTCCAGGGGTACTGGCGCATTGCTGGTCCAGCCTGCGCCCAGGCGGTCGGCTGGTGGCCAACGCCGTGACGGTGCAAAGCGAACTGGCCCTGGCCCACTTCAAGGCGCAGCACGGTGGCGAACTGACGCGCATTCATGTTGCTCATGCCCAGCCCTTGGGTGCGTTCGATACCTGGCGCCAGGCGCTGCCCATCACCTTGCTCGACGTGGTCAAGCCGGCCGATGCGTGAAGAAACCCGCGAACAGGCCGCCCCGCTGCGCAGTGGCCTGACCACCGGCAGTTGCGCCACCGCAACCAGCCTGGCGGCAGCGCGTCTGCTGCTCACCGGTGCAGACAGCGACGCAGTGAGCATCACCCTGCCCAAGGGCAAGGTGGTGCAGATGCGCCTGGAGTTCTGCCGTCTGGTCGACGATTACGCCGAAGCAGGCACGCTCAAGGACGCCGGCGACGACCCGGACGTGACCCATGGAGCACTGCTGTACAGCCAGGTGCGCCTGCGTGCCCAGGCCGGTGTGCACTTCGTCGCAGGCACAGGCGTGGGCACTGTGACCCGGCCTGGGCTGGTCCTGGCCGTGGGCGAGCCGGCCATCAACCCGGTGCCACGGCGTATGATCACGGACCACCTGCAGGGCCTGGCCGTCGAATGCGGCTACACCGGCGGGTTCGAGGTCACCCTCAACGTGCGGGACGGTGAAGCCTTGGCGCTCAAGACCATGAACCCACGCCTGGGCATCCTCGGCGGCCTGTCGATCCTGGGCACCAGCGGTATTGTGCGCCCCTTCTCCTGCGCAGCCTACATTGCCTCCATTCATCAAGGTATCGACGTGGCGCACACCAACGGCTACACCCACATTGCCGCGTGCACCGGCAACGCCAGCGAGGACACCATGCGCCGTGTCTACGGGCTGCCGGAAATCGCCCTGATCGAGATGGGCGACTTCGTTGGGGCGGTGCTCAAGCACCTGCGCAAGGTGCCGGTTTCACGCCTGACCCTGTGCGGGGGCTTCGGCAAGATCAGCAAGCTGGCCGCCGGGCACATGGACCTGCACAGCCGTCATTCGAGCATCGACCTGCCGCAATTGGCGGGCTGGGCCGCAGCAGGCGGGGCCGATCCGGCGCTTCAGGCTGCCATCGTGGCCGCCAACACCAGCCAGCAGGCCCTGGCGTTGGCCCACAGCGCCGGTGTCCAATTGGGCGATGCCGTGTGCCAGCATGCCCTGGCCTTCGCCCGCAGCGTCGTGCCTGCCCAAGTGAACGTCGAGGTGGTCGCCATCGACCGCCAGGGCGGCATCGTCGGTCGAGCGGGCCAGCCATGAAGGCGCGCATTCTGCTGCTCGGCGGCATTACCGAGGCGCTGGCCATCGCACGCCTGCTGGGCCCGGACCACATCTACAGCCTGGCCGGCATCGGCCGGGTGCCCGACGACCTGCAGTGCCAGGTACGCGTGGGCGGCTTCGGGGGGGCCGCTGGGCTGGCCCAGTACCTTTATGAAAACGGCATCACGCTGCTGGTCGATGCCACCCACCCCTACGCCGCCCGTATCAGCGCCAACGCGGCCAGCGCCGCGCAGCGTGTCGGGATCCCTTGCTGGGCCCTGCACCGTCCGGCCTGGCAGGCACAGGCGGGGGATGACTGGCGCGAAGTCGAAGACTGGCCGGCGCTGATGCAGGGCATTGGGCCCTATGCCCGACCGCTGTTCACCCTGGGCCGGGAACCCCTGCAGCACCTGGACGCCATCCCGGATGGCCAGTTCTGGACATTGCGCGCCCTGCAGGCCTGTCCTGGCAATGCGCGCTGCGAGGTGATCGGTGCTCGCGGGCCTTTCGACCTGGACCAGGAGCGTGCTCTGTTCACCGACCGGCGCATCGACGTTCTGGTCAGCAAGAACAGCGGCAGCGTCGCCACCGAACCCAAGCTGGAGGTAGCCCGCGAGCTTGGTCTGCCGGTGTTCATTCTCAAGCGCCCGACATTGCCGATTGCCGATCGGACGTTCCATGCCCTGCCGGAACTGGTGGCGGCTTTGTTCGCTATGTGACGAAAGCCCCTTGCATAGCGCCTAAGGGGGGTTGAGCTCCTACACCCCTTTGGGCATTTTCCGAGCGCCTGCAAGTGGCCACGTGTCGCAGTCCTGCCTTAAACTCGGGCGCCCCCCTCGGAAGACGTGCCTGATATGGAATTGCAATGGTGGATCTGGTTGGTGTTCGGCATCGCGCTGATGTTGCTCGAACTGGTCTTGCCCACGTTCTTCATCCTCTGGTTCGGTATCGGTGCCGTGCTGGTGGCCTTGGCCTCCCTGGCGTTTCCAGGCCTGGAGCTAGACATGCAAGGGTTGCTCTGGGTCGTGCTTTCATCGCTGACTACCCTGCTGTGGTTCAAGGTGTTTCGCCGTAAGCAGCCGGATGAGCGCTGGACCGCCGCCAGCGTGATCGGCGAGGTCGGCTTGCTGACCACAGGTGTGTCCGAATTCCAGAAAGGCCGGGTGCGCTTCCAGAAGCCCGTACTGGGCAATGAGGAGTGGACCTGCATTGCCGATACCACCATCCCGGCCGGCGAGCGGGTACGCCTGATCGCCGTCGAAGGAAATACCGCCCGCGTCATCCGGGCCTGAATCCGTAAAAAAGGAATTTGCCATCATGACCAGCCTCATCGTCGTCGGCGCCATCGCCCTGTTCGTCCTGATCACCGTGTTCAAGGGGGTACGCATCGTCCCCCAGGGTGAGGAATGGATCGTCGAGCGCCTGGGCCGCTACCACACCACCCTCAAGCCTGGCCTCAACGTCGTCATCCCCTACATGGACGTGGTTGCCTATCGCCTGCCGACCAAGGACATCATCCTCGATGTGCAGGAACAGGAAATCATCACCCGCGACAACGCCGTCATCGTCGCCAACGCCCTGTGCTTTGCCAAGGTCGTTGACCCGCAGAAGGCGTCTTATGGCGTGCAGGACTACGCCTTTGCCGTCACCAGCCTGACCATGACGTCCCTGCGCGCCATCGTCGGCGCCATGGACCTGGACGAAGCCCTTTCCAGCCGCGAGCAAATCAAGGCGCGCCTGCGCGAGGCCATGTCCGAGCAGACCGAGGACTGGGGCGTGACCGTGCGCTCGGTGGAAATCCAGGACATCAAGCCGTCCCAGAACATGCAACTGGCCATGGAACGCCAGGCGGCCGCCGAGCGGGAGCGCAAGGCCGACGTCACCCGTGCCGAAGGCGCCAAGCAGGCGGCAGTACTCGAAGCCGAAGCGCGCCTGCAGGCCGCGCGGCTGGATGCCGAGGCGCAGATCAGCCTGGCCGAAGCCTCGGCGCGGGCCATCTCGCTGGTCAAGGACGCGGTCGGCAACGAAACCGTCCCGGCCATGTACCTGCTCGGTGAGCGCTACGTCGGGGCCATGGAAAACCTGGCGAGCAGCAATAACGCCAAGGTGGTGGTACTGCCGGCCGACCTGCAGGAAACCGTACGCGGCCTGATGGGCCGCAACAAGGCCTGAACCTGAACGGCTTCGCGGTGCCAGGGCATCCCGAAGCCAGCGGCCAGGCACGGCACCTGCGTCACGTCACCGCACCCCGCCAAATTTGCTTATACTCGGCCGTACAATAGTCACCACGATTCCTGACCGGATCTCTCCATGCCCCCACGTCGGCACATTGCCTGGATAGCCTGCCTAGCGGTGCTGTTCAACCTGCTGGCCATGCCGTTGTCCTCTGCTGCGCCCAAAGGCCCGGCAGAGCAACTGCTATGGGGGGCGTTCTGTTCCAGCATGGCCAACAAGGCCAAGGTCGATGTGCAGGCCCTGGCCAAGATCGACCTGGGCCCGCAAAGCGATGACAGCGCCAGCACGATGCACTGCTGGTGCTGCCTGGGTGCCGCGCCGCCACTACCATTGGGCGGACAAGCGTTACAGCTGCATGCCTCGCCTGCACGTCTTGCCGGCCCACTGTCGCTGGATGCGCCACCCACGCCTACGCCGCGCCAGCTCAGGCCCGCGCTCAACCCCCGTGCCTCCCCGCTTGCCTGAGTGTCTCACGCCGCCTGCCTGAACCTCATTCCATCGGGACATTCATCATGCTCAAGCACGCCCTTGCCGTGGCCGCCCTCCTGCTGCCCGCCGCTTTCGCCCATGCTCACGAATACACCGTGGGCGACCTGCATATCGCCCATCCCTGGTCGTTGCAGCTGCCGCCCAATGCCCCCAACGTCGCCGCGTATTTCGTGGTGCACAACAATGGCAACACCGATGACCGCCTGCTGAGCGCCGAGTCCCCCATCAGCGATGACACCCAGTTGCACGAGCACGCCATGAGCGCGGCCGGTGCCATGCGCATGCAGCAAGTGCCAAACGTGGTAGTGCCCGCAGGCAAGGATTTGGTGTTTGCACCCAGCGCTTACCATGTGATGCTCATGCAGCCCAAGGATCGCAGCCTGCTGACCGATGGCCAGCGCTTCCCGCTGACCCTTCGCTTCGAGAAAGCCGGCCCCATCACCGTGCAAGTGGCTGTGCAGAAAGCACCGCCGACTGGCCAGCCGCAGGCTCATCAGCACTGACTGCCGCTGACAGGGCGTGATGCGCTCGTCGCCACACCGCCAGTCCCGTACCACCCGCCCTGATCGCAGGCGCGCCGGTGGCGGATGGCTGAGCCTGTTCGCCATGTGGATGATTTTCATCGGGCCGCTGGTTTCCCAGTCGATGCCCATGGATCACCATGGCGCCGGCATGACCATGCCAATGGACATGCCGATGCCGGCTGCTCATCAGCATGGCGACGCTCATCACGGCCCGAGCCAGGACGGCCAGCTTCATGTGATGTGGGAGAAGTGCGGCTACTGCAGCCTGCTGTTCAACTGCCCTGCATTGCCCCAGGCGCTCAGCCCCCTCAACCTGGCAGCCGCCCTGCCTCAGGTCCATCTTCAGCCTGCCACGCGCCACGGGCATGCCAGGCAGGCCGTTTTCCCCGGCGCCCGCAGCCGCGCACCGCCCGTTTCGATCAGTGTTTGACCCATTAGCGCACGAAGCCTGATCGCTTCGCGTCTTCTCACGACTGATCGACTGGAATCATTATGTCCGGCTGCACCCCTCTTTTGTCCCTGCGCGGGACCATTGCCGCCCTGTGTGGCTCGTTGCTGACCCCTGTCGCACTGGCGGCAGACCCAGGCCACGTTGCCCATTCATCCGCTGCACCTGAGCTCGGCCCTACGGTCATCACCGCCATCGCCCCCAGCTCGCCACTGACCGTGGTCACCAACCCCAAGGACCCTCGCCAGCCCGTGCCGGCCAGTGACGGTGCCGATTACCTGAAAACCATTCCCGGTTTTTCGGCCATTCGTGCCGGCGGCACCAACGGTGACCCGGTACTGCGCGGCATGTTCGGCTCGCGGCTGAACATCCTCACCAATGGTGGGCTGATGCTGGGCGCCTGCCCCAACCGCATGGATGCCCCAACCGCCTACATCGCCCCGGAAACCTACGACCGACTGACCGTGATCAAGGGCCCGCAGAGCGTGATCTGGGGGCCGGGCGGTTCGGCAGGCACCGTCTTGTTCGAGCGTGACCCCGAGGCATTCGGCACCCTTGGCAGCCGCGTCAATGCCAGCCTGCTCACCGGCTCCAACGGCCGCTTCGACAAGGTGCTGGACGCTGCTGCCGGCAACAGTCAGGCGTATGCACGTTTCATCGGCAATCAGTCGCGCGCCGATGACTACCATGACGGAGCTGGCGATTCGGTGCCATCGCGCTGGGAAAAATGGAACGGCGATGTCGCCTTGGGCTGGACGCCTGATGCCGATACGTTGCTCGAACTCACCGCAGGCAAGGGCGATGGGGAGGCGCGCTATGCCGGTCGGGGCATGGACGGTTCGCAGTTCAAGCGTGAAAGCCTGGGCCTGCGCTTTGAAAAATCCAACCTCGGCGAGGTGCTCGACAAGATCGAAGCCCAAGCCTATTACAACTATGCCGACCATGTGATGGACAACTACAGCCTGCGCACACCCTCTGGCAGCGGCATGATGGGCATGCCGATGGTCAGCAATGTCGACCGCCGCACGATGGGTGCACGACTCAAGGCGACCTGGCGCTGGGCCGATGTACAGCTGATCAGCGGTATCGACGCACAGACCAACGCGCATCGCCAGCGCGGCGGCATGGGCGTGGATGCGCACAAAGGCCAGGCCTGGACCAAGGATGCCGATTTTCACAACTACGGCGTGTTCGGCGAGCTGACCTGGTCGCTCAGCGGCGACGACCGGGTCATCACCGGCGCCCGCCTGGACCGCGCGTCGGCGCGGGATCTGCGCCAGGCCAGCCCGACCCGCAACGACACCCGCGCCGACACGCTGCCCAGCGGCTTCGTGCGCTATGAACACGACATGGCAGCCCTGCCGGCAACGGCCTACATCGGCCTTGGGCACGCCCAGCGTTTCCCGGACTACTGGGAGCTGTTTTCGCCTAAAACAGCGCCCACCGGGTCGGTCAATGCCTTCGACGGCATCGAGCCCGAGAAGACGACGCAGCTCGACTTCGGTGTCCAGTACCGCAGCGAACGGTTGGAAGCCTGGGCTTCGGGTTATGTCGGGCAGATCCGCGACTACATCCTGTTCGACTACCGCACTGGCATGATGGGCATGGCGACTTCGAAGGCGCAGAACATCGACGCCCGCATCATGGGTGGCGAAGTGGGTGCGGCCTACTCGCTGAGCGATACCTGGAAGGCCGATGCCACACTGGCCTACGCCTGGGGCAAGAACAGCAGCGATGGCAAGGCGCTGCCCCAGATGCCGCCCTTGGAAAGCCGCCTGGGCCTGACCTACAGCCGCGATGCATGGAGCGCAGGCGCGCTCTGGCGGCTGGTCGCAGCGCAGAACCGCATCGCCCGCAACCAGGGCAATGTGGTTGGCAAAGACTATGACGCCAGTGCAGGTTTTGGGGTGTTCTCGCTCAACGGCGCGTACAAGGTGAGCAAAAATCTGAAACTCAGTGCAGGGGTCGACAATCTGTTCGACAAGACCTACGCCGAACACCTGAACCTGGCGGGCAATGCCGGTTTCGGCTACCCGGCCAGCGATCCTCAACCGGTCAATGAGCCCGGCCGGAGCGTCTGGACCAAAGTCGATTTCAGCTTCTGACATCCACCGCGGGCGCGGCAGTGACCGCGCCCTGTGCGGGTTTACCTGGAGGTTCCCATGAGAGGAACACGCGTTTCATTCTACAACCTGGCCTGGCGTTGGCATTTCTATGCAGGGCTGTTCGTGGCCCCATTCATGATCCTGCTGGCCCTTACCGGGCTGGTATACCTGTTCAAGCCGCAGCTCGATCCATGGCTGTACCGCGACCTGATGGTGGTTGAGGCCGGCCATCATCGCCAAGGGGCCGATGTGATGCTGGCCGAAGTGCGCAAGGCGCACCCCGAAGGCCATGTGGGCCAGTACCTGCCGCCACTGAACGCACAGCGCAGTGCGCAGTTCGTGGTGCACGAAAAGAGCCGCGAGCTGAACGTGTTCGTCGACCCGTACAGCGGCAAGATCCTCGGCGAGCAGGACGGCAAGCGCAATCTGCAAGCCATCGCCCGCGCCCTGCACGGCGAATTGATGGTGGGCACCCTGGGCGATCGCCTGGTGGAACTGGCCGCAGGCTGGGGCATCGTGCTGGTGATTTCGGGCCTGTACCTGTGGTGGCCTCGCGGGCGCCTGGGCGCAGGCGTGCTGTGGCCGCGCCTGGCCGCCCGAGGCCGGCTGTTCTGGCGCGACCTGCATGCGGTCAGTGGGTTCTGGGGTTCGGCGCTGTTGCTGTTGATGCTGCTCAGCGGCATGACCTGGACCGGGTTCTGGGGCAAGCAATATGCCGATCTGTGGAACCGCTTTCCGGTAGCGATGTGGAACGATGTGCCGAAGTCGGACCAGCAGGCGCGCGAGCTCAACCATGCTCACCGCCAGACCGTGCCCTGGGCCATGGAGAACACGCCGATGCCTCAATCTGGCGCCCATGCCGAGCATGCCGGGCATCACACGATGTCCAGCCAACCGGCCGCACCGAATGTGAGCGTGCAACAGGTCGAAGACATCGCCACTGCGCGGCAGGTGGAGCCGGGCTACAGCATCACCTGGCCAACCACAGCCGACGGCGTATTCACCATCGCGGTATTCGCCGACGACCCACGCAACGACGCCACCCTGCATGTGGACCAGTACACCGGTAAGGTGCTGGCCGATGTGCGCTGGCAGGACTACAGCCCTGTGGCCCGCGCCACGGAACTTGGGGTCATGCTGCACGAGGGCAAGATGTTCGGCCCGCTGAACCAGATCGTCATTGCGCTGGTGTGCCTGATGATTCTGCTGGGTTCGGTCAGTGGCCTGGTGATGTGGTGGAAACGTCGGCCCGAAGGCGGCCTGGGCGTTCCCCCCTTGCGCCACGACCTGCCGCGCTGGAAGACGGCCGTGGTGGTGATGCTGGCATTGGGGCTTGTCTTCCCGCTGGTGGGGGTGTCGATGGTGCTGATGTGGGTGCTCGACAACATGATGATACGGCGGGCAAGGGTGGCGGCGCAGGCATAGCGGCTCGGTAGGCGGCGTGAAACCTCAGGCGAGCCGAACGGCCCGCCGAGCGTTTCACGCCTCTGCCTGTGGGCGCAGGTTCATCCTCTAAAGAGCCGACGCTTGACCCCGATCATTTCTAAAGCGCCCTGCACTCGCGATATCGTGTCGATCTGTCACGCCCGCACCTTTGCAGTGCGTGATAGCCTAGCCGGCTACGTCAGCCAATGCGACTGACCTCTACAAGGGAATGCAGCCTATGACGCAAACTGCGCCGACTCCACCCGATGACCAACACCTGCAACGCAACCTCACCAACCGACACATCCAGCTCATCGCCATTGGCGGTGCCATCGGCACCGGTCTGTTCATGGGCTCGGGCAAGACCATCAGCCTGGCTGGGCCTTCGATCATCTTCGTCTACATGATCATCGGCTTCATGCTGTTCTTCGTCATGCGCGCAATGGGCGAACTGCTGCTGTCGAACCTGAACTACAAGTCGTTCATCGACTTTTCCGCCGACCTGCTCGGTCCCTGGGCGGGCTACTTCACCGGCTGGACCTACTGGTTCTGCTGGGTGGTCACCGGCATCGCCGACGTGGTAGCCATTGCGGCTTATACCCAGTTCTGGTTTCCCGACCTGCCTCAGTGGATACCGGCGCTCACCTGCGTGGCCGTGCTGCTGTCGCTGAACCTGGTCACGGTCAAGCTGTTCGGCGAAATGGAGTTCTGGTTTGCCCTGATCAAGATCATTGCCATTCTGGGCCTGGTGGCCACCGGCCTGTACATGGTCATCACCGGCTTTACCTCCCCCAGCGGACGCACGGCTCAACTGGCCAACCTGTGGAATGACGGCGGCATGTTCCCCCACGGCATGATGGGCTTTTTCGCCGGGTTCCAGATCGCGGTCTTCGCCTTCGTGGGTATAGAGCTGGTCGGCACCACGGCAGCCGAAGCCAAAAACCCGGAGCGCACGCTGCCCAGGGCGATCAACTCGATCCCGATCCGCATCATCGTGTTCTATGTACTGGCACTGATCGCGATTATGGCCGTGACTCCATGGCGCGACGTGGTCCCGGGCAAAAGCCCGTTCGTTGAGCTGTTCGTACTGGCTGGCCTGCCAGCGGCGGCGAGCATCATCAATTTCGTGGTGCTCACCTCGGCGGCCTCGTCTGCCAACAGCGGGGTGTTCTCCACCAGCCGCATGCTGTTCGGCCTGGCCCAGGAAGGCGATGCACCGAAAGCGTTCGAGAAGTTGTCCCGCCGCGCTGTGCCGGCCAACGGCCTGTACTTCTCCTGCCTATGCCTGCTGCTCGGCGCGGTGCTGATCTACCTGGTCCCGAACGTGATCGAAGCCTTCACCCTGGTCACCACGGTATCGGCGGTGCTGTTCATGTTCGTCTGGACGTTGATCCTGCTGTCGTACCTGAGCTACCGCAAGCAGCGCGCGGCGTTGCACGAGCAGTCGATCTACAAGATGCCTGGCGGGCGTTTGATGTGCTACGTGTGCCTGGCGTTCTTCGCCGGTATCCTTGTGCTTCTGAGCTTGGAGGCCGACACCCGCTCGGCGCTGGTGGTGACGCCGATCTGGTTTGTGATCCTGGCGGTGACCTACCAGTTCGTGCGGAGCCGGCGCCAGCCGCGTACTGCCGTACGTGGGTCGTCGGGCAACTGATCAGGAAACTGTGCAGCCCATTCTCAGGCAGAACTGGCGAATGGGCGCACAACAGCCAGGCCGCTTCAGCCGTGCTCCATCCCCTTGAGCACTGCCTCGGCCAGGGCCAAACCTTTCTTTAGCGAGTTTTCCGTCGCGGTCAGTAAACTACGAAGCGGCTCTCCCACCCTTTCCAGTGCTGCGGCATTGGTTTCATAAGCCGCTTTCAGCGCGGCAACGGCGCACACAAGTGCATCCTCGCTATCGACTCCAGCCTGAACCGACAGTATTGATCATGAGCCTGATTGCAGGTGCCAAAATCAGCACTGGCGGTCACGGAACGAGATGTGCGGGGTGGATCTGGAACGATCTTCTTGAGCATGGTGCATCTCCTTGCAGCTCTCTCCTTATGACGCTCCGAGCCCATACGCCAATATGGGTGGACGGAGCCGTGCGGGTTGGCGTGCCGGCAGAGAGAACCGGTGAGCCCGAAGGCTCCCACACACGGCTCCGCCCATGACGGGTGCAGCCATGCAGAGCAAAGTCGCAAGGAGCGTCAATGCTCGATCTCTCTGTATAACGGGACGCCAATCCCGGTCGCAGAATCCACTGCGGTGCCGAACGGTACTCAAGTACTGCTTATGTGTCAAAGCTGTTCACCGCCCTGGACCCAAACCTGTGCAAGCCAACCGCGCAAGCACCAACCTGGCCCCTATCCAAGCCCCGCATAGAAGCACAACCCTTCTAGACCGTAACCTCGCGCACCACGGCACAGCCTTTGCAATCGCTTTTCTGCCCACACCACAACAACTCAGCGGAGAGAGCACATGAAGCGACGCAGTCTGATCAAGGCCTTCACCCTCAGCGCCTCGATGGCGGCGATGGGCCTTAGCTGGAGCCTACAGGCAGCCGAGACCATCAAGGTCGGCATCCTGCATTCGCTGTCCGGGACCATGGCCATCTCCGAGACGTCGCTCAAGGACATGGCCTTGATGACCATCGATGAGATCAACGCCAAAGGTGGGGTGAACGGCAAGATGCTGGAGCCGGTGGTGGTGGACCCGGCGTCCAACTGGCCGCTGTTCGCCGAAAAAAGCCGCCAGTTGCTGACCCAGGACAAGGTCGCGGTGGTGTTCGGTTGCTGGACGTCGGTGTCGCGCAAATCGGTATTGCCGGTATTCGAGGAGCTCAACGGTCTGCTGTTCTACCCGGTGCAATACGAAGGCGAAGAGATGTCGCCGAACGTCTTCTACACCGGCGCTGCGCCCAACCAGCAGGCGATTCCGGCGGTGGAATACCTGATGAGCGAGGACGGCGGCGGCGCCAAGCGCTTCTTCCTGCTGGGCACCGACTACGTCTACCCGCGCACCACCAACAAGATTCTGCGCGCGTTCCTGCACAGCAAGGGCGTAGCCGACAAGGACATCGAGGAGGTCTACACGCCGTTCGGCCACGCCGACTACCAGACCATCGTCGCCAACATCAAGAAGTTCTCGGCCGGGGCGAAGACGGCGGTAATTTCCACGGTCAACGGCGACTCCAATGTGCCCTTCTACAAAGAGCTGGCCAACCAGGGCTTGAAAGCGACCGATGTGCCGGTCGTGGCGTTCTCGGTGGGCGAAGAGGAGCTGCGGGGTATCGACACCAAGCCGTTGGTGGGCCATCTGGCCGCCTGGAACTACTTCGAGTCGGTGGATAACCCGGTCAACCAGAAGTTCGTCGCTGATTGGAAGGCCTATGCCAAGGCCAAAGGCCTGCCTGGCGCCGACAAGGCGGTGACTAACGATCCAATGGAAGCCACCTATGTGGGCATTCACATGTGGGCGCAGGCGGCGGAAAAAGCCAAATCCACCGATGTGGACAAGGTGCGCGAAGCGCTGGCCGGGCAGACCTTCAAGGCCCCTTCGGGCTACACCCTGACCATGGACAAGACCAATCACCACCTGCACAAGCCAGTGATGATCGGCGAGATCCAGGACGATGGGCAGTTCAGCGTGGTGTGGGAAACCGAGCAACCGCTGCGGGCGCAACCCTGGAGCCCCTTCATCCCAGGCAATGACAAGCGCCCTGATTACGCCGTGAAAGGCAACTGAGGCCCTGGGCTGCGCTGCAGCCCGCCCGTGGGCGGCCCGGTGTTCGGGTACGCCTGCGCGTAAGCGCTGATTCACAGGAGAGCCTCATGCTCAGATTCCTGCTTACCCTGCTACTGCTGTTGCCCATGGCAGTAGACGCCAGCGAAGGCGAGTTTTTCTTCGCCGCCAAGCCCGCCGAGCAGGCGCGCCTACTCGATACCTGGGCCGCCCAACCCGAGCCAGGCCGACTGGCACTGCTGGAAAACCTGCAGGCCGGCCGAATCGCCAAGGACGACAGCCGCAAGGTGCGCCTGAACAACCGCCTGCGCGGGCTGATCGACAATGCCCTGGCCAGCCACCGGTTACTCAGTGACGACAGCGCCACCCGGCTAGCCGCCGCCAGGCAGTTGCAAAAGAGCGCACAACCGGCCCAGGTCGCCTTGCTCGACCGGCGCTACGCCAGCGAACCGGATGCGACCGTGCGGGCAGCCTTGGGCCTGGCATTGGCCAACCTGCAGCTCGGCGCCAGCGACCCTTCGGTGCGCCTGGCGGCCGTACGCCTGTTAGGGGAAACCGGTGACCCAACGGCCCGTACGCGCCTTGAGGCGCTGTTGCAACCCGAGATGGAAACGGACCCCACGGTGCGTACCGCCGCCGAAACCAGCCTGACCCAGGTCAAGCGCAAGCTGCTGGTCGGTGAAGTACTGGGCCAGGCCTTCAGTGGCCTGTCGCTGGGGTCGATCCTGCTATTGGCGGCGCTGGGGCTGGCGATCACGTTCGGACTTCTGGGTGTGATCAACATGGCGCATGGCGAGATGCTGATGCTCGGCGCCTACAGCACCTACATGGTGCAGGTAGTGGTGCAGCGCTACGCACCGGGTGCCCTGGAGTTCTACCCACTGATCGCCCTGCCCGTGGCGTTCGCCGTCAGTGCCGGTGTCGGCATGGCGCTGGAACGTACGGTGATCCGCCACCTGTACGGCCGCCCTCTGGAAACCCTGCTGGCCACCTGGGGCATCAGCCTGATTCTGATCCAGGCCGTGCGTTTGCTGTTCGGCGCACAGAATGTCGAGGTCAGCAACCCGGCCTGGTTGTCGGGTGGCATCCAGGTTCTGCCCAACCTGATCCTGCCTTACAACCGCCTGGTGATCATCGCGTTCGCGCTGGCCGTGGTGCTGCTGACCTGGCTGCTGCTCAACCGCACGCGCCTGGGCCTGAACGTGCGCGCCGTAACCCAGAACCGCAACATGGCGGCGTGCTGCGGCGTGTCCACCGGGCGTGTGGACATGCTCGCCTTCGGCCTGGGTTCGGGCATCGCCGGCCTGGGCGGCGTGGCCTTGAGCCAGGTCGGCAACGTGGGGCCGGACCTGGGGCAAAGCTACATCATCGATTCATTCCTGGTGGTGGTGCTCGGGGGTGTCGGCCAACTGGCCGGAAGCCTCTGGGCGGCGTTCGGGCTGGGCATCGCCAACAAACTGCTGGAGCCGCAGATCGGTGCGGTGCTCGGCAAGATCCTCATCCTTGCGCTGGTCATCCTGTTCATCCAGAAGCGCCCGCAAGGCCTGTTTGCCCTCAAGGGACGGGTGATCGACTGATGAACCAGCCACTGCTTGTCACCGCTGCGCACAAAGCCGGCCCTCGCCTATCGCTGGCGCTGGGTATCGCCGCCCTGGCGCTGCTGCTCGCCTTGCCGCTGTTGTCGCTGCTGCCCGCCGACCACGCCCTGCATGTGTCGGCCTATGTGCTCACGCTGGTGGGCAAGATCCTCTGCTATGCCATCGTGGCCCTAGCCCTTGACCTGGTCTGGGGCTATGCGGGGCTGCTGTCGCTCGGCCATGGTCTGTTCTTTGCCCTGGGCGGCTACGCCATGGGCATGTACCTGATGCGCCAGGCCGCCGGGGAGGGGCTGCCAGGCTTCATGACGTTCCTGTCCTGGAGCGAGCTGCCCTGGTACTGGGCCGGCACCCAACACTTTGCCTGGGCCCTGTGCCTGGCGGTGCTGGCGCCTGGCATGCTGGCCCTGGTGTTCGGCTGGTTTGCCTTCCGCTCGCGGATCAAGGGTGTGTACTTCTCGATCATGACCCAGGCCCTGACCTTTGCCGGGATGTTGCTGTTCTTTCGCAACGAGACCGGTTTTGGCGGGAACAACGGCTTCACCAGCTTTCGCACCCTGCTGGGCTTCGACATCGCCGCACCCGGAACCCGCGCCGTACTGTTCCTGCTCACCGTTGCGCTGCTGGTCGCCAGCCTGTACCTGTGCTGGCGGTTGACGCGCAGCAAGTTCGGGCGCCTGTTGACGGCCGTTCGCGATGCCGAGAACCGGTTGATGTTCTGCGGCTACGATCCGCGTGGCTTCAAGCTGCTGGTATGGGTGCTCAGCGCCATGCTGTGCGGCCTGGCAGGCGCGCTGTACGTGCCTCAGGTCGGCATCATCAACCCCAGCGAAATGTCGCCCACCAACTCCATCGAGGCTGCTGTCTGGGTGGCACTGGGCGGGCGCGGCACCCTGATCGGCCCGCTGCTGGGCGCGGGGCTGGTCAACGGCATGAAGAGCTGGTTCACGGTGGCTTTCCCGGAATTCTGGCTGTTTTTCCTCGGCGCGCTGTTCATCCTCGTGACCCTGTACTTGCCCAAGGGCCTGGTCGGCCTGTGGAACAAAAGGAGCCAGTCATGAGAGGCCTGCCCCCGGTACACCCGGAGTTCATGCTCGAACCTGCCTTCGACCCGCAGGGTATCGGCCGCGACGCCATAGGCCTGGGCCATGCCCGCGTACCAGGCCTGGACGCGCGGCATGGCACCGTGCTGAGCCTTGAAGAGGTGAGCGTCAGCTTCGATGGGTTCAAGGCACTCAATGCGCTGACGCTGTATATCGGCGTGGGCGAGCTGCGCTGCATCATCGGGCCAAACGGTGCGGGCAAGACCACGATGATGGACGTGATCACCGGCAAGACACGGCCCAGCGCAGGCAGTGCCTACTTTGGTGACACGCTCGACCTGACGCGCATGAGCGAGTACCAGATTGCCCAGGCTGGCATCGGCCGCAAGTTCCAGAAACCCACGGTGTTCGAGGCGTTGAGCCTGTATGAAAACCTCGAGCTGGCGCTCAAGACCGACAAGTCGGTGTGGGCGAGCCTGAGGTCGCGCCTGAGCGGCGAGCAACGCGACAGGATCGACGACGTCCTGACCACCGTGCGGCTGAACGGGCTGGCCTCGCGTCAGGCCGGGCTGCTGTCCCACGGCCAGAAGCAGTTTCTGGAAATTGCCATGCTGCTGGTCCAGGAACCTCAACTGCTGTTGCTCGACGAACCCGTGGCCGGCATGACCGACGCCGAAACCGCCTTTACCGCCGAGCTGTTCAAGGGCCTTGCAGGCAAACACTCGCTGATGGTGGTCGAGCATGACATGGGGTTCGTGGGCAGCATCGCCGACCATGTGACGGTGCTGCACCAGGGCTCGGTGCTGGCTGAGGGGTCGCTTGAGCAGGTGCAGGCCGATGATCGTGTGGTCGAGGTGTACCTCGGTCGTTGAACAGGCGCACGTTTTCCCGCGTACACCGGTGAGCTGCCGGGGACGCCCAACCCGTTACTTCAGGAGCCTTGCATGCTCAAGATCGATACGCTGCACCAGTACTACGGCGGCAGCCATATTCTGCGCGGCCTTTCCTTCGAAGCCAGGCTGGGCGAGGTCACCTGCCTGCTGGGCCGCAACGGCGTGGGCAAGACCACGTTGCTGCGTTGCCTGATGGGCCTGGTGCCCGTGCGCGAAGGCAGCGTGGAATGGGAAGGCAAGCCCATCACCGCACTCAAGCCGCACCACCGGGTGCAGGCCGGCATTGCGTACGTGCCACAGGGCCGAGAAATTTTCCCGCGCTTGAGCGTCGAGGAAAACCTGCTGATGGGCCTGTCACGCTTTCCGGGGCGCGAGGCGCGTGAAGTGCCTGCCTTCATCTACGAGTTGTTCCCTGTGCTTGAGCAGATGAAGCAACGCCGTGGCGGGGATTTGTCCGGGGGGCAGCAACAGCAGCTGGCCATCGGCCGGGCATTGGCCAGTCGTCCGCGCCTGCTGATTCTCGATGAGCCCACCGAGGGTATCCAGCCTTCGGTGATCAAGGAAATAGGCGCGGTGATCCAGCGGCTGGCGCAGCGCGGCGACATGGCCATCCTGCTGGTCGAGCAGTTCTACGATTTTGCCGAGGCTTTGGCTGATCACTACCTGGTTATGGCCCGTGGCCAGATCGTGCAGCGTGGCCGGGGCGAAAACATGCAGGCCGAAGGTGTACGCGGGCTGGTAACCATTTAACCTGCACGCTTCGACCTAGCGAGACGCTGCCATGAGTCACGAAATCCGCGACGCCCTGCCTGCCGACCTACCGGCCATCCTCGACATCTACAACGATGCCGTGCGCAACACCACGGCCATCTGGAACGAGACACCGGTGGACCTGGCCAACCGCCAGGCTTGGTTCGACACCCGTGCGCAACAGGGTTACCCGATACTGGTGGCCGTGGACGGCGCCGACGTGCTGGGCTACGCCTCCTTCGGGGACTGGCGCCCGTTCGAGGGGTTTCGCCACACGGTCGAGCATTCGGTATATGTGCGCAGCGATCAGCGCGGCAAAGGGCTTGGGCCGGCGCTGATGATTGCGTTGATCGAGCGCGCCCAAGGCTGCGGCAAGCACGTCATGGTCGCGGCCATCGAAAGCGGCAACGCAGCGTCTGTGCACCTGCACGAGCGCCTGGGTTTCGTGGTTACCGGGCAGATGCCGCAGGTGGGCGTGAAATTCGGGCGCTGGCTGGACCTGACCTTCATGCAGCGGGTGCTGAGCCCAGGGGCCGATCCAGACCAGCCATGACACCGGGCCCAGGCAGTCCTCACGCAGCCTTGCCGGGTGACACAAGGCTGCACTGGCCAGCGTTCCAGCCTTGCCCGCGCCTGATGACACTCACATCTGCGTGAACCTGCCCAGGCGCTGGCGCAGCATGCTGTTCTCGTTGCGTAGCTGCTGCACCTCCTGGAGCAATTCCAGGGCCAGCGCCACGCCTTCCCATTCCAGTTCCAGCTCCTGGTGCAGCTTGGCCGCGCGCCTTGCCAGCAGCGGTGCCTGATCGTCGAACAGCCAGTCTTCAGGCCTGCGCCCGGTTGGCTCCACAATGCCGTGCTCGACGATCTCGATCACACAGTCCGCCGTGAGGTCGGCTTCCTGACACAAGGTATGCATGTCCAGTTGAACGATCAGGGTGCTGCTCATGATCACTTACTCCATTGTGCCCTCGGGTCGAACGCGGCCTTCTCGGAAAGCTTGGCCCACAGTTCCCGGGTAGATTCGTCAGAGGTGGTCGGCATGACGACCTTGAGCTGTGCATAGAGGTTGCCGCGCTGGCCCTGCTTGTCGGCCAGGCCCTTGCCTGGCACCCGCAGGCGCTGCCCGCTCTGGCTGTCGGGGCGGATGGTCAGGTTGATCCTGCCTTCGAGCGTAGGTACCGCCACCTTGGTGCCCAGGGCCGCTTCCCAGGGTGCTAGCGGCACGGTGATGATCAGGTCGTGCCCTTCGACGTCGAACAGCGGGTGCGGGGCCATGCGGATGGTCAGGAACAAATCGCCATTGGCACCGCCACCGACCCCCGGGGCACCCTGGCCCTTGAGGCGAATGCGCTCGCCATCGGTCACGCCGGCCGGGATCTTCACGTTCAGGGTCTTGGTGGTGAACCCGGTGCGCTGGCCCATGGCATTGGTTTGCGGTACCTGGAAGCTGATCTGCTTGGACTCTTTGCTCAGGGTTTCTTCCAGAAATACCGCCAGTTCAAGCTCCACATCCTGCCCTCGCCTGCCGGCACTGCGCTGTTGTTGACGGGCACCCCCGAACGGGTTGCCTCCACGACCGCCGAACATCGAGCTGAAAAAGTCCGAAAAATCGCCACTCTCGAAACCACCCCCGGCCCCGCCTCGGCTTTCCCAGCCCGGCGGTGCCTGGAACGGCCTGCCATGCTGGCCGCCGTACTTGCGGATTTCATCGAATTCGGCGCGTTTCTGCGCGTCGCCCAGCACTTCGTAGGCCTCGTTGGCTTCCTTGAATTTGTCTTCGGCGTCGCGCTCTTTGCTGACATCAGGGTGATACTTGCGGGCCAGCTTGCGGTACGCGGCCTTGATCGCCTTGTCGTCCGCCGTGGGCTCTACGCCAAGTATCTTGTAGTAGTCTTTGAAGTCCATCTAGGGATCACCAGTGTGAATGTGCGTGTTGCTGGAGAAGATAGGGATCAAGCATAGCCTTTCAAGGCCCGCTTGGGGTTGCTCCATGGCAGACGACCGGTCTTGATTCTGTCGCCAGCTGGCATACACTGCGCGGCCGTTTTGCCTCCGGAAGCCTTTTCCCATGTCCGACGTATCCCCGGCCCGCGCCCTTGGCATCGACTTTGGCACCTCCAACTCGACGGTTGGCTGGCACCGTCCGGGCATGGAATCGCTGATTGCCCTGGAAGACGGCAAGATTACCTTGCCCTCGGTGGTGTTCTTCAACATCGAGGAGCGCCGCCCTGTCTATGGCCGGCTGGCCCTGCACGAATACCTCGAAGGTTACGAGGGGCGCTTGATGCGCTCGCTCAAGAGCCTGCTCGGGTCCAAGCTGATCAAGCACGACACCAGCGTGCTGGGCAGCGCACTGCCGTTCAAGGACCTGCTGGGGATGTTCATCGGTGAGCTGAAAAACCGCGCGCAGGCTGAGGCCGGGCGTGAGTTCGACCAGGTGGTACTTGGCCGCCCGGTATTCTTCGTCGACGAGGACCCGGCAGCCGACCAGGAAGCCGAGGACACGCTGGCCGAGGTGGCACGCAAGATCGGCTTCAAGGACGTATCGTTCCAGTACGAGCCCATCGCCGCGGCGTTCGACTACGAGTCAGGCATCAGCCGTGAAGAACTGGTGCTGATCGTCGACATCGGCGGCGGTACGTCCGACTTCACCCTTATTCGCCTGTCGCCGGAGCGGCACGCGGTGGCCGAGCGCCAGAGCGACATCCTCGCAACCGGTGGCGTACACATCGGCGGTACGGACTTCGACAAGCAGCTGAGCCTGCAAGGGGTGATGCCGCTGTTCGGATATGGCAGCCGCATGAAAAGCGGTGCCTTGATGCCAACCAGCTATCACCTCAACCTGGCCACCTGGCATACGATCAACGCGCTGTACTCACAGAAGTCGCAGTTGGCGCTGGGCAACATGCGCTACGACATCGAGGACACCCTTGGCGTTGATCGGCTGTTCAAACTCATCGAGGAGCGCGCCGGGCATTGGCTGGCCATGGAAGTGGAAGCCAGCAAGATCGAATTGACCGAGCAGCCGAGTCGTCACGTCGACCTCGGCCGCATCGAACCAGGCCTTGGCGTGGACCTGTCTCGCAACCTGTTCGAGACGGCCATCGAAAGCCTGTTGGAACGGGTGCGGGCCAGTGTCACGGACTTGCTGGCCAAGGCCGGGGTCAGCCAGGGCCAGGTCAACACGGTCTTCTTCACGGGCGGCTCCAGCGGCATTCCAGCCCTGCGCAACAGTGTGGCGGCGATGTTGCCCAATGCCCGTCACGTGGAAGGCAATATCTTTGGCAGCATCGGCAGTGGGCTGGCCATTGAGGCACGCAAGCGTTATGGCGCGTGACGAAACGACGGGGTAAGGGGCGCCTGTGTCGCCCCTCGTTGACGGTAGCGCTGGCTGTAACCGCCTGACCAAGCCTGCGCCGGCCTTGTTATGTCCTGAGCAGGCCCGCCGTGGCCGCCTTCAAACCAGCTCCATCCTGCGCAGCTCGCTCTTGAGATAAGCGTAATAGACCGGCCCTGCCACCACCCCCGGCAGGCCGAACGCCGCTTCGAACACCAGCATGGCCAACAGCAGTTCCCAGGCCTTGGCCCTGATCTGCCCACCGACGATCTTGGCGTTGAGGAAGTACTCCACCTTGTGGATGACGATCAGGTAGACCAACGCCGCCGCTGCCACCCACACCGACAACGACAACCCGACGATGGTGATCAGGGTGTTGGACATGAGGTTGCCGATGACCGGTAGCAGACCCAACAGGAACGTCAGCACGATCAAGGTCTTGGTCAGCGGCAGGTGCACGCCGAACAACGGCAACACCACGGCCAGAAAGATGCCAGTGAAGGCGGTGTTGAGCAGAGAAATCTTGATCTGGGCGAAAACGATGTTGCGGAACGCCTGTACCAGCAGGTTCAGGCGCTCGAACAGGGCGGCTGCCAGAGGTTTGCGCCGGGAGATGTCGGGTATGCGCTGCAGGGCGACGATAGCCCCCAGGATCATGCCGATCAGCAAGGTCACGAACATGTGGGCCATGCCCTTGCCCACCAGTTGCAAATCACTGAGATGGCTCTTGATCCAGTCGCCGATCGCCACCTTGAACTCAGCAGCACTGGCCGGCAAATAGCCCTCGATGAACGGCGGCAACTGCCCGCGCGCCCGCTCAACCAACGCCATGAACTTGTCCAGCGAAGCGCCAGGATTTTCCGCTTCATGCAACAAGAAGCTGAACGCCCCGGCGATCAGCAGCGCCAGGCTGATCACCACCAGCGTGCCCAGCAGCGCCACTGCCAGCCAGCGCGCACGCTGCCCGGCAATCAATGGCTGCAGGCGCGGCGTGAGCATGTTGACCAGTTCGAACACCAGCAGGCCTGCCAGCAGGCTGGGCAGCAGCTTCAACGGCAACGCCAACAGCAAGCCTGCGAACACGATAATCAAACTGGCCAGGGTGACTTGGCGGGGGGTGAAGGTCATACAGCCTCAGCGGCAGCCAACGAAGAAGATCCGCAGTCTGCCAGCGTTATGCCTGCAGGCATAGGCACCGATCATTTCTTCTTCAGGCACTCACTCATGAAGGCCTTGCGCTCATCACCCTTGAGCACCTTGGCGGTGGCGTCGGCATTGCACGTCTTCATTTTCTCTTGCTGGGTTTGTGGCGCCTGTTTCTTCAGGCACGTACTCATGAAGGCCTTGCGGGCGTCGCCCTTGAGCGATTGCGCCGTGGCATCTGCATTGCAAGTTTTCATCTTTTCCTGCTGGGTGGTATTTGCCGCGAAACCTTGGGCGCTGAACAACAGCGCAACCATCAGTAACGGAATGTGCAGCCGTTTCATGTCGTGTTCTCCTGAGCCCGCGCCCAACGCACGGTGACACCTGCAGTGTAGACAAGCGCTGGCGCGAGGCCCGTTTTGCCATCAAGCGCACGACAACCTTTTGCACGCAGGCAATTGGCTAGCTCGATCGAACTCCTGGCGCTGCGTGAGGTTCAAAACCTGCACATACCCTTTTTTGCAAGGAGCGGGACGATGTTCAAGCAGACTCTGGCAATCCTTCTGGCCAGCGCCACTCTGGCGGCATGCGGCAGCCGCCCGGAAAACCCGGTGGACTATGTGACCTACCGCAACGAGCCCCTGGTCAAGCAGGTCGAAAATGGCATGACCATGCAGCGCGTCATCGCCATCGGCGGCAGCCCGTCCAACGTCATCGACCTGCCCAATGGCGGTACCTGCAACGACTACATTCTCAACCGCGACGGCAAGCAGCAGCCGTACTACGTGCGCTTCGATGCCACCGGCCATGTGGATGCCAAGGGTTTCAAGACCTGCAAACAACGTGAAGAAGACCGCGAGGCCGTCAAAGGCGCGTAAGGCTTCCGCTACCTGACTACGACTACTTGATGCTTTTTGGAGATGAAACATGAACACGACTGAAATGACCGACATTCAAACCTTGCGCCAGCGTGCGCGCGAACATGTGGAAAACGGTGCCGTGACCGAAGGCTACAATGCCGATCGCGAGCGCATCATCAAGCTGCTCAACGATTCGCTGGCGACCGAGCTGGTCTGTACCCTGCGCTACAAGCGTCACTACTTCATGGCTTCTGGCGTCAAGGCCAGCGTGGCTGCCGAAGAATTCCTGGAGCATGCCAACCAGGAATCCGAACACGCCGACAAGCTGGCCGAGCGTATCGTGCAGCTGGGCGGTGAGCCTGACTTCAACCCGGACAACCTGAGCAAGAACTCCCACGCTCAGTACGTGGCAGGCACGACCCTCAAGGAAATGGTCCTGGAAGACTTGGTAGCCGAGCGTATCGCCATCGACAGCTACCGCGAGATCATCCAGTACATCGGCGACAAGGACCCGACCACTCGCCGCATCTTCGAAGACATCCTGGCGCAGGAAGAAGAGCACGCCGACGACATGTCCGACCTGCTCGATGGGCTGTAAGACCAGTAGCAACCGACAAGGCCGCTGATGCGGTCACGCTGTTCACGCAGGGCTGCTTCGCAGCCCATTGCGGTCAGTCCGGCGCCCTGACCGGACCATTCCACCTCGGAGATCGTGAAGCACTGGCGATCTTTCCCTTGACTCTGGATTACTCAAGCCCACGACCGGCTCCGCCGGAGCGTTGGACTGGCTGCAATTGCCTGCGCAGTAGCCCCAGGATCTTAGCTTCGCAGCGCATAATGCCGGGGCTGCGCTGCGGCCCATCGCGGCACCAGGCCGCTCCTACCTTGGTTCTGTATTGGCTGAGATAGCGGGGCCTGGACTTTGCAGAAGCAACTGCCTAAGGCCGCCCCGAAGGCTAACCGATTTCTAGGTAGGAGCGCTCTAGTGCCGCGATGGGCTGCGCAGCCGCTCCAAGGTTCAGCTCGCAGGCCCATGCCCCGCCATCACTTGCGGCTTTTGACGGCCGCCGGCGCCTTACCTTCCTTCATCTGCTGCAACAAGGGTGTGCACTGGTTGGGATCATCCCCACTGCTGGGTGCGATCAGCGCCAAGAGACCGGCCGCAGGCCCCGCGACCACCCCAAGGGCAACCATACCGGCGCCGCGCAGTGCCAGCGGTACGGCCTGTACCCCGGCGCTAGGTTTGGCGAAAGCCCCCCGCACATACAGCGGCGAGCGCAGGGAGAACAGCCTCAACCCCTTGGATTCCGGCGTGATCTTCAGGTCCAGGCGCTCGTTGGCGAAGTTGGCGGTGCCGTTGATATAGATGATCGCGTTCTCGGTGTCGAAAATGAACAGGCGCGTACTGGCAAGGCCATTCTTGATACCGACATCGGCTGCGGCGCAGTTGATCTTCACGTCCTCATCACCGAAGAGTTTGTCGACGATGTAGTTGCCCACGTTCAAACCTGCGATTTCCATGAGGCTGCGGCTGATCGCGCCATCGTTGACCAGCATGCGCAGATCGCCATTGGCGCTACCGAGCAGTGCTGCCACGGAGTTGCCGCGACCGGCGATGTCGGCATCCCCATTGAGCTCGCCAAAGCTGCTTTGCATCGGTGCGAAGGTGGGGAACAGTTGCTTGAGCTTGAACCCCCTCGCAGTAAGCCGTGCACGCCCCTGCAACGGAACGTTGCGGCCGTCCAGACGAATGCGTGATGCCAGGTTGCCGCCCGCTACGCCGAACCTCAACGGCTCCAGGCGCAGCAGGCCGTCTTCCAGGATCACGTGGGCCGACAGGTCGTTGAAAGGAAGCTGCTCGCTGTGCACGATGCGCTTGCCGGTGAAGGTGACATCGGCATCCATGGCACGCCAGCGATCGGTACGGAATTCCTCGACCGGCAAGACCTTGTCGGACGGCTGCTTGCTGGCACCACCACGGGCTTTTTGCTCGGCATTGGAGTCAGCGCCGATCAGTGGTGCCAAGTCCTTGAACAGGAGCTGGTTGGAAACGAGCTTGCCCGTGAGCTTGGGCCGAGGCTTGCTGGCGACATACGCCAGGTCACCGTGAATGTCGCTGTCACCGATCTTGCCATTGAACCCTTGGTATTCGAAGGTAGCGCCTTGCTCGGCGTGCAGGTTGGCGTTGAGGTGACCATCGGTGGAATACGCTGGAGTGTCAGGCAATGTCACGCCGGTCAACGGGAACAGATTGCCAAGGCTGGCGCCTGACAGG
This sequence comes from Pseudomonas sp. FYR_7, assembly GCF_043106155.1. NCBI lineage: Bacteria > Pseudomonadati > Pseudomonadota > Gammaproteobacteria > Pseudomonadales > Pseudomonadaceae > Pseudomonas > Pseudomonas sp. FYR_7. Next base: position 76,996 of record NZ_JBICMI010000050.1, read on the forward strand.
CGCAGCCGCAGATCGAGCGCACCCAGGTTGAGCGGGTCGGTCAGGGTACCAGCCAATACCACATGGGTATCGGCGATGCGCACATCCGCTTGCAGCGGGAAGGGTTGATCGGACGCTTTGAGTGCCAGCAGGCCGCCGATCTTGCCGGTGCCGGACACGGGCTGGTCCTTGTAGCGTCCCTGCGCCTTGAGGCCAAACGCATAGTCCTGTGCAGGCGCCGACTTCTCGGCCGTGGCCTTGCCCACGATTTCGCTGAATGCAATGGGCTTGCCCAGAGGATCGATCTGGACCTTCATGCGAGCCTTGAGCGTCTGGTCGTCAAAGCTGATATTGCCTTGGTCGAAACCGATCGCGCCGATGTCCATCTGCCATTTGGACGGTTCTTCGTTCTCGTCCTTCGGGCCGAAGTCGAAATTCCAGTTGGCCCGGCCGTCCGCCAGGCGCGTCAGGCTGGCAGTCGGCTTGGTCAGGTTGATACGCGGGATGCTGACCTGGTGGAACAACAGCGGCAGCGGCGACAGGCGAAACTCCACGCGCTCCAGTGCAACCATCTGCGGCTCTTTGAGCCAGTCCGGGTTGCCCAGGGTAAGATCTTCAGCCGTGAAATGCGGCCAGGGTATCCACGCCCGCCAACCGCCTTCTTCAGGCTCGGTGCGCCAGTGCACTGCAAGGTTGCCATTGATGGCGAAGGGCCGATGCAAGGCCTCGGACACCTTTTCGTTGAGCAGGGGCTTGACGCGGTTCCAGTCGAAGGTGGCAATCACCACGACCAGGATTGCCAGCACGGTCAGCAGTGTGGTCAGGGTCCAGAGGATGATTCTGGCGGGGCGCGTCATTGCGTGAGTCTCCATGCGGCAAGGCGAAAACAAGCGTAGCGGTGAGGGGTCATGTATCTGGGACTGATGAAAGGCGTGAGGGTTTTATCTCAGGGGGAGGATAGCCAAGAATTTCCTGTGCCTGGATGCGCCTGGCTCGTCCGGTTCGCTTGGCGCACCCCGTGCGTACCCATGCCATCAAGCCCCCTGCAACTCAGCCAGGGCTCTGAATAGAGCCTTTGACGGCTGATATCAATGAGGTCGATTTTTACCATTACCCGGATGAACTTCTCTATGCCGATGCGCGGCGTAGCATTGGCTACACACCCGTTTTCCAGCCCCGCAGAGGAGCACTGAATCATGAAACGCCACCTGTTGACCCTCACCCTTTCCCTGCTTGCAGCCAATGCGTTCGCCCTGCCAGGTGCCGAGCAGCACCTGACCGCCGAATCACGTTCGAGCGCTGTTCAAAACATCCAACCGCTTGAAACACTTGCCGAAGGCGGTTCAGACCGGTTGATCGAGCGTAGCGCCCGTGTTGCCGAAGGTGGCTCCGATCGCCTGATCGAGCGCAGCGGCCGTGTTGCCGAAGGCGGTGCAGATCGCTTGTCGCAAACGGCACGGGTGAGCTGACCTTATGCAAGACGCACCGCGCTGTCGTCTGCCTGACCTACCCCTTCGAGCCCGGTCCATTGACCGGGCTTCGTTTTTTTAACTAGAGTGCCCAGCCACCCTCTATAGAAACCTGCATCATGTTGCCGCGTGCCGAACAGAAGCTACAGACCCGCCAGGCCCTGCTCGACGCCGCCTGCCTGCTCATGGAGAGTGGTCGCGGTTTTGGCAGCATCAGCCTGCGCGAAGTGGCCAAGGCGGCCGGCATCGTGCCCACCGGCTTCTACCGACATTTCCCGGACATGGATGCACTGGGCCTGGCACTGGTCAGCGAGGTGGACGATACCTTCCGCCAGACCATCCGGCTGGTGCGACACAACGAGTTCGAGCTGGGCGGTATCACGGATGCGTCGGTCCGTATATTCCTCGACGTGGTCGCTGCCCACCGTGCCCAGTTTCTATTCCTGGCGCGTGAGCAGTACGGAGGCTCGCACCTCGTGCGCCAGGCCATCGCCCAACTGCGTGAAAACATCACCGCTGACCTGGCCACCGACCTGGGCCGGATGCAGCGTTGGCAGCACCTGGACAATGCTGCGCTTACCGTCATGGCGGACCTGGTGGTCAAGACCGTGTTCGCCACCTTGCCCGAATTGATCGACAGGCCAGAAAGGGGTGAACCCCAGGCGTTGACCCCTCAGGAAAAGATCACCCAGCAATTGCGCTTCATCTTCGTCGGTGCGCGGCATTGGCAAGGCCTTGGCAACCCTGGCTGACGGGCTCGGTAAACCCGACTTCTGCTACCATGGCGCCCTGCCCGACAGCGACGAGCGCCAAGATGTCCAACCCCCGCCCCACCCTGCCCGAACTGACCCGCTTCAATCAGCACTTTGCCACGTGCATCGTGCCCCTATGGCAGGGGCCAGGCTGGAACACCGAACTGGCACTGCCCTACGAAGCGCTCGACGCCGAACATCAGCCGCTGCCTGTGCAGCGCTATCGGGCCATGGCGTGCGCACGCCAGTTGTACCTGTTCAGCAGCCGCATCGATCAACCGGGTGCGGCCGAACGCGCCGCGGCATTGTTCCGCTCCTTGCAAAAGCACTTCCATGACCCCGAGCACGGTGGCTGGTTCTACAGTATCGACGCCCAGGGCAAGCCGCTGGACCGGCGCAAGGACCTCTATACCCACGCGTTCATCGTCTTCGCCTGCGCGCACTATTGGGGCCAGGTCCGCGACAACCTGGTGGTCTCCGCCCTGGCTGCTGCGCTGGACGTCATCGAGCATCGCTTTGCCCGGGATGATGGCTTGTACGAGGCCAGCCTGGGTGAAGACTGGGGCAACCTGGGCAGTGGCGCGCTGCAGAACCCGCAGATGCATTTGGCGGAAGCCTTCCTGCAGGTGTTGGCCGTGCGTGATGACCAGGCTGTGCAGCAGTCACTTTTGCAGTTATGCACCGCGATGCAGGCCCACTTCATCGAGCCTGCCCACGGCCTGATGCTGGAAAAGCCCAGGGGCACTGTGGATAACTGGTTCGAGCCGGGTCATCAGTTCGAGTGGTTCTATTTGCTGCACACCTCGCCGCTGCTGCGTGAGACGGCGTTGCATGCTTCCATTGAGCGGGGGTTCGCCTTTGCCGAGCGCCATGGCGTGAAAAACATGGCGGTGCTGGCGATGCTGGATGTGCAAGGGCACGTGCTGGATGCGACCCAGCGTATCTGGGCACAGGCCGAATACGCCAGGGCCTTGGCATTGCGCCCTGACGCAGACGTGAAGCTGCCCCAGCTGTTGCAGGCCCTGCAGGGGCGGTTCTTGCGGCAGGCGGGATGGTATGAGTGCCGGGATGGGCAGGGCGATGTCAGCCGGCATGATATGCCGTCGACTACGCCTTATCATCTGGCTACCTGTCTGGAAGGGTTGAAGCGATTGGGTGGGTGAAGGCGGACGCTGCTAGCGTTGTTACCGTAATGCGTGGTTAGGCCTAGATTCTGGAGCCGTCCAGCGCGCTGAGAAGCTTGCGCCATTGAAATACGTTCAATGGCGAGCGTTGTCAGGACTGCTACAGTATCGAGTGCCTGATTTACTGGCGTAGTTATATTCACATTGCTACTACTCTTGTAACAGCAACAGCATATGTAAATACAAGATCCTAGTTACGCCTGTACATTCTTTGAAGACGACTCAATTACCGTGTGGGAGCGGCCTTGTGCCGCGATGGGCCGCGCAGCGGCCCCAAAATTTGAGCAATATCGCTATGACTGGGGCCGCTGCGCGGCCCATCGCGGCACAAGGCCGCTCCTACACGGGATATATATCGCGGCAAGTTTAGAAGTTATCACTCCTACTATAGACACTGTTGCTGTGGCTGTGGCTGTGGCTTTTGATCTTGCTTTTGATCTTCGCGACTTCAG
>NZ_JBICMI010000051.1:0-110540 GCF_043106155.1 Pseudomonas sp. FYR_7
GCTCGGCCTCCTGAAGTCGCGATCTGCGGCGTCTGTGCTACCGCGCGCTTAGAAGCAAAAGCAAAAGCCAAAGCAACGGCAACGGCAACGGCAACGGCAACGGCAACGGCAACGGCAACGGCAACGGATCGATTTGGCCTGATTTCGAGCATCGCGGCCGATTCAGCGCAAAGCAGTACAGGCCACGCCTGGCTCGGCCTCGTTAGACCCTCACCGCCCCTTCAAATCAACCCGCCGCAAATGACACGTCACTTCTTCACGATCGTGATACAGCTGCTTGCACGCAATCAGCACCCTCACCTTCCGGGCCTTGAATGTCGCCTCCATGCGATTGAGCAACCGCCGTACCTCAGCATACCGCTGCTTCATCGGCAGCTTCAGGTTCACCACCGCCTCGCGGCACAACCCCTCCCCCAACCACGTCTCGATCAAGGCCGTGGTGCGCGCCGGTTTCTCGACGATGTCGCACACCATCCAATCCACCGGGTGCCTGGGCTGCCAGGTAAAGCCATCGGCCATCAAATGCTGGACAAGCCCCGTGTCCATCAGGCTCTCGGCCATCGGACCATTGTCGATGGCCGTCACCAGCATGCCCCGCCGTACCAGCTGATACGTCCACCCACCCGGTGAGGCCCCCAGGTCGACACCGGTCATGTCATCGCCCAGCCGCTGCTCCCACTGCTCGCGTGGGATGAACTGATGCCAGGCCTCCTCCAGCTTCAAGGTCGAGCGACTGGGCGCTTCACGCGGGAATTTCAAGCGGGGAATGCCCATCGGCCATAAGGCACTGTTGCCAGCAAAAGCCTGCCCGACAAACACCCGGCGGCCACTGATGAACGTCAACAGCAGTCGTGGGCGATTCGGGTCATCCACCAGGCGACCGGCCTTCTCCAACGCCTTGCGCAATGGTGCTTCGAACTTGCGGCAGAACGTCGACAGTTCCTTGCCCTCGTTGCTGTCGAGCACCTCCAGCCACAGGCTGCCGAACACCGGCTGGTCGGCAAGGTACGCCAACAACACGCTGATACGATCGCTCTCGGGCAACTCGATGAACGCGCCACGCGCCCACTGCCTTGGGAAAATCAGCTGGTTGAACCGCACTGCCTGCATCAAGCGCTCGGCACCGCCTTGCTCGCTGCAGACGAACTCGGCGCTGGCGCTGCCAGGCTTGCCTTTGGCATAGCCGGCAATCCCCAGGCGGGCGGCATGTTCACTGATTTCGGCGCACACCTCACCCTCGAAGCCGGGCCGGCAATGCATGAACAGGGTTTCCATCTCTCACTCCACGACGGCTGGCGCGACACAGGCGCCGGCAGGGCGGCGATGATAAAGGAAGATCGGAACCCGGGACATGCCCCGCTGGTCCAGAAAAGGGTCAGGTCAGGCAAACAGGACTAACCTGACCATTCAGTCGGACCCGTGCCGTGCGGGCCTGTACACAGCGGTGCCACCGGCAGCCCTTAGAGACGTTGCCGGGGCACCGGCTCAGAAGGAGTTGGCAATGCCCTCGCTCGATAGCCTGAATACCCTCACGTCGCTCGATGTCGGTGACAAGACCTATCACTACTTCAGCCTTCCGAAAGCTGCTCGGCAGCTCGGGGACCTGCAGCAATTGCCCATGTCGCTCAAGGTGCTGCTGGAGAACCTGCTGCGCTGGGAGGACGGCAAGACCGTTACCGGCGAAGACCTGCAGGCACTGGCCCAGTGGCTCGTTGAAAAGCGCTCGGACCGCGAAATCCAGTACCGTCCCGCGCGTGTACTGATGCAAGACTTCACCGGCGTGCCAGCCGTGGTGGACCTCGCCGCCATGCGCGCGGCCATGGCCAAGGCTGGCGGCGATCCCCAGCGCATCAACCCGCTCTCGCCTGTGGACCTGGTGATCGACCACTCCGTGATGGTCGATCGATATGGGACACCGCAGGCCTTTGGCGAGAACGTCGACATTGAGATGCAACGCAACGGCGAGCGCTATGCGTTCCTGCGTTGGGGCCAGAGTGCCTTCGATAACTTCAGTGTGGTACCGCCTGGCACTGGCATCTGCCACCAGGTGAACCTCGAATACCTGGGGCGTACCGTGTGGACCCGCGAAGCCGACGGCCGCACCTATGCCTTCCCGGACACGCTGGTCGGCACCGACTCCCACACCACCATGATCAACGGGCTGGGCGTGCTGGGCTGGGGCGTGGGGGGCATCGAAGCGGAGGCCGCCATGCTTGGCCAGCCTGTGTCGATGCTGATCCCACAGGTCATCGGCTTCAAGCTCACGGGCAAGCTGCGCGAAGGCATCACAGCCACCGATCTTGTGCTGACGGTCACCCAGATGCTGCGCAAGAAAGGCGTGGTAGGTAAGTTCGTGGAGTTCTATGGCGACGGTCTGGCCGAACTGCCCTTGGCTGACCGCGCCACCATTGCCAACATGGCTCCGGAGTACGGCGCAACCTGTGGCTTTTTCCCCGTCGATCAAGTGACGCTGGATTACCTGCGCCTGTCGGGTCGACCTGAAGCAACCGTGCAACTGGTCGAGGCCTACTGCAAGGCTCAGGGGTTGTGGCGCCTGCCTGGGCAGGAGCCCATCTTCAGCGACACGCTGGCGCTGGACATGAATGAGGTTGAGTCCAGCCTGGCCGGCCCCAAACGTCCGCAAGACCGGGTTGCCCTAGCCCAGGTCAAGCAGGCGTTCGAACAGTTCGTCGAGCTGCAACCCAAACCTGCCGCCAAGGAAGTCGGCAGGCTTGAGAGCGAGGGCGGGGGTGGCGTTGCCGTGGGCAATGCCGATCAGGCGGGCGAAGCCGACTACAGTCACCAAGGCCAGACCCACACCCTGCGCGACGGCGCCGTGGTCATTGCGGCTATCACCTCCTGCACCAACACCTCCAACCCCAGTGTGATGATGGCGGCCGGCCTTGTGGCCAAGAAAGCCCTCGAGAAAGGTTTGCAGCGCAAGCCATGGGTGAAAAGCTCGCTGGCACCGGGGTCCAAGGTGGTCACCGAATACTTCGAGGCGGCGGGTCTCACGCCCTACCTCGACGAGCTCGGGTTTGATCTCGTCGGTTATGGCTGCACCACCTGCATCGGCAACTCTGGCCCCTTGGACGAGCCTATCGAAAACGCCATCAGCAGCGCCGACCTGACCGTCGCCTCGGTGTTGTCCGGCAACCGTAACTTCGAAGGACGCGTGCATCCACTGGTCAAGACCAACTGGCTCGCCTCACCGCCTCTGGTCGTGGCTTATGCACTGGCTGGTAGCGTGAAAGTCGACCTGACCCAGGATCCATTGGGCACCGACAAGCACGGGCAGCCGGTCTATCTGAAGGACATATGGCCTAGCCAGCAAGAAGTCGCCGAGGCTGTGGCCAAGGTAAGCACGGCCATGTTCCACAAGGAATATGCCGAAGTGTTCGCGGGCGACGAGCAGTGGCAGGCTATCGAAGTGCCAGAGGCTGCCACGTATGTATGGCAAGAAGACTCGACCTATATTCAGCACCCCCCTTTCTTCGAAGGTATCGAAGGACCGGCGCCTCGGATCACCGATATCCACAACGCCCGCATCCTGGCGTTGCTGGGCGACTCGGTCACAACGGACCATATCTCTCCGGCCGGCAATATCAAGGCCGATAGCCCTGCGGGTCGCTATCTGCGCGAGAAGGGTGTGGAGCCTCGCGATTTCAATTCCTACGGGTCACGGCGCGGCAACCATGAAGTCATGATGCGCGGTACGTTCGCCAATATTCGCATCCGCAACGAGATGCTTGCAGGCGAAGAAGGCGGCAATACCGTGCATGTGCCAAGCGGCGAGAAACTCTCGATCTACGACGCCGCCATGCGCTACCAGCAGCAAGGCACGCCCCTGGTGGTGATCGCCGGCCAGGAATACGGCACAGGCTCCAGCCGCGACTGGGCTGCCAAGGGCACGAATTTACTTGGCGTGAAGGCAGTGCTGGCCGAAAGCTTCGAGCGTATTCACCGCTCCAATCTGGTTGGCATGGGCGTGCTGCCGTTGCAGTTCAAGGCAGGCCAGGACCGTAAACAACTCGGCCTGACGGGTAGAGAGCAGATCGATATCACTGGCCTGGAGGGGGCTGCCATTGTGCCGGGCATGAGCCTGGCACTGACCATCCTCCGCGAAGACGGCACGAAGGAGCAGATCGACGTGCTCTGCCGGATCGACACCCTCAATGAAGTGGAGTACTTCAAGGCGGGTGGAATCCTGCACTACGTGCTGCGTCAGTTGATCGCCGCGTAGGCCCCGCGCGGGTGCCAGTCTGTGCGCAGGCTGGCACCCTCCTTCTTCCAATCTGCCCTTGCTAGCCTCCCCTCCACCAAAGTACCTATGAAAATCGCAGTGGGAACCGACCGCGAAATGCCAGTAGCCCACCCGTATCTGCCATGCACTGCCATGGGTCAATTCCTGGAAATATTCCCTCAATAAAGCGCGCACCGTGCCGATACCAGTCCAAAGCCCTGCGGACATCCTAGCCATGCGCAACAACCAGCCCATTACCCAGAGAGAACGGACTTTCCCTGCCAAGCAGCGGTTGATTTCCACCACCAATGCCAAAGGCGTGATCACTTACTGCAACGATGCCTTCATCGAAATCAGTGGCTTCACCCGCGATGAATTGATGGGCGCAGCGCACAACCTGGTGCGTCATCCTGATGTGCCGCCCGCCGTGTTTGCTCACATGTGGCAGACCCTCAAGCAGGGGCTGCCCTGGATGGGCATCGTCAAAAACCGTTGCAAGTCGGGTGACCACTACTGGGTCAATGCGTACGTCACACCGATTTTCGACAACAATCAGGTCGTCGGCTTCGAGTCGGTGCGCGTCAAGCCCACTGCCGAGCAAATTCGCCGGGCCGAGGCCCTGTACCAGCGTATCAACCAAGGCAAGCCTGCTGTGCCGCGCCGTGATCGTTGGTTACCCGTGTTGCAGGACTGGTTGCCATTCATCCTGATCAGCCAGATAGGCTTCCTCATCGGCAACTGGCTCGGACACTCATGGGGTTTTGCCTTGGCGGCAGCGTTGTCGGTCCCCCTGGGCCTGCTCGGCCTGACCTGGCAACAACGTGGGCTCAAGCGCTTGTTGCGCCTGGCCGAACAGACCACGTCCGATCCACTGATTGCGCAGATGTATACCGACAGCCGTGGCGTGCAGGCGCGCCTGGAAATGGCCATGCTCAGCCAGGATGCCCGGATGAAGACCTGCCTGACACGGTTGCAGGACAGCGCCGAGCACCTGAGCGATCAGGCGCGGCAGTCAGACGAGCTGGCGCATATGAGTTCATCAGGCCTAGAGCGCCAGCGTGTGGAAACCGAACAGGTCGCTGCCGCAGTGAACCAGATGGCCGCCACCACCCAGGAGGTGGCCAACCATGTACAACGCACCGCCGATGCGACCCAGCAGGCCAATCGCTTGACAGGCCAGGGCCGTCAAATTGCCGGTGAAACCCGGGCAGCCATCGAACGCTTGTCAGCCGCAGTTGGAGAAACTGGGCAGACCGTGACGCAATTGGCCAAGGACAGCGACGAGATCGGCGGTGTGGTCGATGTCATCAAGGGCATTGCCGACCAGACCAACTTGCTGGCGTTGAACGCCGCCATCGAAGCGGCACGGGCAGGCGAAATGGGCCGGGGCTTCGCCGTGGTTGCCGACGAAGTGCGGCAGCTGGCCCAGCGCACGGCTGAATCGACCGGGCAGATTCACGGCCTGATCGCCAAGCTCCAGCAAACTGCCAGCAACGCCGTGACGACCATGGAAAGTGGGCACCGCCAGGCCCAGGAAGGTGTTGATCGGGTCATGCAGGCTGACGAGGCGCTAGTGGGCATCAGTGAAGCCGTGGCGAACATCACCGACATGGCCACGCAAATTGCCGCTGCGACCGAGGAACAGACTGCGGTGGCCGACGAGATCAGCCGTAACATCAGCACCATTGCCGACCTGGCCGACCAAACTGCCGAGCAGGCACAGCACTCGGCAGTGCTGAGTGAGGCCCTCAACAGCACGGCCGGTAGCCAATATTCACTGGTGGAGCGGTTCAACCGCTAGATCGGATAGCCAGCGCGGGGTCGGCATCGTCGACCCTTTGCATGATCAACCCTACCAGTCAAGCCGCAGATGGGTTTCGAAGTGACGGGCCTGCCCGGTTAACGGATCATCGAAACTCAGGCTTTGCGCCAGCAATTTCAGCGGCCGTTGATAGTCATCCTCTACATCAAGCAATGCCGGGTAGAACGGGTCGTTACTGATGCCTGCTCCCAAAGCAGCCATGTGCACACGCAGCTGATGCGTCTTGCCCGTGATGGGCGAGAGTTCATACCGCCACTGCTCCTCGTTCTTTTCCAATACGCGGGCGTGCGTCTCACTGTTGGCCGGCCCTTGCACCTCATGCATGCGAAAGAACGGCTCCCCGTGTTCTAGGCGGCTGCGGTGCACCAGTGGGAAGGTATGCTGCCCAAGCGCTGCGGCAATGGCCTGATAGCGTTTTTCGATCCGCCGCTCTGGAAACAAGCGCTGGTAAGTGCTGCGTGACTCAGGGTTGGCCGAGAACAGCACCAGCCCCGCCGTGTGCCGATCGATGCGGTGCAGGGGCACCAGGTGCGGATTGTCCAGCCGATGGATGAGACGGCGCAGCAAGGTCTGCTCCACGTACGCACCCCCTGGGGTGACCGGCAGAAAATGGGGTTTGTCAGCTACCACCAGGTGTTCGTCCACATGCAATATCGCTTCCTGCACGGGAATCACTCGCTCGTTCGGCACTTCGCGAAAATAGTGCAGACGCAGACCGCGCTTGTAGGGATGACCGGCCGAAATAGCCTGGCCGTCCGCGCCCAGCACCCGTCCCCGGGCAAAACGGTCCACCCACTGGCTACGATCAATGGCCTTGAAGTGATCGCACAAGCAATCGAGCACCGTAGCCCATGGACCAGGAGGCAGACATACCGTGCTGGCTTGCAGTCGGGCGGGGTCGAATGGCGTCATCGTCGGGCTCGGAACCTGGCTTGGCGGCGTATTATCCTTCAAGCCCCGCTGATCAGCCAGCCTGGGCCAGCGACTCGCTGCGCGCCTTGAGCCAGCGCAGCACCTGAACGGGCTCCCAGCGGCTGGGGTCGTACAGCGCATACACCAGCCCTTCATAACCCACCACATCCAGCCCCCGGTGGTAGCCAGCCCGCTGGAACAGCGCCTCCACCTCTGCAAAGCAGGTGTTGAAGTGCACCTTGCCGAAAGGCGTGCGGTCGTCGGTGACCAGGCCTTCAAGCCGCAGCTCCAAGACAGCATCGGCCACCCTGTCGACGGGCATCCGGTTGACGCTGTACTTCAATTGCTCGACGTTGAGCATGGGCTCACCTTGATACTGTATTTATGTACAGCATACGAACATCCTTCCGTTGCCGTCAATCCGTCTCATACCAGACCCGCGAGGTAACCACCTCCCTTGCGCAGGGTGAGCACCTGTCGGCGTGGAATGCCAGGGGTTACAGACAGGTGCACCCAGCGGTCGTATTCCAGTATGAGCTGATCGAACGCGATCGGGCTTGTGCTGATGCGGTGCACCGTGTCCCTGGGAGAACGCTCGACGACCGTGAAGTCAGCGGCGAGCCCCTGCATGTGCTGGCTGTTGGAGGCGCCGCCGAGCAACCGGTTAACTTGCTCGCTGCGGTATCCACTGCTGATGATGATCGGCGCGTTCCAGAGGGCACGCACCTGTTCAAGGGTTTCGCACAGCAGACGAAGATTGTCGATGACCGGCTGGGAAGGCGTGTTATCAACACTGTTCCGGGCCGCGACCTGGGAGACGGTCATTTCGTTGAGGGTGAAATGTGGGGTGAGCAACATGACGTTCAGATCCGATAACAGAAGGCGGAGTCGACACTCAGGCTGCGCCCAGTGCCTGAATCGGATCATCGTATTGATGTTTCTGCAGTGGAGCAGGGTCAAATCTCCACTAGGGGTTTGGGTGCCTCAAAAAGGCCGCTACTTGTTCGGCATCGAAAGGCCAAAGCAATTCCGCCGCATTGTCGCGACGTCTCAGCACGGGGATTGCAAGGCCATAATGCTCGAACAGCGCATCGCTTTCGGCAATGTCGACCAGTTCGACGAGCAATCCATGATCGACAAAAGGCATCAGTATGGCCTCAGCCACCTCGCACAAATGACAACCCAAGGTGCCGAACAGCTGGCATTCAGGCAACATGGCACATATCCTCACTCAGTTGCACAGGCCGTTATTCTATGCCGCCCTACTGACGTCTGCATCTTTTGAGTATCAGTCCTGGCTCGTAGCGCCTATCCGGTGCAAGGACAAATCTGCCCCCTCAAACTCTTGTTCGTGACTGAGCCGCAAGCCAAGTACCTTGCGGATCACGCCATAGACGGCCAGGCCACCCAGCAGCGCCATGGCTGCACCGGCCAGGCTTCCCAGCAGTTGGCTGTAAACGCTGACCCCACCCAGCCCCCCCATCCAGACCTGCCCAAAAATACCGCAGGCGACTCCGCCCCATACCCCACACAACCCATGTAGGGGCCACACACCCAGAACATCATCGATCTTCCAACGGTTCTGCGCGGCGGTGAATGCCCACACGAACAGAACTCCGGCCACCAGGCCCGTAGCCAGCGCGCCCACGGGATGCATGATGTCGGAGCCTGCGCAAATGGCGACCAGCCCTGCCAGCGGGCCGTTGTGCAGGAACCCTGGGTCGTTGCGACCCACCAGCAGCGCGGCCAGCGTGCCGCCAACCATGGCCATTAATGAATTTATAGCGACCAGGCCGCTGACGCCCTGCAAGGTTTGCGCACTCATCACATTGAAGCCGAACCAGCCGATGATCAGTATCCAAGAGCCCAAGGCCAGAAACGGGATGCTCGAGGGCGCGAACGCGACCAATCGCCCTTCACGGTAGCGCCCGCGTCTGGGGCCCAGTAGCACAACCGCAGCCAGCGCCAGCCAGCCGCCCATGGCATGTACCACCACCGAGCCGGCAAAATCATGGAACGGCGCACCGACATGCACCTGTAACCACGCTTGGACGCCAAAGTTGCCATTCCACACTATCCCCTCGAAAAAGGGATACACCAGTGCCACGATCAATGCCGTGGCGCACAGTTGGGGTGCAAAGCGCGCTCGCTCCGCAATCCCGCCAGAGATGATCGCCGGTATGGCAGCTGCGAACGTCAGGAGGAAAAAGCACTTGACCAAGGCGTAGCCATTATCGGCCGCCAGGGTTGCGGCAGGCTGGAAAAACGCAACCCCGTAGGCCACCCAATAGCCGACGAAGAAATAGGCGATCGCCGACACGGCGAAATCGCTCAAAATCTTGGACAGGGCGTTGACCTGATTTTTGTAGCGTACGGTGCCGACCTCAAGAAACGCGAAGCCGGCATGCATGGCGAGCACCAGAATGGCGCCTACCAGGATGAACAACGTATTTGAACCGTTTACCTGAGACTGAATCGCGCTTGAAGTCATATCCATGAAGCAGCAGCACCTGTCGGCGGCACCAACAATGCTCAATCGACCCCCTTCCTGCACCGCTTCGGTGCCTGGCAAGGCAGTTATGGGCACTTGCCACGAATGGACGGGAGCCCAATCTGGCAGTCTGGGCAATTTGGGTTAATGTTTAGGCGTGGCGGGTGGCACGCGCCCCGAAGCAGCGCAGCGCGTTGAGAGGGCGCCCTGCAACGATGCATAAACCAAGCAAAGCCTGTACCAGTGTGCTGACTTGAACCTTCCAGTAGCCACGTCACTCGAAGTACCAACATCAACCGACAGGGAGAGACACATGGCCAGCAATTCGGCAAAGCATGCACAAGATGTACTGATGGCTGACTTCCAGGCACTGGTCCGCGACACGGAGAAGCTGCTGGCCGATACCGCCAACCTGGCAGGTGACCAGGCGCAAGTGCTGCGCGAACAGATGCACGAGCGCCTGGCGCAAGCACGCGAGGCGCTGGAAGTCACCCAGGAATCATTGCGCGAACGCAGCCAGGAGGCACTGGGCAGCGCCGAGCAGTATGTCCAGGAAAAACCCTGGCATGCCATTGGTATCGCCGCCGGCGTTGGCCTGTTAATCGGCCTGCTGGCGAACCGTCGTTAAGGGGTTTTCATGGACAATGACGCCATCGGCACCGGTGCCACCGGCAAGCGGCTCGGTGCAGCTGTTCTTGGGCTGCTGCACAGCCATATAGAACTGTTCGGCATCGAACTGCAGGAGCAGAAAGGACGAACCCTGCGCCTGTTGCTGTTCGCAGGCCTGGCGCTGGTTTTCGCGCTGCTGCTGTTGACAGCGCTTTCCGGGTTGGTGCTTGTTCTACTCTGGGACAGTTATCGCTTGGCCGGCATAATTGGTCTGTGCGTGTTCTATGGACTGGCAGCGCTGTACTGTGGCCTGCGCCTGAAAAGCGCGGTGTTCGACGAGTCCTCGCCCTTCCACTCCACGCTTGAGGAACTGGCCAAAGATCGGGAGCGCCTTCTGCCATGAATCTGCCTGACTTGCCCAATACACGTAATCCGCGTGAACTGCGCAAAGCGCTGCTGCGCCTGCGCATGGAAATGCACCGCCAGGAAATCCGCCATGAAACCGGCCAATTGCTCGAGCCTGTGCGGCGCATACGCGGCATGGGTAGCTCGCTCCATGCCGGGCTTGGCATCAAGCATGCACCCTTGTGGGGCATAGGGGCGGTAGTGGCCATGGGCTTTCTGACAGGCAAGGGCGTTCGAAGTGGTGGTCTTCCCCGCCTTGTCCGCCTAGGTGCCAGCCTGATTCCCTTGGTCAAGCTCTTCATGCAGAGCAACCGTCGTCGCCGGTGATCCCCACCTCACGCCGCGTCAGTGGTTGTTCGCGGACAAGAACCACTGACACGGCGTATGCTTCGCTGCAACCCCTTCTGGAGACTGCGCCTTGGATTGGCATACCCTGCTCACCCGCGAACGCCTGGGCAAAGCTCAGTACAGTGCTGAAGAATTGGGACGCAGCCCGTTTCACAAAGACCATGACCGCATCATTTTCTCCGGCGCATTTCGTCGCCTGGGGCGCAAGACGCAAGTTCATCCTGTCACCAGCAACGATCACATTCACACGCGCCTGACACATTCGCTGGAGGTGAGTTGCGTAGGCCGGTCCCTTGGCATGCGCGTTGGGGAAACGCTACGTACAAGCCTGCCCGACTGGTGTGATCCGAGTGACTTGGGCATGGTGGTGCAGTCGGCCTGCCTTGCCCATGACATCGGCAACCCCCCCTTCGGACACTCCGGTGAAGATGCCATCCGTCATTGGTTTCAGCAGGCCGCCAATCGTGGTTGGCTGGACGACATGCGCGATGATGAACGTGCCGACTTCCTCAATTTCGAAGGCAATGCCCAAGGCTTTCGGGTACTGACGCAGCTGGAGTACCACCAGTTCGATGGGGGCACCCGCTTGACCTATGCCACCCTCGGAACCTATCTCAAGTACCCCTGGAGCGCGCGTCATGCCGATGCTCTGGGCTATAAAAAGCATAAGTTCGGGAGTTACCAGAGCGAATTGCCGCTGTTGGAACAGATTGCAGGTCGCCTGGGCCTGCCCCAAGTAGACGATCAGCGCTGGGCACGGCATCCCCTGGTGTATTTGATGGAGGCTGCCGATGACATCTGCTATGGCCTGATCGACCTGGAAGATGGCCTAGAAATGGAGCTTCTGCAGTACGCTGAAGTTGAAGCGCTGTTACTCGATCTGGTAGGCAGCGACCTGCCGGAAACCTACAGGCAGCTCGGTCCAAGTGACTCGAGGCGCCGCAAGTTGGCGATCCTGCGCGGCAAGGCTATCGAACACCTGACCAATGCGGCGGCGCAGGCCTTCGTGGAACAGCAGGATGCACTGCTCGCCGGCCATTTGACCGGTGATCTTGTCGAGCACATGCACGGCCCCGCTAAACGTTGCGTACTGCACGCCAAGGCGATGGCGCGAAACAAGATTTTTCAGGACAAGCGCAAGACGCTTCACGAGATCGGTGCCTACACCACGCTGGAAATCCTGTTGAACACCTTCTGTGGCGCCGCACTGGAGCAACATGGGGGGCGCACGCCCTCGTTCAAGAGCCGTAGGGTATTGGACCTGCTAGGCAACAATGCCCCCGACCCCCATGGTTCGCTTTATCAGGCTTTCCTGCGCATGATCGATTTCATAGCCGGTATGACCGACAGCTACGCCAGCGAAATGGCACGGGAGATGACAGGGCGTTCCGGCTCTGCATGAAGATGCGCAGAAAATCTGTCGGCCTGCGCTTTCAAACGGGTGAATCAGGAAAGACTTACATCCAATTCAACCAACCTTGGATGCCAAGTTCAAACCATAAACATCAGCTAACAAACAAAGTTTGACTTTGGTTGTTGATGCAACCGTACGTAAGTAGTTTTTGTTAAATTTGTAGGCCATTTCCTATATACGGTTATTGAGCCGCCCCCGCATTACTTGCCGCTTTCAACTGGGTTAAGGTGCCAACTGTCACCCTCATTGATAGCAGGGAAGTAGAACATGTACTCCATATTCATCGTCGACGACCATCCGGTAATCCGGCTGGCAGTGCGCATGCTTCTGGAAAATCAGAATTACAAAATCGCTGGCGAATCGGACAACGGCGTGGATGCCATGCAGATGATTCGCGAAACCAATCCAGACCTGATCATCCTGGATATCAGCATTCCCAAGCTCGATGGCCTGGAAGTACTGGCACGGTTTCAGTCGATGGCGATGTCACAGAAAATCCTGGTGCTGACCGCGCAGTCGCCAGCGCTGTTCGCAGTGCGCTGCATGCAATCAGGGGCAGCGGGCTATGTCTGCAAGCAAGAAGACCTGAGCGAATTACTCAGCGCGGTTAAGGCGGTTTTGGCTGGGTACAACTACTTTCCCAGCCAGGCGATGCAGACTCATGCACCTGTTGACAACGACCTGCAACTTCTCAGTACCGTCAATGATCGGGAATTGATGGTTCTTCAACTTTTCGCACAAGGGCGAACCAACAAGGAGATTGCAAAAGGCATGTTTCTAAGCAGCAAGACGGTCAGTACCTACAAGAAACGCCTCATGCACAAACTCGAAGCCAGCACGCTGGTCGATCTGATCGACATGGCTAAGCGCAACGCACTGGTCTGAGGGCTCCATGGCACGTTTTATCGCCCTCCTGCTCCTGGTCGCCACACTGCCAGGCAACCTGGCGAACGCCGGGCAGCAAGGCGCGTCCCAGCTGTCCCTGGTCGCTCGCTCCACCGCACGGCCCGCCATGCCTGCGATCACCCCTGAACAACAGCAATGGCTGAATGCTCGCCACGAACTGGTGGTCGGCACCTCTGCCCCGGATTATCCACCTTTTGACATCAGCAGTGGGGGGCGCGACTACCAAGGCCTTACCGCAGAGTACGCCAGCCTGCTGGGCAAGGCGCTTGACCTGCCGGTACGCGTGCTGCGCTATCCAAGCCGCCAAGCGGCGCTGCAGGCGCTCAAACAAGGCGACATCGATCTGCTAGGCAGTGCCAACGGCTATGACGCCAACTATGAAGGCGTGGTGCTGTCGCACGCCTACGCCATCGACCAACCCGTGCTGGTCACGCGAGAGGACGAACATCGGGCGCTGGACACTGGCCTGGCGGGCATGCGCCTTGGCATGCTGTATCACTACCTGCCCAGGAAAGAAGTACTCAGTGTCTATCCCGATGCCAAGGTCCTGGCCTTCGGATCATCCAGCGAAGCCTTGAATGCGGTGGCGTTCGGCCAGGCCGATGTCTTCATCGGCGACACGATTTCCACCCACTATCAACTCAACCGCGGGCACCTGCCAAGGCTGCGTATGGCCAGCTTTGGCAACCATGAAGCATTTGGCTTCGGCTTCGCCCTACGCAAGCAAGACACGGTACTGCTCGCGCTGGTCAATGCTGCGCTCGACAGTCAGTCCCCCGCCCTGCGTTCGAGCATATTCAAACGCTGGAGTGCAGGCAGCGATTTGCTTTTGACCGACCGCAAGCTTCGACTGACGCGTACCGAAGAGCAGTGGTTGCAGCGTCATCCAGTCATGCGTGTCGTTGTCGACGGTACGGCGGCGCCATTGTCCTACTTCGACAAATCGGGCTATTTCCGCGGCATCACCGCCGACCTGCTGGAACTGATCAGCCTGCGTACGGGCTTGCGTTTCGAGGTGCAACGGGCCAGTGGCATCGCGGACATGATTGCCCGGGTCAAGGACGGGCGCGCCGATGTGATCGCTGCACTGGCAAGCGGCGGCATCGACCAGAACGATCTGCAGATCAGTCAGGCATATCTGGACAGCACCTACGTGCTGGTCAATCACAAGGACAACGCGGCAGCCACTTCGCTTGACGATCTGCGTGGGAAGCGGATCGCAATCACGCGCTACAGCGCCCTGGACACCATGCTCTCGCGCTACCACCCGCAAATTGGCTGGATAGAAACGGAAAGCTCGTACTACTCCATGGCCCTGCTCAACAGCGGAGCAGTGGATGCGGTCATCACCACACTGATCGACGCCAACCATGCCTTGGCCAGCAATCCCGACCTGATCATCCGCACCACAGTGGGCAGCGAACCTGCCAGTTATGCAATGGCCACCAGTACCCCCTCCAAAACCCTCATTTCAATACTGGACAAGGCACTTTCGAGCATTTCACCTGAAGAGCTGGGGGTAATCAACAACCGCTGGCGAGGCTTCACCCTGTTCGAAGATGCCAAGGGCGAGGGGGTGCGCCGCTTGACGGTATTGGTAGCCCTGGGTGCGGCGGTATTGCTGCTGCTGGCCCTGTTATGGAATGCCCGCCTGCGTTTGCAGATCCGTCAACGCCAGCAAGCAGAGCGCGCCCTGAACGATCAGGTGGCATTCATGCGCGCATTGCTCAACGGTACGCCACACCCGATGTACGTCCGTGATCGCGAAGGCTGCCTGCAAAGCTGCAACTACAGCTACCTCGAAGCGGTCCAGGCCAGCGCCGAGGAGGTCCTGGGCAAGCAACTGGAGAGCAGCCTGTTTGCCGACTGCGAACAGACCCGACAAATCCAGAACGACTACGCCAAGGTGATGGCGGCTGGTACGCCGTTGATCATGGACCGTCCCTTGCGCATCAAGGGCCGGGAAATCACCATCTACCACTGGATCCTGCCCTACCGGGATTCGTTGGGCGAGGTACAGGGCATCATTGGCGGATGGATCGATATCAGCGACCGCCGCCAGCTGGTCAACGAGTTGCGTCAAGCCAAGCAGCAGGCCGATGACGCCAACCGGGCCAAGAGCACGTTCCTGGCCACCATCAGTCATGAAATCCGCACGCCCATGAACGCAGTCATCGGCATGCTCGAACTCGCCGTCAAGCGCGCCGAACAGGGTCAGGTCGATCGCGGCGCCCTTCAGCTGGCCCACCATTCGGCCAAGGACCTGCTTGGCTTGATTGGCGATATCCTGGACATCGTGCGCATAGAGTCAGGGCACCTCACGCTGGTCCCTGAAGTGGTCGACCTGGCTGAATTGCTCGAGTCGGTAGGGCGCATATTCGAAGGCCAGGCTAGGCAGAAAGGACTGGCGCTGGAAGTCATCATCGAGCCCGCGGCACGTTGTCATGTCCTGCTGGACCCCTTGCGTTTCAAGCAAGTGCTGTCCAACCTGGTGAGCAATGCCATCAAGTTCACCGAGCACGGGCAGGTACGCATCCACGCCAAGCTACTACAGAACGAAGACAGCGCCAGCTCGCTGTTAGACATGGAGGTGCGCGACAGTGGCATTGGTATCCGCCCGGACGACATAGAACGGCTATTCCATCCGTTCGTTCAGGCGAACCCGCACAGCCAGGGCGCACGCGTCGGCACCGGGTTGGGCCTTACTATCTGCCGCACACTCTGCGAAATGATGGGAGCCGACCTCAGTATCAAGAGCCTGGAAGGCCTGGGCACACAAGTCCGGGTGAAGATGCCGCTGCAACAGGCCGACACTGCAGTGCAATCGGCACCGGTACCAGCTGCCGAACGCTTGCTGACACCCGACCCTCACCTCAAAGTGCTGGTGATCGACGATCACCCTGCTAACCTGCAACTGATGGCGCAGCAGCTCGGTTACCTCGGGCTGCAGCACGCGACGGCTGAGGACGGTCGCGAAGGCCTGTCGGCATGGCGTGCAGGCGACTTCGATGTGCTGGTACTCGATTGCAACATGCCCCACATGAACGGCTACCAATTGGCGACTGCGGTACGTGCCGAAGAGCAACGAACAGGACGCAGACGCTGCACGATCCTGGGCTACACCGCCAACGCACAACCCGAGGTACGGCGCAAATGCCTTGACTCGGGCATGGACGATTGCCTGCTCAAACCCATCAGCCTCAGCACCCTAAGTCAGCACCTTGCAGCAGTGAACATGCAGCGCCGAAAAAAGAACCGACGCAAACCCTATTGCCTGGATGGACTCAACGCGGTGGTTGGGCATGACCCGGCTGATCATCTGCGATTCCTGCAGACGCTGCAACGAAGCCTGGAGACAGACTTCACGCTCTTGATGGACCTGAAGCCTGATCAAGATCAACAGGCCATCGCCGCCCAAGCGCACAAAATCCTGAGCGCAGCACGCATGCTGGAAGCGGCAGCGCTGATGCGGGCCTGCGCCGCCCTTGAAAGTGAGGACCTCACCCCTGCCCAAGTGCGAGTGCGACGACAAGCCCTGGCCAGGCACATGCGCCGTGTGCACCGAGCGCTGACGCTGGACTTGTCGACAACCACGTGCACGCAGGCGGGCAACCGGACGTGTTAACTGATAGACTGCGCGGCGTTATTACCTAAGAGGATTGTTTCATGGCCACAAACCGCTCCCGTCGTCTGCGCAAAAAGCTGTGTGTCGACGAGTTTCAGGAATTGGGCTTCGAGCTGAACCTGGAATTCAAAGAGGATCTGGATGACCAGGCAATCGATGCATTCCTCGACGCGTTCCTTGCCGAAGCCATGGATGCCAACGGCCTCGACTATGTCGGCGGTGACGATTACGGCTTGGTGTGCTCGGTCAAGCGTGGCTCGGTCACCGAAGAGCAGCGCGCTGCCGTCGAAAGCTGGCTCAAAGGCCGCAGCGAACTGACCAAGGTCGAAGTCAGCCCACTGCTCGACGCCTGGTACCCGGAAAAGCCGATCAACAAGGCAGAGTAATCTCTGTCGGGTTCGTTCGCAGAAGGCCACCCCCAGGGGTGGCCTTTTTACTTTCGGATCTGCACACAAGCCGCAGTGCAGAACAAACTCACCGTAGCGGTCCGATGTGAAACCCATGTGCATCGAACTGGCGCAACCCCGGGGGGCTTGGGGCATAATGCGTGTGCATTCGTTCTGGGGCCATCATTCCTCTACAGCCCCAATGCCCTTTCTCCTCTTTGCAGGGTATCCGTTGATCATGATCAAAACGCTCCGCCCCATCCTACTCGCCGGCCTGTTGCTGCCTTTGGCCCTGACCAGCCAGGCCGCTGCGGTCAATACAAGCCTTCCACCCAAGGTGCAGCAGGCACTCAAGGCTAATAAGCTACAAGACACGGCATTGTCATTGGTGATGCTGCCCTTGGATGGCCCCGGCACAGCCACGGTGTTCAACGCCGACGTGTCCGTGAACCCTGCCTCGACCATGAAGTTGGTCACCACCTATGCTGCCCTGGAGCTGCTGGGGCCGACCTACCAGTGGAAAACCGAGTTCTTCACCGACGGCACGCTCAGCAACGGTGTACTCAACGGCAACCTCTATCTCAAAGGTGGAGGCGATCCGAAGCTGAACATGGAAAAGCTGTGGTTGCTGATGCGTGACCTGCGCGCCAACGGTGTGCGCACCATTACAGGTGACCTGGTGCTCGACCGCAGCCATTTCGTGCAGCCCAATCTTCCGCAATTCAATGACGACGGGGGTGATCAGAACAAGCCGTTCCTGGTGAAGCCTGACGCATTGCTGGTCAATCTCAAGGCCTTGCGCTTCGTGGCGCGCAACGATGGCGGCAGGGTCAGCGTTGCCGTGGAGCCACCGATTGCCAGCATTCGCATAGACAATCAGGTCAAGGCTATCAACAGCAAGAACTGCGCCGGCGACGTACGCTACAACCCCGTGCCACAGCCGGACGGCATCACCGTGACGGTCAGTGGTCAACTGGGCGATGGCTGCAACTCCCAGACCTACCTCTCGCTGCTCGATCACCCGACCTATGCCGCCGGTGCGGTACGTGCCATCTGGAGCGAGCTGGGGGGTACCATCCAAGGTGCCGATCGCATCGAAAACGTGCCCAAAAGCGCCCGGTTGCTTGCGCGTGCATTCTCACCGGACTTGGTCGAAATCATCCGTGACATCAACAAGTACAGCAACAACACCATGGCTCAGCAGCTGTTCCTGAGCCTGGGTGCCCAGTTCCGGACCGATGCCGATGGCGATGACGCCCGTGCCGCGCAGCGTGTCGTGCGCCAGTGGCTGGCCAAGAAAGGCATCACTGCACCGCATCTGGTGATGGAAAACGGCTCAGGCCTATCCCGGGCCGAGCGCGTGAGCACTCGTGAGATGGCAGCCATGCTGCAAGCGGCCTGGAAAAGCCCTTACGCTGCCGAGTTCATGAGCTCGCTGCCGCTGGTGGGTATGGATGGCACCATGCGCAAACGGCTCAAGCGTACCGCCATGACCGGTGAGGGCCACATCAAGACCGGTACGCTCAACACCGTACGCGCAATCGCTGGTTTCAGCCGTGACAGCAACGGCCATACCTGGGCAGTGGCTGCTATCCTCAACGACCCCAAACCGTGGGGCGCCTCTCAAGTGCTTGACCAGGTGCTGCTGGACCTCTACCGCCAGCCCAGCGCAGGCGCCAGTACAGCCGCCAAGTGACCTGCACGGCCTGTGCCCTGCAAGGGCACAGGCAACGGCGCATCAACGCAACTGCAGCTTCCAGGCACGGTGGATGCGGTTGTTGCGGGCGAAGTCCGGGTCAAGCGTCTGGGCGGTGATTTCTTCCACGGCGTAACGAGCAGACAGGTGCTCGTCGAGCTGGAACTTGCGGAAGTTGTTGGAAAAATACAGCACGCCACCTGGGGCCAGACGCGCCATCGCCAAGTCCAGCAACTGAACGTGGTCGCGCTGGACGTCGAACACACCTTCCATGCGCTTGGAGTTGGAGAACGTGGGCGGGTCGATGAAGATCAGGTCGTAGCTTTCACGTTCGGCCTCCAACCACGCCATGACATCGCCCTGCTCCAGACGATTGCGCTCTGAAAAGCCGTTGAGCGCCAAATTGCGCCGCGCCCAGTCCAGATAGGTTTTCGACAGGTCGACGCTAGTGGTGCTGCGCGCCCCGCCTTTGGCGGCATGTACAGTCGCCGTCGCGGTATAGCAGAACAAGTTCAGGAAACGCTTGCCGGCCGCCTCACGCTGAATGCGTACGCGCATCGGCCGATGGTCCAGAAACAGGCCGGTATCGAGGTAGTCGGTAAGATTGACCAGCAGCTTGACCCCAGCTTCCGACACTTCCTGAAAACGACCTTCCGTGCCCTGGCGCTCGTACTGGCGGGTTCCGCTTTGACGCTCCCGGCGCTTGAGCACTACGCGTTGTGGCGAAATACCAAGGGCCTGGGGGATGGCTGCCAGCGCGTCGAGCAGACGACCCTGTGCCTTGTCGGGGTCGATCGAACGCGGTGCCGCGTATTCCTGCACGTGCACCCAGTCCTGATACACGTCTACAGCCAGGGCGTATTCGGGCATATCCGCATCGTACAGACGGTAACAGCTGACCTGTTCGCGGCGAGCCCACTTGCCCAGTTGCCGAAGGTTTTTCTGCAGGCGGTTAGCGAACATCTGCGCACCCTCGGACAGGCGTGCAGGCTCGCTGGCCAATGGCGCCGGCTCGTGTGCTTGCGGGGCTTGCGGCTGTTCGGTCCGGCGCTCGCCGGTGACGAACTGGTCCGGCTGGACCTTGAACAACAGCAGTTTGCAGGGCAGTGCACCGTTCCAGAATGCGTACTGCTTGTGGCTACGCAGGCCCATGCGCTTGCCCAGCTGCGCAGCGCCGGTAAAGACGGCAGCTTCCCAACCCATGCATGCCTGACGCAGGCGTTCGCCAAGGTTCTGGTAAAGGTAAAGCAGGCTGGCTTCGTCACCCAGACGCTCCCCGTAGGGTGGGTTGCTGATGACCAAGCCTTTCTGGTTCTGGTCCGGGCGCGGCTCGAATGTGCTCACTTCGCCTTGATAGATCTTCACCCAATCGCTCAGGCCTGCACGCTCGACGTTGTTGCGCCCTGGCTGGATCAAGCGCGGATCGGCTTCATAGCCGCGGATCCACAATGCAGGTTTGGCCAGGCCAGCCTCGGCGCGCGCCTGCGCCTGTTCATGCACCTTGCGCCAGAGCGCGGGCACATGGCCCAGCCACGCCGTGAACCCCCAACGCTCACGCTTGAGGTTGGGAGCGATGTCCGCGGCGATCATGGCCGCCTCGACCAGGAAGGTGCCGACACCACACATGGGGTCGGCCAGTGCGCCGCCCTGGGCCGCGATGCGTGGCCAGCCGGAGCGAATCAACACCGCGGCGGCGAGGTTTTCCTTGAGCGGTGCTGCACCTTGCTGCAGGCGATAGCCCCGCTGATGCAGACTATGGCCGGAAAGGTCCAGCGACAGGATCGCTTCGCCCCGGTCAAGACGCAGGTGGACGCGCACATCCGGGTCGATCTTCTCCACCGACGGGCGTAGCCCGTCACGGTTGCGCAGTTTGTCGACAATGGCATCCTTGACCTTGAGGGCGCCGAAATGGGTATTGTCGATTCCCGACCCATGACCGCTGAACTCAACTGCCAGGGTACCATCGGCGGCCAGGTGATCAGCCCACTCCACGGCGTTGACACCGTCATACAGGTCGTCGGCGTTTTTCATGGAAAAACGCTTGAGTACCAGCAATACGCGGTTTGCCAACCGAGACCACAGGCACAAGCGGTAGGCGGTCTCCATGTCGGCAGCCCCGCGGATGGCCGAGGTGTGTTCACGGACCTCGTCCAGACCCAGGCTGCGGGCCTCTTCTGCAAGCAGGCTTTCAAGGCCTTTGGGACAAGTGAGGTAGAGTTCGAAACGGTCCGACATGAGTTATCCAGCACATTAGGGCTATTAGACTGGCGCTGCGACGCATCGCAACGCCCTGTTTACCTGCACGCCTTTTCAACAGGTGTGCAAGTGGCCATCTGCCCCTTGCGGAGGCGCGATGACCGGGCCGCCCGACTTACCCATCTCTGCCCGACGGCACAGACAGCTTAGATCATCGAGCAGTACATAAAATTCTTGCGAAGCCGGGGCCGATGTGACCCTTCGTCGCATTTCGAGCTATTTCAAACGCATCGCAAGGGCGATGGCAAAATGGCGTCAAACTTCGACGAACCCTTGATTCTGCAGGCTTACAGCGGGAATAAGGATGAGTCGCATTTATTTACTTATCCCCTGACCCTTGGAAAGGTTACGTGCTTATGACAAATCGATCATTCCCACCGTCACCCGCATTGGTTAGAACTGAGCACAGGTCGCATCGCAACGAAGCGGCACTTCAGGCTCGCGACGCCGGCAGCGAGCCCACACCGGCAGAACGATTCTGCCCGGCCTCCAGGAGGCCGACGGGACATTACAGTCAACAAGTGAGGGCAACACCCTATGAGAAGACTTAAGCGTGATCCGTTGGAAAGAGCATTTTCACGTGGCTACCAATATGGAGTCACCGGCAAATCCCGGGAGCTTTGCCCCTTTACCCTGCCATCTGTTCGTCAAGCCTGGATCAATGGCTGGCGGGAGGGCCGCGGTGACAACTGGGACGGTATGACTGGCACCGCCGGTATCCACAGGCTCAACGAAAATCACGCCGTAGGCTGATAGAGGACATTTACCCGATTTACCAGGCACGCCCCACCAGGGCGTCGGGCTGAGGCCCAGGGGCCCCTTAAAGGGGCCCTTTTTTATTGGCGGGCTTACCGCTTGGGCATGGCGGCGATGGCGTCCACGGCTTCACGAATGAGTGCCGGCCCTTTATAGATGAAGCCTGAGTAAATCTGCACTAGGCTCGCACCTGCGGCGATTTTTTCTGCCGCATGCTTTCCTTCCGTGATGCCCCCAGCTGCGATGATCGGCAGCTTGCCGCCCATTTCACCGGCCAATACCTGGACGATACGCGTGCTTTTCTGGCGCACTGGCGCACCTGAGAGTCCGCCCGCTTCGCCGCCATAGGGCAGCGCCTCCACGCCCTCACGCCCGAGCGTGGTATTGGTCGCGATGACCGCGTCCATGCCTGACTCCACAAGCGCAGCGGCTACCAGTGCCGTTTCTTCATCGCTCATGTCAGGGGCAATCTTGATGGCCAAGGGAACGTGCCGGCCATGGCGCACGCTCAGCTGCGTCCGCCGCTCTGCCAAGGCATCGAGCAATTGCTTGAGCGAATCCCCGAACTGCAGGCTGCGCAGCCCCGGTGTGTTTGGAGAGCTGACATTGACCGTGACATAGCTGGCCGCGCTGTAGACCTTGTCCAGGCAGATCAGGTAGTCGTCCACCGCACGCTCGACGGGGGTGTCGAAGTTCTTGCCAATATTGATACCCAGCACACCCGTATAACGTGCAGCGCGAACACGGCCCAGCAGATGATCAACACCCAGGTTATTGAAACCCATGCGGTTGATGATGGCAGTTGCCTCTGGCAAGCGGAACAGGCGCGGTTTGGGGTTGCCCGGTTGCGGGCGAGGCGTGACGGTGCCGATCTCGACGAACCCGAAACCCAGCTGGGCGAAGCCGTCAATAGCCGTACCGTTCTTGTCCAGGCCAGCCGCCAGACCTACCGGATTTGCAAAATCAAGGCCCATGACCTTCACCGGCAATGAGGCCGGGCGCTTGCACAGCTTGCCGTTCACGCCAAGTCGGCCGCCGGCACCGATCAGGTCCAACGACAGATCATGAGAAGTTTCCGGTGACAGTTTGAACAGCAGCTGGCGGGCCAGGTTATACATGGGCAGACAAGACTCGGGGTGAGTGAGGGGGCGATTATAGCTATCGCTGACGGGACAGGACAGCCCGATGTTGGCCTGCAGGTTTGCTGCAGGTGAACGTATAGACAAATGTGTAGCAGGCAAACACTGCCTTGGTTGGGCCTTATACCAGTGCTTGCCTGCTAGACATCACGTGCTGTCAGGCAGGCAAAGAAAAACCCGGCCGAGGCCGGGTTTTTCATGAGGCTTCAAACCAATTACTTGGCCTGGGCTTCTACCTGAGCTTCAACGCGACGGTTGATAGCACGGCCTTCTTCGGTGGCGTTGTCAGCAACCGGACGGGTTTCGCCGTAGCCAACCGAATCAACACGGCTGGATTCTACGCCGTACTGCTGGGTCAGAACCTGCTTGACAGCGTTAGCACGACGCTCGGACAGCTTCTGGTTGTAAGCGTCTGGACCTACGGAGTCAGTGTGACCTTCAACCACGGTGGTGGTCTGTGGGTACTGCTTCATGAAGTCAGCCAGGTTCTTGATGTCGCCGTAGCTGTTTGGCTTAACGACCGACTTGTCGAAGTCGAACTTGACGTCCAGCTCAACGCGAACGACCTCGGCAACAGCCGGGCAGCCGTCGGCGTCAACAGTGACGTTAGCCGGGGTGTCTGGGCACTTGTCGACGTTGTCACAAACGCCGTCGTTGTCGGAGTCGGAGCAGACTTCAGCAACTGGAGCAGGTGCAGGAGCAGCCTGGTTCTTCGGGCTACCGCCGAAGTTCAGACCAACACCAACGCTTGGAGCCCACTCGGTGTCGCCCTGGTCGATGTTGTACTGAGCTTCAACGCCGGCACGGGCGTAGAACATGTCAGTGATGTACCACTTGGCGCCAGCGCCAACGTTGGCGAAGGTGGAGTGGTTACGACCACCGCGGCCGGTCTGGCCGATCGACTGGTGCGAGAAACCAGCGGAAACGTACGGACGGATGGCGTCGTACGGGTTGTTGAAGTGGTAAACGGCGTCCAGGGCAGTGTTGGAGCCCTTGATGTTCTTGCCGTCGTCGCCACGAGCGTTGTGGACTTCGTCGTAGCCCAGACGCAGTTCAACGTCGTCGGTCAGGAAGTAACCGATGGAGCCGCCGAACAGGTTACCGTCGTTTTTGAAGTCACGCTGGCTGTCGAAGAATTCTTTCTTGTAGAAGATTTCAGTTTCGACGGCGCCTTGGCCTTGTGCCATAGCGCCAATCGAGGTGGCGGCTACGAGCGAACCAATGGCCAAGCCCAAGGTGTTTTTCAGTTTCATCCGTTAAATCCCCATCTGGTGATAGTTAAGCAGTCCCACCAAAACCGGGGGGACAACTCGTCGGCGAGTCTAGCAGAACTCGCCGGTTCGTTAGAGATATTTGCTGGTCGTTAAGTTTCATCGAGACCGGCAAATTTCTCCCGAAGCTTGTCAAGCGCACGCTTGTAACGCATTTTTGTCGCGCTGAGCCCCATGTGCATGATGTCCGCGATCTCCTGAAACTCCAGTTCGGCGACGAATCGCAGCACCAGGATTTCCCGATCGATCGGGTTCACATGGACCAGCCACTTGTCCAGCCCGCCCTTTTCTTCAGCCTTGGGTGCCTTGTCCTCGGACGCCTCTTCGACGGGGTCCAGGCTCAGGGCATCCATCAACCTGCGCTTGCGGCGCTCCTTGCGGTACTGGGTGATGCATTCATTGTAGGTGATGCTGTAAAGCCAGGTCTTGAATTTGGATTTTCCCTCGAAATTCTTCAGGCCATAGAGCACTTTCAACATCACTTCCTGACAGACATCGTCCGCGTCTCGGTCGTTCCCCAAATAACGTGCACACACGTTGAACAGGGTTCGCTGGTAGCGACGCATGAGTTCCTCATACGCGCGGGTGACGTGGTACAGCTCCTCATGCGAGCGCGCCACCAACTCTTCGTCGGTGAGTTCGCGGGGGTCGTAGCGCATGGGCGGCGTGGGAACTTTATTCAAAACGGATCTGGCCGACAGTCAGGTCAATGTCGCCGCAAGTGCCCGGAGGGCCGTTTTTTGCGGCGGCATACATTAACAGCTTTGTTCGGTCAGCGGCTATTGACCCGCTGCTCGAGCAATTCCCGATTGGACAGGGAAACCAGCTCGTCATCGTCGGTGAGAATCACCGTCTTGACCGTGCCAATCTCCTCGATATGCCCTTCGACCTCGCCAATGCGCACCTGCTGGCCCACCTGGAACAACTCGCGGACATAGATGCCGGCCAGGATTTGACCCGCGATTTCGCGGCTACCCAGGCCCATGGCCAGCGCAACGGCCAGACCAACGGTAATCAGGCCGATGACGATCACATGGTTGAGCAGGTCGGTCTTGACCTCCAGTTGGCTGATTGCCACCGAAATGCTGATGATGATCACCAGGCCCTGAACGATGCGTCCAAGCCCTGCGGCGTACTCAAGCCCTACGCCTTCGGCGGCGCCGCGCACCAGGCCGTTGGCCACCTGCGCCAGAAGAACGCCCGCGAGCAATACCAACGCGGCACCGAATACCTTGGGCAGGTACAAGGCCAGCATGTCGAGCGTGGCGGAGACACGCTCCAGGCCCAGCGACTCGGCGGCCGACACCAGGAAGATCAGCAGCACGAACCAGTAGACGATCTTGCCGATCAGCGTGGAAATCGGTACCTGAATGCCAACGCGGCCCAGCATCTTGGTCAGCCCCGTACCAGCCATCAGGCGATCGAGGCCAAGCTTGGCCAGCAGTTTGGAGAGCAAGGTATCGAGCAGTTTGGCTACCACGAAGCCCAGCAGCACCACGACTAACGCGCCGAACAGGTTGGGGATGAAGTTCGCCACCTTGGTCCATAGGGCGGTCATGGCGGTGACCAGGCTCTGGGTCCAGAGATCGAGTTCCATATTCAGTCGGCCTTATCAGCTTTGCTGCCAGCGGCAGCGTTGCGGGAAGAATGTCTACGCACCGGCGCGACGTGCGCCGAGCCATTGTTGATGGCGATCATCAGCGCCTGGCTCCAACGGCCAAGCAAGCTGAACAGATCACCGGCGCCAACCTGGCGGTTGGCGGTCTTGAGCACGCGACCCAGGCAGGCGGCATCATCCTGGTCATGGCGGTCATTGCCGGACGGGGATGCCTTGAGCAGGTCACGCAGGGATTGTTCAAACGGATCGTGCATGGGCACCTCGCGTAGTATCAGCAAGAGACGAGACGGCTTGGCGACGGGTCACACCTTGCGTCGACCAGGCCGCCGGCGCGCCGGTGGCTACACCCACTGCAAGCGCCGGAACAACCACCATTGCCCTGCTGCCAGCCCTATTACCACCAGGCACGCCAGGAGAAACCCATAAGGGTTCTGCGCCCCAGGAATGCCACCCACGTTGATGCCCAGCAACCCGGTGATGAAGCTCATTGGCAAAAAGATGCAGGTGATGATGCCGAACCGGTACATGGTGCGGTTCATGCGTTCGCTGCGGCGGCGGTCTTCGCTCTCGAGCACCAGTGCCGCACGTTCGCGGGTGAGTTCGAGTTCCTCGAGGTAGCGGATCAGGCTGTTGTTCAGCTCGTTCCAGTAATCGGCGTCGACCTCGGCAAACCAGCTCCACTTGCTGCGTGAAAGATGTGCATAGATGTCGCGCTGCGGGGCCAAAAAACGTCGCAGCCCGGCCGCGCGGCGGCGGATCTGTTGCAAGCTGCCCTGATCAGGCTGGTGCCGCTCGTCAGCCTCTACCTTTTCTTCTTCGACATCGACCAGCTCGGACAGGTCGCTGACCAATCCCTGGACTTTCTCGGTCAGCAGCTCGCCCATCAGCAACAGCAGCTCGGAAGCGGTCTTGGGCCCCCTGCCCTGCTCCAGCTGCAGCAGGATTTCGTCGCTGGCCCTGAGCGGGCGCAAGCGCAGCGAAATCACGCGCTGGGCCTGGGCGAAGATGCGTACCGAAACCATGTCTTCAGGCTCGGCGCCAGGGTTGAGGTTGACCCCGCGCAAAAAGAGCAACAATTGCTCGTCGGCCATCGGCAGCAAGCGCGGCCGCGTGTTCTCTTCAAGCAACAGCTCACAGGCGAATTCACTGAGACCACTTTCGCTAAGCAGCCAAGACCGGGTTTGGGGATGACTGCGATCCCAGTGCAACCAGAGGCTTTGCTCTGGCTGCAGTTGCAAGTCGCCCAGCTCGGTTCGGGCGATGGCGCGTGCCCCGCCCTTGCCGTCGAGCACCAGGGCATGCACCAGCCCCCACTGCGCGTTGTCTTCCTCGAACATCAAAGCTCCATCAGCGCCTGCGGCGCGTCACTCCGGCATCTGCAGCGGGCTTGGCGAGACCAGCACGCCGTTGTTGTCGGCGTAGACGTATTCACCGGGCCTGAAGGTAACGCCCGCGAAATTCACCACGACGTTGAGGTCGCCAATGCCACGCTTGTCGGTCTTGAGCGGGTGACTGGCCAGCGCCTGTACACCTACGTTGGTCTGGATCAGTGCATCGACGTCGCGTACGCAGCCGTAGATCACCAAGCCTTCCCAGCCGTTTTTAGCCGCTTTCTCGGCGAGCATGTCGCCCAACAGGGCGCGACGCAGCGAACCGCCGCCGTCGACCACCAACACCTTGCCCCGGCCATCGAGCTCGACCTGCTCACGCACGAGCGAGTTGTCCTCGAAGCACTTGATGGTGACGATCTGGCCGCCGAACGAATCACGGCCACCAAAGTTGCTGAACATCGGCTCCAGCACCTGCACGAGGTCCGGGTAGGCGTCACACAGGTCGGGCGTTACGTAATGCTGCATGGCAAGCTCCTGTCAGTCATAACGAAAGCGATTGTGGGCCAAGGCTACACCTTGGAGCACACCGCAGTCACCCGAGACCGCTCGGTCAGCGCCTTTCATACAGCTGGCACAAGCGCCAAGGCCTCGATGGAGGCATGCACCGGCAACCCGGGCTCACGTAACCAGCGTTCTACCAGCGGCCATACCTGCACGTGAGCAGCCTGGCTGGCCAGCATGTCCGCATGGCCAAAGGCTTCGAAGCCCGCCCCAGGCCCAAGGCAGAGGAACTGCTTGCGTGCACCCCCGAATTGCTCGAACAACATGCGGCAGGCCCACGGTGGGCTCTGCGGGTCGGCCGCGGCGGCCACGGCAAGCGTCGGCACGTCGACTTGCGCAAGGCCTGCCCACCAATCACCCTGCTTGTCGCCAAAACGCCCAAACAAGCCGTGCCAGCGCATGTGTTCAAAGGCAAGGCCGACGGGTTCATCCTCTGGGCCGCGCCCAAAGCGCGCGCCAGACAGGTGCCCCCAGCGGCGAAGCAGCCAGCGCACGCCCCACACCACCGGAGGCACTTTCAACGGCCAGTAACTGCGGCTTACCTGGGAACCGAACAGCGCCACGCCCGCTACATGCTGCGCAGCCAATGCGCCACTACCCAGGGCGACCGCCAGCGTGGTGCCGCCCAACGAATGCCCGATCCACAGGGGCGCCCTGCCTGCTTTCTCATGCACGAAGGCACCGATGGCCGGCACGTCATCACGCGCATAGGCAGCCACCGTGTTCTGTGCCCAATCCCGATTGCGCGGCGACAGCCCGTGCCCCCGCATCTCGGGAATCCACACATCGAAGCCGGCCCGGGCCAGGTAAGCCCCGAGGCCACCCCCCTTGGGTGAATACCAGAAACGCCGATTGGAAAAGCTGCCATGCAGCAGGATGACCGGGATACCCTGGGCGCTGCTCTGATCAGCCAGGCCCAGGCGAGTCACGGCCAGCTCCACGCTGGGATCGGGACCCAGGCCGGCCTTGATGCGATAGACATCTTCACTGAGGTCGCCGCGACGCTCGGCACTGAGCAAGGCGACGGGAAATAATGTACTGCTGCTTTGCATAGGTCGGTTGCTTGTCGCACAAAAAAGGGCGAAATCCATCGCTGGAACTCGCCCTGGAAAAAACCAGGCGAGGAGCGCCAGACGCCCCTCGCATTTTTCGGTATCAGGTCGCGCTTTGGCCTTCGGCCAAGTAGAACCAGGTTTCAAGCACCGAGTCCGGGTTCAGCGACACGCTGTCGATGCCCTGCTCCATCAGCCATTTGGCCAGGTCTGGGTGGTCCGAAGGGCCCTGACCGCAAATGCCGATGTACTTGCCGGCCTTGTTGCACGCTGCGATGGCGTTGGCCAGCAGCTTCTTGACCGCAGGATTTCGCTCATCGAACAGGTGGGCAATGATGCCCGAATCACGGTCCAGACCCAACGTCAGCTGAGTCAGGTCGTTCGACCCGATCGAGAAACCGTCGAAGTATTCGAGGAACTCGTCGGCCAGGATGGCGTTGGACGGCAGTTCGCACATCATGATGACGCGCAGACCGTTGTCGCCACGGGCCAGGCCGTTTTCAGCCAGCAGGTCGACGACTTGGCTGGCCTCACCGAGGGTACGCACGAACGGCACCATGATTTCGACGTTGGTCAGGCCCATTTCATTACGCACGCGCTTGAGGGCGCGGCATTCGAGCTCGAAACAATCGCGGAACGCTTCGCTGATATAGCGCGAGGCCCCACGGAAGCCCAGCATCGGGTTTTCTTCTTCCGGCTCGTACAGCTTGCCGCCGATCAGGTTGGCGTACTCATTGGACTTGAAGTCCGACAGGCGCACGATCACTTTCTTGGGATAGAACGCCGCTGCCAGGGTGCTGATGCCTTCGACCAGCTTCTCCACGTAGAAGCCGACTGGGTCGTCGTAGCCAGCGATGCGCTTGTCGACGCTGTCCTTCAGGTCGGCCGGCAGGCCGGCGTAGTTGAGCAAAGCCTTGGGGTGCACGCCAATCATGCGATTGATGATGAATTCCAGGCGCGCCAGGCCTACACCGGCGTTGGGCAACTGGGCGAAGTCGAAGGCGCGGTCCGGGTTGCCGACGTTCATCATGATCTTGAACGGCAGCTCGGGCATGGCGTCCACCGAGTTCTGCTTGATGTCGAAGCCCAGTTCACCCTCGAAGATGAAGCCTGTATCGCCTTCGGCGCAGGAGACGGTCACGCCCTGGCCATCCTTGAGAATCTGGGTAGCGTTGCCGCAACCGACAACCGCCGGGATACCCAGCTCACGAGCGATGATGGCCGCATGGCAGGTGCGCCCGCCACGGTTAGTGACGATGGCGCTGGCACGTTTCATGACCGGCTCCCAGTCCGGGTCGGTCATGTCCGAGACCAGCACGTCGCCTGGCTGCACCTTGTCCATCTCGGACACGTCGTTGATCACGCGGACCTTGCCGGCGCCTATGCGCTGGCCGATGGCGCGGCCCTCGACCAGCACCGTGCCTTTTTCCTTGAGCAGGTAACGCTCCATGACGTTGGCGCTGGCGCGGCTCTTCACCGTTTCAGGGCGGGCCTGGACGATGTAGAGCCTGCCATCGTCACCGTCCTTGGCCCACTCGATGTCCATCGGGCGCTGGTAATGCTGCTCGATGATCATCGCCTGCTTGGCCAGCTCAACGACCTCCTCGTCGGTCAGGCAGAAGCGGGCACGCTCGGCGCGATCGACTTCGACCGTCTTGACCGAACGGCCGGCCTTGGCTTCTTCGCCATAGACCATCTTGATCGCCTTGCTGCCCAGGTTGCGGCGCAGGATGGCGGGGCGGCCGGCTTGCAGGGTGTGCTTGTGCACGTAGAATTCATCGGGGTTGACTGCACCCTGGACCACGGTTTCACCCAGGCCGTAGGCACCGGTGATGAACACGACATCCCGGAAACCCGACTCGGTGTCGAGGGTAAACATGACGCCGGCGGTACCAGTTTCGGAGCGAACCATGCGCTGCACACCGGCCGACAGGGCGACCAGCTTGTGGTCGAAGCCCTGGTGCACACGGTAGGAGATGGCACGGTCGTTGAACAGCGAGGCGAACACTTCCTTCGCCGCACGGATCACGTTGTCCACGCCGCGGATGTTGAGGAAGGTTTCCTGCTGGCCGGCGAACGAGGCGTCCGGCAGGTCTTCGGCGGTGGCCGAAGAGCGCACGGCCACGGCCATGTTGTCGTTGCCATTGGCCATTTCGGCGAAGGCGGTGCGGATCTCGGCATCCAGACGCGCCGGGAACTCGGCTTCCATCACCCACTGGCGAATCTGCGCGCCGGTCTTGGCAAGGGCGTTGACATCGTCCACGTCCAGGGCGTCGAGCGCCTTATGGATGCGGTCGTTGAGCCCACTTTGCTCGAGGAAATCACGGTACGCCTGAGCCGTAGTGGCAAAGCCGCCCGGCACGGACACGCCGGCACCGGCAAGATTGCTGATCATCTCGCCCAGGGATGCGTTCTTGCCCCCCACATGCTCTACATCATGGACGCCGAGCTTTTCGAGGGAAACTACGTACTCTACCAAGGTGATCTCTCCACTAGCTGTATTGGAAAAGCTCAACGGCGCCCGCCTGTCTTCGTGACTGGGCCGGACGCATGTGGCCTGTACCTGGAAAATAAGTGAGAATGCCGACAGCCGCATTCGGCAAAGCGAACTTATCATAATCAAGAAACGTCATCATCACTAAGGCCCCGATCGCAAATGAAACGAACCGCGTTCTTCATCTCCGACGGCACCGGCATCACTGCCGAGACCCTGGGCCAGAGCCTGCTCGCGCAGTTCGAGAGCATTCCTTTCAGCAAATTCACCCGGCCTTACATCGACTCTCCTGAAAAAGCGCGCAACATGGTCCAGCAGATCAATGCGGCCGCCGAGCGCGACGGCATGCGACCGATCATCTTCGACACCATCGTCAATCAGGACATCCGCGAGATCCTGGCCACCTCCAATGGGTTCATGATCGACATCTTCTCCTCGTTCCTGTCACCGCTGGAGCAGGAGCTGACCGCCCATTCCTCGTATTCGGTGGGCAAATCCCACTCCATTGGTGGCAACTCCAACTACATGGAGCGCATCGAGGCGGTGAACTTCGCCCTGGACAACGATGACGGCGCCCGCACCCATTACTACGACAAGGCTGACCTGATCCTGGTGGGTGTATCCCGTTGCGGCAAGACGCCGACGTGCCTGTACATGGCCATGCAATTCGGCATCCGCGCGGCCAATTACCCGTTGACCGAAGACGACATGGAGCGCCTGCAACTGCCGGCGGTATTGAAAAAGCACCACAGCAAGCTGTTCGGCCTGACCATCGACCCCGACCGGCTGACCGCCATTCGCCACGAGCGCAAGCCCAACAGCCGTTATTCGAGCTTTGCCCAGTGCGAATTCGAGGTGCGTGAAGTCGAGAGCCTGTTCCGCCGTGAGAACATTCCCAATATCAATTCCACGCATTTTTCGGTGGAAGAGATCTCGGCCAAGATTCTGGTCGAGAAGGGTGTAGAGCGGCGTTTCAAATGACGCAGTAGTGGGGGTTTGCCTGATGATGTCGTGGAGTTTGAGCTTCAATATCGTGA
Source organism: Pseudomonas sp. FYR_7 (assembly GCF_043106155.1). Taxonomy (NCBI): domain Bacteria; kingdom Pseudomonadati; phylum Pseudomonadota; class Gammaproteobacteria; order Pseudomonadales; family Pseudomonadaceae; genus Pseudomonas; species Pseudomonas sp. FYR_7. Next base: position 32,373 of record NZ_JBICMI010000051.1, read on the forward strand.
ACAGCATCCAACAATAAAAAAGCCCCGGCATCACTGCCGGGGCTTTTTCAGTTCAGCATTGACTCAAGACGGCATCACAGTCGCCTGTCCGCTCATGGCCAGATCGACCAGTTCGCGGTTGGCCACTGCATACATCGCGTAGTCATGGCCCGAAGCGCTGCGCAGGTCATCGAGCATGGCGCGCCAGCGTTCCACCATCACCCGATGCTGCTCGGCCCATAGCGCGACCCGTGCATCCATGTCCTGCGGAGCATCGGCCATCTGCAATACCGAGATGGTGATCGCGCGTTGTTGCAGGTCGATGTCGTCGCGGAAGGCTTCCCGGGCCAGGGCCTGCCAGTTGTTCTCCACCGGCAGATTGCTGATTTCCTGCAAGTACCAGGTCAGGTCAAGCGCGCTGCCCACGGCGAAGAACGCCTTGGCCACCTGCGCTGGCTCGTGACCTGTCACATCAGCTGCCTCGATGATCGGCAGCAAGGTGTACAGATGGCTGGTGCCCGCCACCATACGTGCCAACAGCTCTGGCACCCCCGCTTCGACGAAGCTCTGGTAACGCACCATCCAGCGTTCGCGGGTTGGGCCTTCGAGCAATTCGTCGAGCTTGAGCCCAAGCTGGGCGATCTTCGGCCCGAAGTGGGCGCAATCACGGCCAGCGTCCTGCTCATTGCGACGGCTGCGCAGGAACCAGCGCGTGGCACGGCGGCCCAGGCGCATCAGTTCGTCCATCAGGGTCAGCTGGATCTCGGCAGGAACCTGGTAGTCCAGTGCCTCGATCTGACGGAACCAGTGCGGCAGGTGGAAGATGTCGCGCACGATCACGTAGGCCCCGGCCACGTTGGCAGGGCTCATGCCGGTCGATTCCTTCAACCGCTGCACGAAGGTGATGCCCATGTTGTTGACCAGGTCGTTGGCGATCTGGGTGCTGACGATCTCGCGCTTGAGGCGGTGGCGGCGCATGGAGTCGGCGAACTTGCTGACCAGCGACGGCGGGAACGCGGTTTCCATGTCGCGGGTCAGGTAGTCGTCGTCCGGCACCTGGGACTTGAGCAGCTGCTCTTTCAAGTCGATCTTGCTGTAGGAGATCAGCACCGAGAGCTCTGCACGGGTCAGGCCCTGGCCTGCGGCGAGGCGCTCGGCCAGCTGTTCCTCTGAAGGCAGGAACTCGATGGCCCGGTCAAGCTTGCCGCGGGCCTCGAGGTCGGCCATCAGGCGCTTGTACTCGGCAATGCGCTCGCGCACGCGGCGCGCTGCCAGCGACAGCGCCTGGGTCTGCTTGTAGTTGTTGCCCAGCACCAGGCCAGACACTTCCTCGGTCATGCTACCGAGCAACTGGTTGCGCTGCTTCTCGGTCATGTCGCCACCCTGCACCACCTCGTTGAGCAGGATCTTGATGTTGACCTCGTGGTCGGAGCAGTCCACGCCGCCGGCGTTGTCGATGAAGTCGGTGTTGGTGGCGCCGCCGTGCAGGCCGAATTCCACCCGGCCAAGCTGGGTCATGCCCAGGTTGCCGCCCTCGCCTACCACCTTGCAGCGCAGCTCGTTGCCGTTGACACGCAAGGCGTCGTTGGCCTTGTCGCCCACATCGGCGTGGCTTTCGCCACTGGCCTTGACGTAGGTGCCGATGCCACCGTTCCAGAGCAGGTCCACAGGCGCCTTGAGCAGGGCATTGAGCAGCTCGGTGGGCGTCAGGCGGTCGGCCTCGATGGCAAAGCGTTCCTTCATCTGCGCCGTAATGGCGATGCTCTTGGCGCTACGCGGGAAAATGCCGCCGCCTTCGGACATGATGCTGGTGTCGTAGTCGGTCCATGCCGAACGTGGCAAGTCGAACAGGCGCTTGCGCTCGGCAAAGCTGGAGGCCGGCTCCGGGTTGGGGTCGATGAAGATATGCAGGTGGTTGAAGGCCGCTACCAGCTGCAGCTTGTCGGACATCAACAGGCCGTTACCGAAGACGTCGCCTGCCATGTCGCCCACCCCAATCACGGTGATCGGGTCTTCTTGCACATTGATGCCGCGCTCACGGAAGTGACGCTGGACGCCAACCCAGGCCCCACGTGCGGTGATGCCCATTTTCTTGTGGTCGTAGCCTGCCGAGCCACCCGATGCGAAGGCATCACCCAGCCAGAAACCATAGTCGATGGCGATGCCGTTGGCGATGTCCGAGAATGTGGCCGTGCCTTTGTCGGCCGCCACCACCAGGTACGGGTCGTCATCGTCGTGACGCACCACGCCAACCGGCGGTACTACGCCACCGTCCTTGAGGTTGTCGGTAATGTCGAGCAATCCCGAGATGAAGATGCGGTAGCACGCTACGCCCTCTGCCGCGATCTCGTCTCGCGTGCCGCCCAGTGGCAGGCGCCGTGGCAGGAAACCACCCTTGGCGCCGACCGGCACGATTACCGAGTTCTTCACCTGCTGCGCCTTGACCAGGCCCAGCACCTCGGTGCGATAGTCTTCCTCGCGGTCCGACCAGCGCAGGCCGCCGCGCGCAACGTTGCCAAAGCGCAGGTGCACCCCCTCGACCCGGGGTGAATAGACGAAGATCTCGAACTTGGGTACCGGCTTGGGCAGTTCGGGCACAAGCTTGGGGTTGAACTTGAAGCTGAAATACGACTTGTTCTGACCGTTGGCATCGAGCTGATAGAAGTTGGTGCGCAGGGTGGCCTTGATCAGGTCCAGGTAGCGACGCAGGATGCGGTCCTCGTTGAGTACCTGCACCTCGTCCAGCGCATTGAGGATCGCTTGCTCAAGCCGCTGCTGCTTGTCCTCCAGGTCATCCTGGGTCAGCTTGCGGGCCAGGTAGAAACGCGTCTTGAACAGGCGGGTCAGCTCGCGCGCGATGTCGGTATGGTTGTTCAGCGTGCTGGCAATGTAGCCCAGGTCGAAGCCCAGGCGAATTTGTTTCAGGTAGCGTGCATAGGCACGCAGCAACGCCACGTCACGCCATGGCAGGCCCGCTGTGAGCACCAGGCGGTTGAAGGCATCGTTTTCGGCATCGCCGCCGACGATGTGGATGAACGCATCCTGGAAGGTGTCATTGAGCTCTTGAATGTTCAAGCTCAGGCCTTCGCTGTAGGTGAAGGCGAAGTCGTGAATCCAGTATTCGCGGCCATTGGCGTGGCGCAGGCGATACGGGAACTCGCCCAGCACGCGCAGGCCGAGGTTTTCGAGGATTGGCAGCACGTCCGACAGCGCCAGGGGGGTGTCGGCGTGGTACAGCTTGCAGTGCAGGGTGCGCTCGCCAACCCGCGTCAGCGGCTGGTAGAAACTCATGGCCAGTGGCTTGCTTTCCGACAGGGCCAGCACATGCTGTAGGTCCACCACGGCCGAATGGGCGGCGAAGCGCTCGCGGTAGCCGGCTGGGAAGCCTTTGGGGAAATCGGCCAGGATGTTGGTGCCTTGGGCCTCGCCGAAGTTCTCCACGACCAACGCCGAGAAATCGTCCTGCCAGGAGCGGCAGGCCTGGATGACCTCACGCTCGAGCTGCTGTGGGTCGATGTCGATGCGGTTCTTCGGGTCCACCCGCAGAATCAGCTGCACACGGGCCAGTACCGACTCGGAGAAGAAGGTCCAGAATTCGCAATCGCTGGCCTTCAGGCGCTCCATCAACACCTGCTGGATTTTCTGGCGAACCTCGGTGGAATAGATTTCACGCGGTACATAGGCCAGGCAATAGCAGAAGCGTCCGTACGGGTCCTTGCGCAGGAAGACGCGAATTTTGTTGCGCTCCTGAATCTGCACGATGGACATGACCGTGCTGAACAGCTCATCCACCGGGGTCTGGAACAGGTCGTCGCGCGGCAGCACTTCGAGCACCTGCGCCAGTTCCTTGCCCAGGTGAGCCTTGGTATCGAAGCCGGAACGGCGCTCGACTTCAGCGACCTTGACCCGGATGTAAGGGATGGCATGAACGCTTTCGCCGTACACCGTGGAGGTGTACAGGCCCATGAAGCGGTGTTCCTTGAGCACGTTACCCGAGGCATCGAGCTGGCGGATGGACACGTAATCAGGGTAGCCCGGGCGGTGTACGCGGCTTGGCAGCGCAGCCTTGGCGAAGGAGAGCAGCAGTGGCTCGGCCAGGTAGGCCACGGCGTAATCTTCGATGCGCAACTCTTCAGGGGTCAAGCCAACGCGCAGGCGACGCGGCAGGCCAAGGAACGACTGCTCGTCGTAGACCATCTGCCCGCCGGCCTGATCGGCCTGGACGGTGAACTCTTCATAGCCCAGGAAGGTGAAGTGGTTGTCCAACAACCACTCAAGGAATGCCTTGACCTCGCCCTTTTCATGCTGAGCCGGCCCGTACGGGGTCTGCTCGACCAGCGCCACGACCTCCCGCAGCTTGTCCTTCATCGGTTCGAAATCATCGACCGCCACGCGGACCTCGGCCAGCACCTGCTCGATTTCCCGGGCCAGCACGCTCAACTCCGCAGCGTTGGCGCAGCGGTCGATTTCCAGGTACATCAGCGACTCGTGCCCCACCCCTTCACCGTGGGTGCCCTTGGGCAGCAGTTCCAGCAACTCGCCGTTGGCGTTGCGGCGCACGCTCAATACCGTGGTCTGCAGGGTATGAATGCTGTAACCGCGGCGATTGAGCTCAGTGCGGACCGAGTCCACCAGAAACGGCAGGTCATGGTGCAGCACCTCGACGACCGTGTGGGTCGACTGCCAGCCGTTGCGCTCGTAATCGGGGTTGTACACGCGCACCTGCGGGTGCTCGGGGTCGAAACGCTCGACGATGCGCCAGGCCGAGAGGGTGCAGCCCGCCAGGTCGGAAAGCCTGCGCTGGGTGAGTTCGTCCAGAGAGATGATGCCGAAGAACTGCTCGGCGAACAGCGCCACTTGTGGCAGGGACTGTTCGCTGATGTGCTGCGCCAGGGCCGCTTGCAGTTGATGCTGGAAGTCGGCTTTGCTGGCCGCGGTGAAGAACGCCATCTGTGGTACTCCGCTTGGGCTTTGTAATAGTTGAAGCGTCGCTGCGTGCGCCGTGCCGGGGTCAACGATAGACGATTGCAGGCAGGGCGAACGATGAAAACCAGGCGTTGAGCGTGTGCATGCACGCCCAGGACTGGGCGAAGCTTAACGACTGACCGGTCATCAAGGCTTGCAGCGCTGCGACAATTTCGTTCAAGGGGCGGTAACTTTACGTTTATGCATGTAAGCAAGACTGTCAGAATTCCCTTCCGTTTCCTTAGATCCGAGCTTGCCATGCAAATCGACACCGCCGTGCTGTTCGCCACCCCCTGCGATGAAGAGGAGGACAACATGGCAACCCTGTGCTGCCACAGTGACAAAGGTCAGATGTTCTTGCTGACCCGCTACCCTGACGAAGACACGGTTGATCTGACCCTGGACGATGAGCCCTCGACCCTGGACGGCTTGAAAGTGACCTTGAAGGCAACGAGCCTGTTGATCGAAGTGGCAGCAGGTGACCGGGACGCCTTGCGCGGTGATGAGGTGCTTCAGATCAACCTGACCGGCACGCTGAGCGACCTGGACGAGATCAGGCAAACCTTGGAGAACATCCTGAGCGGCACCGGCACTTTCGTCTGCGAGCTTTGATCCGTCGATCACTGGGCAGGCTTGCCGCGTGCCACGGGGGCTAAGCCAGGGCGCGCTGCATCGCCTGCGCCTGCTCGCGCAGTGTCTGGCAGAACGGCTCGACTGCCGCCGAGGCCGGTCGATGGTCTGGCCTGACCAGCATCACCTGGTAGGCGATCGAGATGTCCAGCGGCCTGATGGTTAAGCCACTCTGAGCGGCCTCCAGCCCGCTCAGGGGGTTGATGATGGCTACGCCCAGGCCCTGCCTGACCATGGCGCACACCGAGGCGGCGCTGGTGGTCTCGATGACCGTGCGACGGTTCACTCCAGCCGCGCGAAAATGGTGGTCCAGACGCTGGCGATAGGTGTCCAGGCTGGCCAGGTTGATGAAATCGACCTCATGGAAATCCGCCAGGCTCAGCCGTGACCTGGCCTGCAACGGGTGTTGCTCAGGCAGCACGCAGACCATGTTGGCGCTGAACAGCAATTCCCCGCTCGCCCCGCGGGGTATCTGCGCGACCTCCGTCAGGCCCAGGTCATGCTGCTGGGTGGCCAGGGACTCCTCCAGCAGCGGCGACTCCTGGGCTTTGATGCTCACGCTCACCCCAGGGTGCTGCTTATGAAAACGCTGGCAGACCTTGGGCAGCAGGGTCTGCGAAAACAACGGCAGGCAGGTGACGGCCAACTGGCCCTGCTGGAAGTTGCGAATGGCCTGGGCACAACGCTCGATGCGCTCAAGCCCCACATACGCCCGCTCTACCTCCTCGATCAGCAGCAACGCCTGGGCGGTGGCTTCCAACCGACCGGCCGTGCGTTCGAACAGATGCAGGCCCGTCACGTGCTCCAACCGCGCCAGCTCACGGCTGATGGTCGGCTGCGAGGTGAACAACAGACGCGCCGCGCCTGTGACGCTACCTGAGGCCATGATGGCGCGGAACACTTCGATGTGGCGGGCGGAGAGTTTCATGGGAGCACCGACTGCATTCTCAGGGCATATCAGAGATGAATGGACGGCGCAAAAATAGCTATTTTTCTGAATCGAGTCTACGGGCCATGCTGTCGGCTTCCACCTGTGCCGAGCCATTCGATCATGACCATTCCCTTCTCTGTCCTAGCCAACGCCGTTCGCCAGTACGGTTCACCCCTGTGGGCCTACGACGCCGCCACCATCCTCAGCCGGATAGAACAGCTCAAGCCATTCGATACCGTACGCTTCGCCCAGAAAGCCAATCCCAATCTGCAGGTGTTGCGCTTGATGCGCGAGCACGGCCTGGTACTCGATGCAGTATCGCTTGGGGAAATGGAACGCGCCTTTGCAGCCGGCGCCAGTGTGGCGGGCGAGCCTGCGGGGGTGGTGCTGACCTGCGATGTGCTGGACCGCGTTACCCTGGCACGCGTGGTCGCGGAAAAGATCGAAGTCAACGCAGGCTCCATCGACATGCTGCGCCAGTTGGGCGAGCACTCGCCAGGGCACCGTGTCTGGCTGCGCATCAACCCGGGGTTCGGCCATGGCCACAGCCGCAAGACCAATACCGGGGGCGAGAACAGCAAGCATGGCATCTGGCATGAAGACTTGCCGCAGGCGCTCGCCTGCATCAGGGCCCATCGCCTGCACCTGGTGGGCGTGCACATGCACATCGGCTCCGGCGTGGACTACACCCATCTGGAGCAGGTGGCTCGCGCCATGATCGAGCTGATCGCGCGCCTGGACACCGATATCGAAGCGTTCTCGATCGGCGGTGGGCTCTCGACGCCGTACCGCACTACCGACACGCCGGTGGACCTGCAGCGCTACGCGCAAACCTGGGCAGTGGCACGCCAGGAAATCGAAGCGCTGCTGGGCCACCCGGTGCGCATGGAGATCGAGCCAGGGCGTTTTCTGGTGGCCGAGTCGGGCTATCTGGTGACCGAAGTCCGTGCCGTCAAGCAGGTGGGCCGCAACACGTTCGTGCTGGTCGATGCTGGCTTCAACGACCTCATGCGCCCTGCGATGTATGGGGCCTACCATGCCATGACCCTGCTCGATGCCGATGGCCGCCCCGTGGACCGCCCGCGGCAACCGACCGTGGTGGCCGGCCCACTGTGCGAATCAGGCGACGTGTTCACTCAGGATGACCAGGCACTCTGCCCTCAGGTCTTGCCCCAGGCCCAGGTCGGCGACTTGCTGGTGATTCACGATGCCGGTGCCTACGGTGCCTCCATGTCGTCCAACTACAACAGCCGGCCCTTGCTGCCAGAGGTGATGATCGAAGGCCAGGCCGTGCGCTTGATCCGACGTCGGCAGACCGTCGAAGCACTGCTCGCGCTTGAGGAAGGCTTGTAACGTCCAGTTCCTGCATGCCGACCTCCCTCGACAGCCGGCATGCCCGGGATAGATCGTTGAGCGCTCCCTAGACACTCCGCTCGGCTACACAGTTACAACTGCAAAAACCAAATAATCCGCAATCAAGCCTCAACTTTTAAGAAGATCAAGCAATTCAATCGCACTTAGCACGCACGCTACCCCACGCTTTGCAACATCTACACACAATCCATCCTTACAATTGGATCCATTCCCACCATGGATCCCGCCATGCAAACACTCGAAATGGATTACGCCCCCGGCGATCAGGTGGCCAGCCACTGCCACGCCCACGACCAGCTGATCTACGCAGCCAGTGGCACTGTGCATGTGAGTACCGATTCGGGAAGCTGGGTGATTCATGGGGGCAATGCGCTGTGGGTGCCGGCCGGCGTCAGCCATGCGATTGTCATGGAAGGCGTCGTCAGCATGCGCTCCCTGCTGCTGGCGCCCCACGTCGACCACTGCCAGGTGATCGTGGTGACGGGGTTGCTGCGTGAGTTGATCCTGGCCGCCTCGCGCATGCTCGGTATCCGGGAGGGCGAGCACGTACGGGCGCTCATACTGGGCGAGCTCGCCCACGCAAGGCGCATCGACACGTTCATAGCACTGCCGACGCACCCACGCCTGAGGGCCTGGTGCGAGCGCATGCTGCAGGCACCAGCCGAGGAACATGCCCTTGAACAGTGCGCCACGGCGCTGAACATGAGCACACGCAATGTGGCCCGGCTGTTCCAGCGCGAGCTGGGCATGTCCCACGGCCAATGGCGCGCTCGGGCACGGGTGATGTTGAGCCAGCAGTGCCTGGCGGCAGGTCAGCCGATCATCAATGTGGCGCTCGAACACGGCTACCAGAGCCCCAGCGCCTTTGCAGCCGTGTTCAGGCGCATCCTGGGGTGCGCGCCCAGCGACTGGCAGGACGGTAGCGCACGCCCCCGCTGAAACGGCTCGGATTGTCCGGCTGGCGCGCATGGTTGTCCCGCTTGCGGCAGCCTTGGCCTGACTGGTCTCGTTAACGTTGCATCATGACTGCCAAGCGATGTTCATGATGCCCACTTTGTCGATGATCCCCTCCCCCGTACGCCTTTGCACTGTGCTGACGTTCGGCCTGCTGGCAGGTTGCACGCACCCTGTCGTCTGCGAACAGCCCCCTGCGGCCATGCGGGTCAACCCTTTGACCGAGACCCAGGCCGGGGTTAGCGCACAGCCTTTACCCGGGCGCTGGTGGCAGCTGTACCAGGACCCGCAACTCGAGTACTGGGTGGAGCGCGCATTGGCCAATAACCAGGACCTGGCTCAGGCTCAAGCCAACGTGCGCGCACTGCTGGCCGGCATTGGCGAGTTCCAGGCGCAGCGCCTGCCTGCCACCTCGCTGGGCATTGCTGCGACCTACGGCAGGGACAGTGACGATCAGACCCTGGCCCAGGCCCGTGACAGCCGAGCTACTTCCTCTTGGCAGTTCAATCCGGGCATGGAGCTGGCCTATCAGGTGGACCTGTGGGGGCAGGTGCAAGCCCAAATCGATCGCGCCAAGGCGCAAGCGCAGGCCGCGGCCGCCGCACACGATGCCGTGGGGCTGCAGGTGGCAGCCCAGACCAGCCGTGCCTACATCGAACAATGCGTCTACACCGCTCGCCTGAGTCAAGCCAGGCAAGCCCTACACACCCTTGATCGCAGCCTGCTGTTGAGCGACCGCCAGCGTCAGGCCGGCATCGCTACGGCGCTGGACGGTGAGCGGCTGCTTGGCCTGCGTGAGCAGGTTCGCGCCCGGATACCCGTTTTCGAGGCGCGGCGCCAGGTGGCACTGTTCGAGCTGAGCACGCTGGCGGGTGAGGTCACGGTCGATCACACCCAACCCTGCGCTGCCATCCCGTCGCTCACGGCAGCGCTGCCCACAGGCGATGGCTGGCACCTGCTCGAACGGCGCCCCGACGTACGCCAGGCTGAACGAGCGTTGCAAGCCGCCGGCCTGGAAACGGACATCGTGCGCGCCGACCTGTACCCCAAGGTTCGCTTTGGCGCCCAGCTGGCTAGTGCTGATCGCCACATCAATGGCCTGGGTGCCAGCCGCGCCATCACGTTCGGCGTCGGCCCGCTGATCAGCTGGGAATTACCCAACCTGCAAGCCAATCGTGCCCGGTTGGGCAAGGCCCAGGCTTTGCAGCAGGCTCAGCGCGCTCACTATCGCAGCGTCGCGCTCAAGGCCCTGAAGGATGTGCGCCAGGCCTTGGCCCGTCATGCCGGTGAGCAGCAGCACCTGTCTTCGCTGCAGGCCGCGCTTGAGCACAGCCAGCGTGGCTTCGCCCTGGCAGAGGCCAGCTACCGTGCGGGCACCCAGGACGGGCTGGCCCTGCTTGACAGCGAGCGCGAGCTGATTGCCCTGCATGACCAGCTCCTCGAGGCGCGCGGCAAGGTGGCCAGGGCGCAGATCGACCTGTTTCGCGCGCTGGGCGGGGGATGGTGAATCCGCCACGCCCCAGGCACCGCTCACCACCCAACGCCCACCGCTCGCAAAGCGCAACTGCCTTCACTCGACAATGGAACGCCGCTATGAACGCTGCTGTAGAAACGCCCACCCCAACCCCGACTACCGAGCATGCAACCATTCGCACACGACGGCGGTTGGTCTATATCGGCGGCGCAGGCCTGGGCGTGCTGGCGCTACTGGCGCTCGCTGGCTACTGGTTCACCACCGGGCGCTACCTGGAAAGTACCGATGACGCCTACATCCGCGCCGATTGGGTGGCATTGAGTTCGCGTGTGGCAGGCTATGTGGCGACGGTAGAGGTCGAAGATGACCAGCCGGTTCAAGCCGGCGCTGTGCTGGTGCGGTTGCAGGATCGCGATTACCAGGCTCGCAGGGATCGCGCGCGCGCTGTCGAACGCCAGGCGCAGGCGGCCATAGACGCGGCGCAGGCTCACCGCGAGCTGGCCGTGCAGCGCATCGAGCAGCAGGCCCAAGCAACCCTCAAGGCCGAAGCCGCCGTGCACAGTGCCAGCGCCGAACGTCGTCGCAGCCAGCTGGACCTGCAGCGCTACCAGGGCTTGGTACGCGATGAGGCCGCCACGACCCAACGGCTGGAGCAGGCGCTGGCCGCCGCCAACCAGGCCAAGGCTGTCGAGCAAGGGGCCAAGGCAGCATGGCGTGAACAACAGGCACAGCAACGGATGGCCAAGGCCGGCGCTGCCCAGGCCGAGGCCGACTTGCAGCAGCGCCAGGCCGCCTTCGAAAGCGCCAGCGCCGAACGCCGGCTGGCCGAACAGGACGCTCAAGACACCGTACTGCGCGCCCCGGTGGCAGGCGTAGTGGGCCAACGCCGCGTGCGTGCAGGGCAATACGTGGCGCCAGGCCAGCCGTTGCTGGCGGTGGTGCCGGTGGCGCAAGCCTATGTCGTGGCCAACTACAAGGAAACCCAGTTGGCTCGGATGCGCCCAGGGCAGCCTGTGCAGGTTCAGGTAGACAGTTTCCCTGGCCATGCATTCAAAGGTCACGTGGCAAGCTTCTCGCCGGCCTCGGGTAATGTCTTCGCGCTGCTGCCGTCGGACAATGCCACGGGCAACTTCACCAAGATCGTCCAGCGTTTTCCGGTGCGCATCCTGCTCGACCTGCCCGCAAACGGGCCGCAGATACTGCCCGGCATGTCGGTGGTAACCACCGTCGACACGCGCACGTCGGAGCCTGCCGATGCGCGCTGAACAACCGGTATCCCTGCGCGCCTGGGTGGCCGTGCTGGGCGGGCTGTTCGGCTGTTTCATGGCCGGCATGAACGTGCACGTCACCAGCGCCGCACTGCCCGAGATACGCGGCTCGCTAGGCGCCAGCTTCGAGGAAGGCTCATGGATATCCACTGCCTACCTGGTGGCAGAGATCGTGATGATCCCCTTGACGGCCTGGCTGGTGGAGGTGTTCTCCCTGCGCCGGGTGATGTGGACGGGCTCGCTGGTCTTTCTGATCGCGTCGGTGGCCTGTTCGTGGGCGCCGAACCTTGAAACCATGATCGTGATCCGGGTAATTCAGGGCGCCGCCGGTGCCGTCCTGATTCCGCTGTCGTTCCAGCTGATCATCACCGAATTGCCGGCCAGCCGGATGGCCATGGGCATGGCCTTGTTCAGCCTGGCCAACAGCGTGGCGCAGGCCGCGGGCCCTTCGATCGGCGGCTGGTTGACCGATGCCTATTCCTGGCGCTGGATCTTCTACCTGCAGCTGTTTCCTGGTATCGCGTTGCTGTGCGCCATTGCCTGGTCCATCGAGGCCAGGCCGATGAAGTTGCAGCTGCTGCGCCACGGTGACTGGCTGGGCATCGCCGCCATGGTGATCGGCCTGGGCGGGCTGCAGATCGTGCTGGAAGAAGGCGGCCGGTTGGATTGGTTCGGGTCTTCGTTCATCACCGGCATGACCGTGGTGTCGGCATTGGCCCTGGTGCTGTTCGTGACGGCCCAGCTGTTCGGCCCCCGCGCGTTCATCAACTTGCGGTTGCTGGGCCGTTACAACTTCGGCGTGGCCAGCCTGGCGATGTTCATATTCGGCGCGGCCACCTTCGGGCTGGTGTTTCTGGTGCCCAACTACCTGTCGCAACTGCAGGGCTTCAGTGCACGAGACGTGGGTGTGGCGTTGATCGCCTACGGGCTCGTGCAGCTGCTGCTGGCGCCGTTGATGCCGCGCCTGATGAGGTGGACCAGCGCAAAGTTCATGGTGGCCAGCGGGTTCCTGATCATGGCGCTGGGCTGCTGGATGGGCGCCAGCCTGACTGCTGACAGTGCCGACAATGTGATCATCCCTTCCACCGTGGTGCGGGGCATCGGCCAGCCTTTCATCATGGTCGCGTTGTCCGTGCTGGCAGTGGCCGGGCTGGACAAGCGCGAGGCCGGGTCCGCCTCGGCGGTGTTCTCGATGCTGCGTAACTTGGGTGGCGCCATCGGCACGGCCGGCCTGACCCAACTGGTAGCCACGCGCGAACGCCTGCACAGTGCGCGCATCCATGAGCACGTGACCGTGTTCGAGCCGCAGTTGCACGCGCGCCTGGACCCGACCGTGCAGACATGGCTCTGGCACTCACAGCAGTGGCTCGAAGGTTTGTCGGGCACCATCGGCCGCGAAGCCTACCTGATGGCCTACAGCGATGCGTTCTACCTGGCCTGCCTGGCGTTGCTCGGCTGTGCGGTGGCAGCGTTGCTACTGAGGTCGCACAAGGGGCAATGAGGCCATGGAGGGGAGCTTGGCTCGGGAGCGACCGACGGCTGGTACACTGGCGCCTTTGTACAACATCCAGACAGGTTCGACCCATGCACCAAGCCCGCTATGCCACCGTGGCCAAGGACTTGATCGAGGCAATCGCCAGCAGCCGCTACCCGGTCGGGGGCCTGTTGCCCACTGAAATGGAGCTGTGCGCGCTGTATGGTGTAAGCCGGCACACGGTTCGCGCGGCGGTCGAGCAGTTACAGAGCCTGGGCCTGGTGTCCCGGCGCAAGCGCGTTGGGACACGTGTCCAGGCGCGCCACCCCGAGATCGGCTACCGGCAGTCGATCGCGAACCTGGCAGAGCTCTCGCATCACCTTCAGGCACCGGTACGTCAGATTCGCGATATCCGCCAATTCGTGGCCGCCCCTGAAGAGGCCGAGCGCCTGGGACTGGTGCCAGGGGAACAGTACTTCTGCATCGAGGCGCTGCACCGTACCTCTGCCGGGCACGCCCTGGCGCTGTGTGCAAGCGCCGTCTATGCCCAATCCGACTACGTGCAGGTGATCGAGCTGGCCCAGGCACATCCCGAGCAGTTGATCGCCCGCCTGATCGAGCAGCATTACGGGCGAGTCATCGCGGTGATCGACCAGCACATTCAGGCACAGTCGCTCACCCTGCAACAGGCACAGGTATTGAGTGCCGAGCCGGGTTCACCGGCGCTGTGCGTGGTGCGCCACTACCGCGAGGAAAACGGCGACCTGATGGCGGTCTGCGAAAACCTTTACCCCGCTGATCGCTACAGCCTGGTCAACCAGCTACGCCGCGACCGCATGCCCGCCAGCGCCGCTGCTTTCCCCCCAGCGTTCTGACGCACCACAGCCACTCATTGGAGATCGACCCGCATGGCAGCAGATTCGACACGGATGCTTACCGTAGGTGAGGTGGCTCGCCGCAGCGGTATCGCAGTATCGGCACTGCATTTCTATGAAAGCAAAGGTTTGATCGCCAGCACGCGCACAGCTGGCAACCAACGCCGCTATCCGTCGCTGGTGCTGCGCACCCTGGCGATCATCAAGGTGGCCCAGCGTACCGGTATTGCCCTGGATGACATCAAGCAGGCGCTGGGGCGCTACCCGCCCAACAGCAAGCTCACGGCGGCTCAGTGGGGCGAAATGTCCAGCGCGTGGCGAGAAGACCTGAACCAGCGCATCCGTCTGCTCCAGGCGTTGCGCGACAACCTGGACAACTGCATCGGCTGCGGCTGCCTGTCGCTGGAGCAATGCCCGCTACGTAACCCACAGGATGTATTGGGCGAGGAAGGCAGCGGGCCGAGGATCCTGGAACGGCATGTGCGTGAGGGCACGTAGCAGCGGCAGGTGCACGGGGCGGCAGTAGTTGGGACCGCTTTCGTTGGAACCAATGGGCGGCGCTAAAGCCCTAACCTTTTGCTATTTAACCAATCCCGTTAGCGAAAGGATGACCGAACCATGAAACGCGAACAGATCGAAGGTGTAGCAGAGAACATTGCCGGTAAAGCCCAGAGCGCTGTAGGTCGTCTGATCGACGATCCGGCCCTGGAAGCCGAAGGCGAAGGCCGTCAGGCTGCCGGCCAGGTGACCAAGACTTACGGTGATGCCGTGAACTGCGTCTCGTCGTTCGTCAAGGAAAAGCCGTTTGCAGCTGTAGCCATCGGTGCCGCGCTGGCCATGGTAGTCTCGCGCCTGCTGCGCCGCTGACCCAATGCATCAGGCCCACGCTGTTGCGTGGGCCTGATGGGCTTTGAATGCAGGCTGAACTCAGTTATCCAGTTCATCCTTGACGATACGGCCATCGTGCGGGTCGACCTTGAACTCGTACTGCTTGCCGTCAGCTTTCATCCCCTCGCCTTCCCAGTGACCGTCATCGGCTTCGATCTTGGTGATCTGGGTGTAACCGGCGCCTTTGAGGGCAGCTTCGGCCTGATCCTTGTTCACTTTCCAGTCGGCGCCGGGCTGATCGGCCCAGGCAACAGAAGCGCCCATCGCGCCAACCAGGGCCAGGCCAGTGAACAGTCGAGTCATCGCTTTCATTGCAGGTTTCCTTCTTGGAGGGTGTGAACATGCGACCCTTAGTCGGTGCGCCGCGTTCATTCCAATCCCCCCACACCGCCCAGACGCGGGTCGATCATTGCCAGGCTCAACCCGGCTGGCTGACCATCGCATTGCTGACACTGCGCCCGAGCACCAGCACCGTCACGAAACCGCAACCTACCAGTGCCGTGGCCGCACTCAGCAGCACGCCGGTGCCCAAGTGATCGACCACCTGACCACCGAAGAACGAGCCCACGGCGATGATGACCTGGAACATGGCCACGAACAGCGGCATGCCCCGTTCCACATCCTTGGGCGCGACCACGAACATCCAGATGTTCGCGCAGGCAGGAAACGCCCCGAAGGCAAAGCCCCATAACGCGATCAGCATGGCAGCGCCCGTCATGCCAGTGGCAAAGTGCGGGAACAGCGCCGTGCTGGTGGCTATCAGCAATGCCACCAGCAGCAGGGTATGCCGCACACTGCGGTTGGCCGCAAAGCCGGCGAAGATGTTGCCCATGAAGCCTGCCACACCGTAAAGCAGCAGCAATGAGCCAATGGTTGGGCCATCGAAGCCGGCGCTTTGCTTGAAGAAAGGGGCCACGTAGGTGTAGGCCGCGAAATGCGCCAGGCCGATCAGCAACACGGCAATCAGGCCCACGCGCGCTTGCGGGTTGATGAACAACGCCGGCAGGTCGCTGATGCGGATCGCCTTTTCCGGCATCAACCGGGGCAGCAGCATGACCTGCGCCAGCAGTACCGGCACCCCTACCACAGCGGTGACCAGGAACGTCATCCGCCAGCCCATCAACCCGCTGAGCCAGGTACCCACCGGCACGCCGATGACCGTGGCCAGGGTGACGCCGGCCATGATGATCGAATTGGCCTTGGCCACCCCGACGCCCTCGGGCGCCAGGCGGCTGCTCAAGGCGATGGCGGTCGCCCAGAAGCCACCGATACTCACCCCCAGCAGCACGCGCCCGAGCAGCAACAGGTGGAAGTTACCGGCAAAGGCGACGATGGCGTTGGCCAGGATCATGATCAGGGTCAGGCCAATCAGCAGGTAGCGCCGGTCCAGGTTGCCGACACCGACAGAAATGGTCGGCGCCGCCAGGGCCGCCATGATGCCGGGCAAGGTGACCATCAGCCCGGCAAGCCCTGCGCTGATGCCCAGATCGTTGGCGACGTCGTTCAGCACGCCTACTGGGAGAAACTCGCTGGTCACCAGGGCGAACGCGCCCACGGCCACGGAGAGAATGGCCAGCCATTGCTGGAGCAGGCTTTGCTGTTGGTGTTCGGGCAGACCACGAGGGGCCGGGCTGACGCTTGGCATTGTGCACACTTCCATGACAGGGCGCCTGAGACAGGCGCACGAGAGGCTAAATCAGGCCGCGAGTATAAGAGCAAGGGCTGCCAGGCGAGAGGCCGGCCGCTCGATAGTGGTTATCGCTGTGATCGATAGCGTGCAGGGCTCAGGATACCGAGGTGTGAGGGATTCTTTGTGGGAGCGGGCTTGCCGGGGGGCCGGACTGACCGCAATGGGCGCGAAGCGGCCCCAATATTTCAGCTTTGCAGCCGAGAATGTCGGGGAGCCACTTTGCGGCCCATCGCGGCTAAGCTGCACCCCCGGAAAACCCGATAGCCTACGGATTTGGTGCAAGGCAGCCCCACTCTGCACCCGAACACCCTAGACAGGATTAGGATGCACCACCCGCCCCGCTACGCCCGGCCGGTCGATGAACAGCACGTCCAGTGAACTGCTGCGCATGCCCTTGACGGCATTCCAGTGCGCCGAGGTATGGATGTAGCGCTCGCGCAATAGAGTTTGCTCCGGCTCGGTCAGTTCCAGCGATGGGCAGGCCCCCAACGCATAGGCATGCAACTTGTCGCTGATGCCACGCAGCTCCTCCGGTACAGCGTGCTGCCTGTGGCAGCCCAGCGGTGCAAAGGGCACGCCCGCGCGCGCTGCGTACTCGCGCATGATGCTCAAGTAGACCCGTGACAGCTGCCCGGCTACCTGTCGCCTTCGACCGATGGCGGCATAAACCTGTTTCTGCGGTTCACGGGGCTCCCCACCAGGCACAGGATGTTCCCAACTAACCACCCGCGCAGGCGGTTGGCCAAGGTCCTTGAACGCGGTGACCATCAATGCGGCGACGGCTGTGTAGACGCCGGTCTGTTGTGCAGGCACCCCAGCCGCTACCCGCTGGGACTGGGGCTTGCACAGCAGCACGTCTTCGTCGACCACATCCTGATAGCCACCACCGATATTCGAATGCACACCCGGTAGCACGATGTCGTGCCCACTGCCTATCAGGGGAAAGTTGTGGCGCTGCTCATCCCCGGCCACCAGTTGCACGACATGGTTGGCAATGCCTTCGGGCAACCCGAGCTGCAGCCCACCCTGACGGGTATCGGCGGGGTCGAAATCCCCTTGCAGGGGTGCAACGATGGCTGCCACCGTGTCGAACAAGCCGATGAAATGGATGACGATCGGGCAGTGTGGAAACAAACGCGCGGGCTCGTTGCGCAACACATTGGCCATATGCCTGGCCGCCGCTGCACCGCGGCTGAAACCGAACAGGTCCACACTTATCCGCTCGATGCGCGTTTGCCGATGGCCTTGCTGCCAGTCGCGCAACAGCGCGGCGATATCGGCCAGCGCTTGCTCCACACGCGCCTGGATGCCCGTACGCCCGCGACCGGTGGCCGATGCATAGATGTCATCGGCTTCCCCAGCCTGGGTGCCAATCCCCTGGACATAGTGCTTGAGCACGACGCGCTGCCCATCGTCTTCCGGTTGCTGCGCATAGAGGTCATGCAGCAGTGCGACGTTGCTCAAGGCATTGTCGTAGCTTGCCCCCTTGCCGTGCGACACCGTGGTGTTGTGCTGATTGTTGCCCGTGCCGTCGAAGAATAGGCCCAGACGTATTTCGATAGCGTCTGCCCTGTGGCTCCCGGTGATGTGCGTCTGCATTGTAGTGCTACCTGCCTGGCTGAAAAGCACAAGCAAGCGCCACGGCACGATGCCGAACCATCAGGCAATGGCGATCATCGGGCAGGACATTTCCGGGTGCCAGGCAGCCGAGGATGGATAAATTTCCAAGCCGCCATTGGTCGCCACCCCCTCGGATGGATTAAAGTATCAACCCTTGCCGGGCCGCTGCCATCAGCCGCCTGGTCCTCTATCAGGAACCGTCGCCGATGGAACACCGTGAGGCGCTGATCGCGCTGCGCACCTTTCTCTCTTCCCAGATCCTTGGCCAGGAAAAGCTGGTCGAGCGGCTGCTGATCGTGCTGTTGGCCGATGGCCACATGCTGGTGGAAGGTGCACCGGGCCTGGCCAAGACCAAGGCCATCAAGGAACTGGCCGAGGGCATCGAGGCGCAATTTCACCGTATCCAGTTCACCCCTGACCTGCTGCCCGCTGACATCACCGGCACCGAGATCTATCGGCCCGAGACAGGGAGCTTCGTGTTCCAGCAGGGGCCGATCTTTCACAACCTGGTGCTGGCGGACGAAATCAACCGGGCGCCGGCGAAGGTGCAATCGGCGCTGCTCGAAGCCATGGCCGAGCGTCAGGTCAGTGTGGGGCGCAGTACCTACGACCTGTCGCCGCTGTTCCTGGTCATGGCCACGCAGAACCCGATCGAGCAGGAAGGCACCTATCCCCTGCCCGAAGCGCAGCTCGACCGTTTCCTGATGCATGTCAAGATCGGCTTCCCCGACGCCGCCGTGGAGCGCCGCATCCTGGCCCAGGCCCGTGGCGAGGCGCTGGGGGGTGAGACCAAGCCCGAACGGCGGGTCAGCCAGCAGGCGATCTTCGCAGCACGCAAGGAGATCCTCGGTCTGTACATGGCGGACGCGGTGGAGGAGTACCTGGTGCAACTGGTCATGGCCACGCGTACGCCGGCCAAATTCGACAACGAACTGGCCGACTGGATTGCCTACGGCGCCAGCCCGCGCGGTTCGATTTCCCTGGACCGCTGCGCACGGGCCCACGCGTGGCTTGCCGGGCGCGATTTCGTCAGCCCCGAGGACATTCAGGCAGTACTGTTCGACGTGTTGCGCCACCGCATCATCCTGTCGTTCGAAGCCGAGGCGGCGGGGGTCGACCAGGACCGGGTCGTGCAGCGTATCCTCGACGTCGTGGCCGTTGCCTGACCCCATGTCCAGCGCCCCGCTGATCGAACCCGGCATTCGCATCACCCTTGCCGAACTCATCGACATGCGCCACCGCGTGCGCGAAATCCAACTGTTCTCCAACCCCGGCCAACGCAGCCCGCTGGTGGGCCTGCACCATTCCAAGTTGCGGGGCCGGGGTGTGGACTTCGATCAGGTGCGGGTGTACCAGGCCGGTGACGATGTGCGCAATATCGACTGGCGGGTCACTGCCCGTACCCAAGAGCCCCACACCAAGCTGTTCCACGAAGAACGCGAGCGGCCGATCTTCATTCTCGTTGAGCAGAGCCAGCGGCTGTTCTTCGGCTCCGGGCTGGTGTTCAAGTCGGTACTGGCGGCTCAGGCAGCTGCCCTGTTCGGCTGGGCCGCGCTGGGGCACAACGACCGGATCGGGGGGCTGGTGTTCGGTGACAACGATCCCCACGAGATCAAACCCAGGCGCAGCAAGCAAAGCCTGCTGCAACTGCTCAATCGCCTGGCCAAGGTCAACCAGTCGCTGCACACCGAAGGCGTGGCCCAGACCGATAGCCTCGGCCTTGCGCTGCGCAGGGCGCGGGAAGTATTGAGGCCTGGCAGCCTGGCCATCGTGATTTGCGATGAGCGCTCGTTGACGCCCCAGTGCGAACAGCACCTGGCCATGCTCTCCCGTCACTGCGACCTGTTGCTGATGCCGGTATCGGACCCACTGGACCACGCCCTGCCGGCAGCCGGCTTGCTGAGGTTCGCGCAACGGGGTGCGCAGCTGGAACTGGACACGCTGGACGAAGGGCTGCGCCAGGCCTACCGGCAACAGGCCGAGGCGCGCATCGAGCGCTGGGAATTGATGGCGCAAAAGCTCAGGGTGCTGCTGATGCCCCTGACCACGCAAAGCGAGATGATCGAGCAATTGCGCGATTACCTGAGCGCACAACGCCTGGGCAACGCCTCATGAACCCGCTTGACCAGTTGCAGCCATTGATCGCGCCCCCGCCGATCAGCCCATGGCCGCCGGCGCCTGGCTGGTGGCTGTTGCTGGCGTTGGTGCCCGTGCTGGCCTGGGGCCTGTGGCGCGTGCGTCACTGGCGCCCCCGCAAACGGCCCGTACCCCGCACCGAGCAGCCGCTGGACCCGGTGCGCGTGGCCGCCCTCGAGGAACTGGCGCGCCTGCCCCGCCCTTATGACAAAGCGCCTGCCGGCGCCTGGCTGCAGCAGATCAACGCCCTGCTCAAACGGCTGTGTCGCAGTCACTACCCCTTGGCCAACAGCCACACGCTCAATGGCCGGCAGTGGCTGGCGTTTCTTGACAACCGCTGCCCGGCGGCAGGCCTGACCCGCTGGATGGTGTTGGTCGAAGGGGCCTACAAACCCGAATGCCGCCTGGACGACAAGGCCATCGCCGGGCTCAGCCAGGCGGTGGAAACCTGGATTCGCAAGCATGTTTGAACTGGCCTGGCCGTGGATATTCGCCTTGCTGCCCCTGCCTTGGCTGGCACGGCTCGTCCTGCCTGCCGCCGACAGTGGCGAGCCCGTGCTGAAAGTCGGCTTCCTGCACGAGCTCGAGAGCCTGGCGGGGCGCCGCGCCCGTCTGAACCTGCCAACCTGGCGCCAGCAGGCCCCGTTCGTCGTGATCTGGCTGCTGTTGCTGTGCGCCGCCGCTCGCCCCCAATGGCTGGGCGAGCCGATGCCGGTGGCAGCCAGTGGGCGCGATCTACTGGTGGCGGTGGACGTGTCTGGCTCGATGGACTTCCCGGACATGCAGTGGCAAGGCGAGGACATCAGCCGGCTCGACCTGGTGAAGGCCCTGCTGGGCGACTTTTTGCAGGACCGTGAAGGTGACCGAGTGGGGCTGATCCTGTTCGGCAGCCAGGCCTACCTGCAGGCCCCGCTGACCTTCGACCGGCGCACGGTGCGCACCTTTCTCGATGAAGCCCAGATCGGCATCGCCGGCAAGAACACCGCCATCGGCGACGCCATCGGCCTGGCCGTCAAGCGGCTGCGCCAGCGGCCCTCGCAGAGCCGGGTACTGGTGCTGATCACCGACGGGGCCAACAATGGCGGGCTGATCCACCCCCTCACCGCCGCCCGTCTGGCCGCTCAGGAGAGCGTGCGCATCTACACCATCGGCATTGGCGCCGACCCGCAAGCCACCGGCACCCCTGGCCTGCTGGGCCTGAACCCCAGCCTGGACCTGGATGAAGCGTCCTTGCGCGAAATCGCCGAGACCACCGAAGGCGCATATTTCCGCGCCCATGATGGCGCCGAACTCGACGCCATTGGCGACACGCTGGACCGGCTGGAACCTGTGGCGCAACAGCCGACCCAGGCGCGTACCGCCAAGGCCCTGTATGCCTGGCCGCTGGCCCTGGCGCTGCTGCTGAGCGTGCTGCTGGTGATCAGCGTGCAGTGGCCGGACAACCCGCTGCAGCGCCAGCTGCGCAAGCCGCGCTTTCTGCAACCGCACCCACAATGGCGGCAGCGCCTCAAACGCCTGCGCCTGAGGAGGCCGCGATGATTGATCTGTGGCCCCAATGGCTACGCCCGCTGTGGTTGTTGAGCGTGCCCGTGCTCGGCTGGTTGCTGTTCAAGCTATGGCACCGGCGCAGGCGCGCCGGGCGTTGGCAAATGATCCTGCCCCCGGCCTTCCACAACGTGCTGCTCGGTGGCGGCAGCGGCGCCACCAGCAAGCTACCCTGGATAGCCCTGGGCCTGGCCTGGCTGCTGGTGGTGCTGGCCCTGCTGGGCCCGAGTTGGCAACGCGTGGAGGAAAACCACCAGCGGCCTGCCGACCCTCTGGTCATTCTGCTGGAACTGACCCCGCAGATGCTGGCCGAGGACAGTCCGCCCAATCGCCTTGAGCAGGCGCGCCGCAAGGTCCTCGACGTACTTGAGCACCGCCGTGACAGCCAGACCGCACTGGTGGTCTACGCGGGGTCGGCGCATACCCTGGTGCCGCTGTCCGATGACCTGGCCACCACCCGCAACCTGCTCGAAGCGCTCGCCCCCTCGATCATGCCCAAGCCCGGCCAACGGGCAGACCTTGCCGTGCACAAGGGCTTGGCGCTGCTCGCCCAGAGCGGCCTTGGCCAGGGGCGATTGCTGCTGGTCGGGTCCTCGCTCAGCGCCGCCGAGCGCCAAGGCATCAGCCAGGCACTGGGTCGCCATGGTCCGAGCCTGCTGATGCTGGGCATCGGCAGCCGTGACGGGGCGCCAGTGCGCCAGGCCAACGGCGAATTTCTCAAGGATGACCAGGGCGCGATCCTGTTGCCCAGGCTGGACAGTGCAGCCCTTAGAGGCTTCATCAACGGCACCGGCGGGCGCTACCGGCATGCCCGCATCGATGACCTGGACCTGCGCGGCCTCGGGCTGTTCGACAACCCGCGCAGCACACGCAGCGAGGGCCAGACCTTGCAACTGGACAGCTGGGCCGACCAGGGGTACTGGCTGCTGATTCCATTGCTGTTGCTGGCAGCCTGTGCCGGTCGGCGGGGTTGGCTATTCTGCCTGCCCCTGTTGCTCGCCCTGCCCCAGCCCGGCCAGGCGTTCGAACTCGAGGATCTGTGGCTGCGCCCCGACCAGCAAGGCCAGCGCCTGCTCGAACAGGGTCGAGCCGCCGAAGCCGCCGGCCGCTTCCGTGACCCCCAATGGCGGGGCATGGCCTTGTACCAGGCGGGCGACTATGCCGGCGCCGCCGAGGCCTTTCTGCAGGTGGACACCGCCGCCGCCCACTACAATCGCGGCAATGCCCTGGCGTACAGTGGTGAACTGGAAGCAGCGCTGGACGCGTATGATCAAGCCCTGGAGCGTCAGCCGGACTTGCAGGCGGCGCTGGACAATCAGGCCCTGGTCGAGCAAATGCTGGCCCAGCGCCAGGGCAAAGCTGCCGAACAGCCCGCCAGCACCGAAGCCCAGGGTTCGCCAGGTCGTGAAACCGAGGGGAACAGCAGCGCACAAGGCAGCCCGGCAGAGCCTGCGCCCGGTTCCGACGAGCAGGCGGGGGACGGCGCCTCGGCGCAAGGCGACGGCAGTGACCAGGGTGCACCTGGCAACCCGCCAGGCGAGGATGACGATGTGGTCGAACCACCCCACACGCCTGTCACCACCGCGCTGGATGCCGAGCAACGCCAGGCGCTTGAACAATGGCTACGAGAAATCCCCGACAATCCCGCGCAGTTGCTCCGGCGCAAATTCTGGTACGAACAGCAATTGCAACAGGAAACCCCACGATGAGTCGCTGCGGCGTCTTTCTCCTCATGCTGCTCTGGAACCTGCTGGCTCATGCCGAGCCGTCGCTCAAGGCCAGTGTCGACCGTACCCGCCTGGAAGCCGGCGAGAGCCTGGAGCTGACCCTCGAAAGCCAGGATGTGACCGAGTTCGGCAAGCCTGACCTGCGAGCCCTGGAAGGCGACTTCGAGGTGCGCAGCACCCGGCAGCTGAATAGCTTGCACACCCTCGATGGCGAAACCCGCGCCAGCACCCGCTGGATCATCACGCTCCTGCCCCGGCGCAGCGGCAGCCTGCAGATTCCTGCTCTGCAACTGGGGCAGTCGTTCAGCCAGCCGGTGGACCTGCAAGTGCTGCAAGCCGATGCCAACCGCGAGGACAACGCCCAGGTATTCATCGAGGCAACCCTGGACAGCACCGATGTCTACGTGCAGGCCCAGGCTGTACTGACCCTGCGCATCTACCATTCGGTGGCGCTGTATGACGACAGCAGCCTCAGCCCGCTGCAACTGGACAACGCCAAGGTCGAGCCCTTGGGCGAATCGCGCACCTACGAAAAGGAAATCCAGGGTGTGCGCCATGGCGTGATCGAAACGCGCTATGCGGTCTATGCCCAGCAAAGCGGCACCCTGGACATTCCTTCACTGACCTTCACCGCCACGGCTGCGGCCAGCAGCCAGGCCGAGCAGAACGGCAACGGCGCTGGACGTGCCGGCCGCCAGATACAGGTCAGCTCACTGCCGCTGCGCCTGACGGTACGGCCCGTCCCGGCCCAGTGGCCAGCCGGACTGCCCTGGCTGCCCGCGCGTAGCCTGACCTTGGAGGAACGCTGGAGCCCCGATCCTGCCGCTCAGCAGACCCAGATCGGC
The DNA here is from genome assembly GCF_043106155.1 of Pseudomonas sp. FYR_7. Classification (NCBI taxonomy): domain Bacteria; kingdom Pseudomonadati; phylum Pseudomonadota; class Gammaproteobacteria; order Pseudomonadales; family Pseudomonadaceae; genus Pseudomonas; species Pseudomonas sp. FYR_7. The sequence goes on from NZ_JBICMI010000051.1 coordinate 56,748, forward strand.
GACTCGTTGACCCGCACCGTCACCCTGCGCGCCGAAGGCCTGTCCAGCGCTCAGTTGCCGCCAGTGCCGCCCACCGAGGCCAACGGCCTGCGCCGCTACCCCGACCAGCCGTTGTTGCGCAACGAGATCAGCGAACGGGGCATGACAGCCACCCGCGAGGAACGCGAGGCGCTCATCCCTACCCACAGCGGCCCGCTGGCCTTACCTGCGCTGGAAGTGACCTGGTGGAACACACGCGAAGATCACCTCGAGCACAGTGGCCTGCCTGCACGCTCGATCACCGTGCAGGACAACCCCGCCCTGGTGGCCGAGACTCCGGTGGTGGGCAATGGCAGCAGCATGCTGCTGTGGCCTTGGCAGGTGGCGACCCTTGTGCTTGCGTTGACCACGCTACTGGGCTTCACCCTGTGGTGGCGCGCCCGTTCGCAGCCAGCGGTGCTGCGTGCGGCACAGACAGGGCCCAGCCCTCGGACCCTGCTGGACGACCTCAAGCGTGCCTGCCTGGCCAACGACCCCCAGGCCACGCGCCAGGCCCTGGATGCCTGGGCGCGGCAACAACCGCAGACCCTGGCCGAAATGGCAGCGCGCTTCGTGCCCTTGTCCGACGCCCTGGATGGATTGAACGGTGCGCTGTACAGCGAAAGCGGCCAGCACTGGCAAGGCGAAGACCTGTGGCGGGCGATCGGCACCATTCCACCGGCCGAACAGGTGCTGCTGCCCACTGGCGAGAGCGGCAGCCTGCCACCGCTGTACCCCAAGTGAGCCGGTAGCGCCGCACATCGTCGACCGGCGTCGCGCCGCGTACTGACCGGCTTTACCAGCCCGCACAGGGCCGCGTCCATGGGGTACCATAACGCCCTTGCCCGCCCGTGCACCTTCATACCCACAGGTCATCCATGCGTCTGTTTCACACTTCCGATTGGCACCTGGGCCAAAGCCTCCATGGCCAGGAACGCGACTTCGAACACGCCTGCTTCCTCGACTGGCTGCTCGGCCAACTGCACCTGCGCCAGCCTGATGCGCTGTTGATCGCAGGCGACGTCTTCGACACCGTCAACCCGCCGGTCAAAGCCCAGGAGCGATTGTACGATTTCATCGTCAGGGCCCACAAACAGCAGCCGAAACTGGATATCGTGATGATCGCCGGTAACCACGACTCCGGCTCGCGCATCGAGCTGCCTGCGCCGTTGATGCGCCGCCTGCGCACCCATGCACTGGGCCGCGTGCACTGGCTGGACGATGGGCAACTGGATGTCGAGCGGCTGCTGATTCCGCTGACCAACGCGCGCGGCAAGGTGACCGCCTGGTGCCTGGCCTTGCCGTTCCTGCGGCCGGCGGAGGTGACCGGCCTGCAACTGGGCGACGACTACCTGCAAGGCATCACGCGGGTCCACCAGCAACTGATCGCCGCCGCCCAGGCCAGGCAGCGCAAGGACCAAGCGCTGATCGCCATCAGCCATGCGCACATGGCCGGCGGTGCGGTCTCCGAAGACTCCGAGCGCAGCCTGATCATCGGCAACGCCGAGGCATTGCCGGCCAAGCTCTTCGACAAGGCCATCAGCTACGTCGCCCTGGGCCACCTGCACAAGCCCCAGAAGGTCAACCGCGAAGACCGTATCCGCTACAGCGGGTCGCCCATTCCGTTGTCGTTCGCGGAGGTCAACTACCCCCACCAGGTGCTGGAAGTCACTTTCGACGGCGCGGCGCTGGCCAGTGTCGAGGCTCGCCCAGTTCCGCGTGCCGTGCCGCTGCAACGCATAGGGCCGGCCCCACTGAACGAGGTCTTGACGCAATTGGCCGACCTGCCCGTGGTGGACCTGCTCGATGACCCCAACCGCCAGCCTTGGCTGGAGGTGCGCGTTGTATTGAACGAGCCGCAGCCCGACCTGCGCCAGCAGATCGAAACCGCGCTGCACGCCAAAGCCGTGCGGTTGATTCGCATCGGTGCCGAGTACGCCGGCCGAACGGCCGACGACGAAGGCCCGGCGTTCGTCGAATTGGCCCAGATGACCCCGCAAGACCTGTTCAGCCGTGCCTGGGCGCAAGCCTATGGGGACCCTGCCGATGAGCAGACGCTGGCCGATTTCGCCCTGCTGCTGCAGGACGTACAGCACGAAGAAGAGCAACCATGAAGATTCTTGCCATTCGCCTGAAGAACCTGGCATCGCTGGCGGGCCCGATCGATATCGACTTCACCCAGGAGCCCCTGGCAGGCGCGGGTCTGTTCGCCATCACCGGCCCCACCGGGGCGGGTAAAAGCACCCTGCTCGACGCGCTGTGCCTGGCGCTGTTCGGTACGGTGCCACGTCTGAATGACATCGGCCGTGAGGCCAAGGTGCCGGACGGCGATGGCGAGATCCCCACTTCGGACCCGCGCAACCTGTTGCGCCGCGGTACCGGCAGTGGCTTTGCCGAGGTGGATTTCGTCGGCGTCGACGGGCGCCGCTACCGGGCGCGCTGGGAGGCGAACCGTGCTCGCGACAAGGCCAACGGCAAGCTCCAGCTCAGCCGCCAGAGCTTCTACGACCTGGACAGCGAGCAGGTGCTGGGCAGCGGCAAGAACGAATACAAGCAGCTGATCGAGACGCGCCTGGGCCTTAACTTCGAACAGTTCACCCGCGCCGTGATGCTGGCGCAAAGCGAGTTCGGGGCGTTCCTCAAGGCCGACGACCGCGAACGCAGCGAACTGCTGGAAAAACTGACCAATACCGCGATCTATTCGCGCCTGGGCCAACGGGCCTTTGCCCGAGCACGCGAGGCGGGCGAGGCGCATGCCGCCTTGAAAGAGCGAGCCAGCCACCTGCTGCCCATGGCCGCGGATGCCCGCGCCGACCTGGACCAACGTCTGGAACAAGCGCAACGCGAGCTCAAAACCGCCCAGGCTGGCGAGCGACAGCTGGAGCAGCAGCGCAGTGGGTTGATCGAACATGACCAGTTGCAAGCCCAGCAGGCGCAGGCCCGCACTGCCCTGGAGGCTGCCGAGCAGGACTGGCAAGCCTTGGCCGAGCCGCGCCTGGACCTGGCGCGCCTGGAGCGTCTTGCCCCGCAGCGCCATCAGTTTCACCGCCAGCAGGCACTGGCGGCGCAGCGCGCGCCGATCATCGCCAGGCTTGCCGAACACACCCGGCATCACGCCGAGCTGCAACAGCGGACAGCCGAGCAGCAGCAGGCGTTGGAAACAGCACATCTTGCATTGACCGCCGCCCAGGCCGCCCATAGCGAGGCAGGCCCGCTGCTGCGCCAAGCCTATACGGCCCAGGACAACCTGGCCCGCCTCGATCAGCAACTGGCCGTCCAGCGCAGCGACAGCCAGCAGGCCGAACATCAAGTGGCTGAGGGCCAACAGCAGTTGCAGCAACTGCAAGCCAGCCAAGAACGCAGTCAACAGCAACTGGCCCAGATCGACACGGCGTTGGCCGAGAGCCAGCACCTGGCCGGGCTGGCCGGTGCGTGGCATGCCTATCTGCCGCAGCTCAAGCAGGTGATGCTGATCGGCGGCCGGCTGGGCAAAGGCCGCGAGGAACTGCCCGGCCTGCAGGCTCAAGCCAGCCAGGCCACTGCCCACCTGCAGGCCGAGCGCGACGCCCATGACGCCCTGTTCCGCGAAGCCAAGGCGCAGCCCAACGCCCTGGCAGAACAAATCGACCTGCTCGGCAGCATGCTGCAGGACAACCGCAAGCAGCATCGCGCCGTGGAGCAATTGACGCGTGTACACGCCCGCGTGCTCGAGTTGAGTCAGCAACAGGCCACCCTGCGTGATCGCCAGCAGCACGCCATGGTCGAGCGCCAGCGCCTGATTGGCGAAGGCACCGCCGCCAAGGCTGAACTGGAAAGCGCCGAGCAGGCGCTGAACCTGACGCGTCAACTGCTGGAGCGCCAGCGGCTGGCCCGCAACACCACGGTTCAAGCCCTGCGCGAGCAACTGCGCGACGGCGAGCCCTGCCCTGTGTGCGGCAGCGCCGAACACCCGTTCCATCAGCCCGAGGTGTTGCTGCAAAGCCTGGGCGAACATGACCAGGCCGAAGAAGAGGCTGCCCAGCGTCAGGTGGCAGCGCTCAACACGCGCCTGGTCGAGCTGCGCACCCAGCTAGGGGTGGTCAATGCTCAGCTCAAGGACTTTCAGCAACAACTGCCGGCGCTGGACGAGCAGTTGCAGCCTTTGGTTGCGCAGCTTCATGAGCATGCCCTCTGGCCTGCGCTGGCGCCCCAGGACGACCATGCCCGTAGCAGTTGGCTCGACGGCCAATTACGGCGCCTGGATACAGAGATCGGCAACGACGAAAAGCGCCAGCGGGCTTTGCTCAGCCTGCAGAAAGAGGCCGCGCGTCTCAACCAGCAACTGCAAGCCGCCCAGGATGCGCACCAACAAGCGCAGCGGCACCTGGAGCAACAGCACCTGGCCCTGGAAAACGACGAGCGCCTCCTGCAGCAAGGGCTCGCGGACTTGGCTGGGGTCCTGCCCGACGAAGCGCTCAAGGCGCTGCGAGACGATCCGGCCAACGCGTTTCTTGCCCTTGACCAACAGATCGCCCAGCGCCTGCAACAGCTCGACCAGCGCAAGGATGAGCTGGAAGAACAGCAAGCTCGCCAGGTCCAGCTGGACAAACTGCACGATCAACAGCAGGTGCGTGTGCAAAGCCTCGCCCAGCGTGACCAGCAGCTCAAAGCCCTGGAGGAGCAGCGCGAGCATGCCCAGGCCATGCTCGCGCAGTTACTGGGCGAGCACGTCAGTGCCGAGGCCTGGCAACAGCACATGGACGCCGCGCTGGAGCAAGCGCGCGCGGTCGAAGCGGACCTCGCCCAGCGCCTGCAAGGCCTGCACACCCAGGCTGTGCAGGTGGCCGGTGAACTGAAGGCCAGCACCGAGCAGTTGCAGGCGCTGGAGCAAGAAGCCGAGCAGCTGCAGGATCAGATCGCCCAGTGGCGCGCCACACACCCGGAGCTGGACGATGCAGGGCTTGATCGCCTGCTGGCCATGGACGACACCCAGGCCAGTGAACTGCGCCAGCGCCTGCAGGGCGCGGAAAAAGCCCTCGAGCAGAGCCGTGTGCTGCTTCAGGAGCGCGAGCAGCGCCTGCGCCAGCACGCGGCGCTGATGACGCTCGACACCTCGGTCCAGGATGTGGACCAGGCGCTGCTCGAACTGCGCGAGCGTCTGGTCGTTCACGAGCAGACCTGCGCCGAACTGCGGGCCCAACAGGCCGATGACCAGCGACGTCAGCACGCCTCGCAGGCCCTGGCCGAGCAGATCGAGCAGGCCCGTCAGCAGTGGCAGCGCTGGGCTCGGCTCAGCGGCCTGATCGGCTCGGCCTCGGGCGATGTGTTCCGCAAGATCGCCCAAGGCTACAACCTCGATCTGCTGTTGCACCATGCCAATGCCCAGCTGCGTCAACTGGCGCGGCGCTATCGGCTCAAGCGCGGCGGCAGTGCGCTGGGGTTACTGGTACTGGACACCGAAATGGGCGATGAACTGCGCTCGGTGCACTCGCTGTCAGGGGGTGAGACCTTCCTGGTTTCCCTGGCTTTGGCCTTGGGGCTCGCCTCGATGGCATCGAGCACGTTGCGCATCGAGTCGCTGTTCATCGACGAAGGTTTCGGCAGCCTCGACCCCGAGTCCTTGCAACTGGCCATGGACGCGTTGGACGGCTTGCAGGCCCAGGGTCGCAAGGTCGCGGTGATTTCCCACGTGCAGGAAATGCACGAGCGCATACCGGTGCAAATTCAGGTCCGGCGTCTGGGCAACGGCCTGAGTGACGTCGAGGTGTGCGGTTGATCCTCTATTCGTTTCGCCGCTGCCCCTGGGCCATGCGTGCCCGGCTCGCGTTGCGCTATGCCGGCTGTGAGGTGACCGTGCAGGAGGTGGCAATGAAACACAAGCCCGCCGCCCTGCTGGCGCTGTCACCCAAGGGCACCGTTCCGGTGCTGGACACCGGGAACCAGGTGCTCGATGAAAGCCTGGATATCATGCGCTGGGCACTGGCGCAGAACGACCCGCAAGACTGGCGCCTGTTGAGCTCGCCCGAAGCGGCGCAGCAAGCCGAAGCGCTGATTGCCGTCAACGACACCACCTTCAAGGCCCAAGTGAACCTGTACAAGTATGCCGAGCGCTATCCACAGCACTCACAGCACGACTACCGCGAAGCTGCGCAACACTGGTTGGAACGCCTGGAGCACCTGCTTCACGGCCGACCCTACCTTCTGGCCAAGCACCCAAGTATCGCCGACGCCGCACTGTTGCCGCTGATCCGGCAGTTCGCCGCGGTCCAGCCCGACTGGTTTGCCACAGCCCCCTACCCGCGGGTGCGTGGCTGGCTGCAGGGCTGGTTGGACTCGGACTTATTCAGAGCCATTATGGCCAAGTGACAACAGCTGTCATCGCACGCGAAGGTCAGCGCATGAACTTCAGATCCGACGGCGCCGGCTGATCGAAAGTCTGTACCGTTTCCCCCAGCTTGCCCGTGAGCGGGTCGCGGCGCATGACTTTGATCTGGTTGCTCTTCTGATTGGCGACCAGCAGGAACCTGTCACTGGGGTCCAGCGCGAATTCACGGGGGTGGTCACCTTCGACCGACCGACGTTGCACCAACGCCAACCGTCCATCCTGCTTGCCGACGCTGAACACGACGATCTCGTTGGCCGTGCCGCGGTTGCTGACGTACAGAAAGCGACCGTCTGCCGACAGGTGCAAGCCCGCGCCCGCCTTGGCAGCCGCCTCCTGGCGCTCGGTCAGTGGCAGACGCTGGCGTTCGATCAGGTCGCCCTCCCGGACATCGAACATCACCACTTCGGCATGCATCTCCAAGGTCAGGTAGGCATGCTTACCGCTGGCGTCGAACAACAAGTGGCGTGGTCCACTGCCCGCAGGCAACGAAACCGAGGCAGGCTGTGACGGGGTCAGTGGCTTGTTCGTGCTCGCCCCGTCATAGCGGTAGACGAACACCTTGTCAGCACCCAGGTCGCTGGCATAGACATGCTGGCCGTCCGGGGACGGCACCACCGAATGGACATGGGCGCTGGCCTGCCGCTCGGGGTTGACCCCGCTGGCCTGGTGGCGCGCCTGCTGAATCACCGGCTGCAAGGCACCCTGCCTGTCAACCGGCAACACCGAAAGGCCGCCGCCTGGGTCGGGATCGACCGCGTAGTTGGCCACGAACAGGTAACGCTGGTCCTGGCTAAGGCTGGCGTGGGTAGGCTCGTCGCCCTGGCTAGACAGTTGATCGAGCAGGCGTACATTCCCATCACTGGCAATGTTGAATGCGCTGACGTGACCGTCTGCGGTTTCATTGACGGCAAACAGCAGGCGCTTGTCTTCGGAAAGCACCAGCCACGAGGGGCTGACGCTCTCTACCACCTGCAGCGGCTCGGGGCGGATTGTGCCGGCTTCGCTGTCGAAGGCGTAGCGGTAGATGCCTTGGCTGGCACCGTCTGTGTAGGTGCCAACCAGCAAGGTGGTAGCCTGGGCAGTGTAGGTCAGGGTCATGCAACTAGCGGTTAGCAGGGTCTTCCAGGTCCGGTTCATGGTCTTCTTCTTCCGGGGCGCGAAATGCATCCAGACAGATGAGTCGGTGCTCACTTTCGGCAGTGCAGATGCACCAGTCGTTCACTTCTTTACTGGCTGCATCGACCTGCGCGGCGGTGAATACCCAACGGCGCAGTTGGCGGCCGTCCATGCATTCGATGGCAAGGCCCTGCTCGTCGCAGGTGAAATCGAACGCGTGAAGGCCGTCTATCAAGAGCATGTCGCAGTGTTGCAAGGCGCTGGCGAGAGGGGACATGGGGGTACCTGTACGGGACATTGCGTGTGGAAAAGCCCCGCATTATACCCCCATGGCCGCGCAACACCCGGTCGTTTCAATGGGCGAAAATCGAGCCCCCCGCCTTGCCTGCCATCTTCTCGGGCTTGATGAGGAACCGCGCCAGCGCCGGCAGCAGCCACAGCGCACCGAACATGTTCCACAACAGCATGAAGGTCAGCATCAGGCCCATGTCCGCCTGGAACTTGATCGCCGAGAAGATCCAGGTACACACCCCGATGGCCAGGCACAGGCCGGTGAACAGCACAGCCTTGCCGGTGGAGCGCAGGGTCTGGTAATAGGCCTCCTGCAACGGCAGCCCAGCGCGCAGGAAGCTCTCCAAGCGGCTGTAGATGTAGATGCCATAGTCCACGCCAATACCCACGCCCAGCGCAACCACCGGCAGCGTCGCCACTTTGACGCCGATGCCCATGTACGCCATCAACGCGTTGCCCAGCACCGAGGTCAATACCAAGGGCAGCACGATGCACAGGGTCGCGGCGAAGGAACGGAAAGTGATCAGGCACATGATCGCCACACACAGGTAGACCAGGATCAGGATGGTCAGCTCGGCCGACTTGATCACCTCGTTGGTGGCCGCTTCGATACCGGCATTGCCGGCAGCCAGCAGGAACTGCAAGCCTTCCCTGTCATGGCTGTCGGCAAACGCCTTGGCAACCGCCGTCACCCGTTCGAGGGTCTCGGCCTTGTGGTCATTGAGAAACACCAGTACCGGCGCCAGCGAGCAATCGCCGTTGTACAGGCCATCGGCCCGTGCGATGGAGTTGTTGAGGACATCGGGGTTGCGCGAGAGGGTTTCCCACTTGAGGCTACCCTCGTTCATGCCCTTGATCACCTGTTTGGACACGCTGACCAGGGAAATGGCCGACTGCACCCCAGGCGTGTTTTCCATGGTCCACATCAGCTCGTCGATCGGCGCCAGGGTCGAATGCACCGAACACTGCTCGGCGGCCGTCTTGACCATGATCACCAGCACATCGGAGCTGGTGGAATAGTTGCTGATGATGAAGTTGTTGTCCTGGTTGTAGCGCGAGTCGGGCCGCAGCTCCGGTGCCCCTTGGTCGAGGTCGCCGATCTTCAGGTTCTGGCTGTACCACAGGCCCCCGGCGAAGGCGACCAGGGCCAGGGCAATGGAAACAGGCGCCACCCTGGGGCTGGCAAAGCGCGACAACAGACGCCAGAACGGATGCTCGCGCGTAGCATCGCGCTTGCTGCGCTCGATGGCTTTCTTGCTGATACCCACATAGGAGATGGCCACCGGCAATAGGATGAGGTTGGTGAAGACGATCACCGCGACGCCGATGGAGGCACCGATGGCCAGTTCGCGGATCACGCCGATGTCGATGATCAACAGGGTGATGAAGCCCACGGCATCGGCGAGGATGGCAATCATGCCCGGCAGGAACAGCTGCCGGAACGTGCGCCTTGCCGCCGTGAGGGCGTTGTCTGCATCGCTCGATTGCAGGGCGATGCCGTTGATCTTCTGCACACCGTGGGAAATACCGATGGCAAAGATCAGAAACGGCACCAGCATCGAATACGGATCCAGGCCGAAGCCGACCGCGTGCATCAGCCCCAGTTGCCACACCACCGCCACCAAAGTGGTAATCAGCACCGCGATGGTGCTGCGGATGCACCAGGTGAACCAGTACAACAACACCCAGGTGATCAGCAGGGCGATGCCGAAGAACATCACCACCATGACCAGCCCGTCGATGAGGTCACCGACCTTCTTCGCGAACCCGACGATATGCACCTTCACATTGGGGTTCTGGGCCTGGAACTTGTCGCGGATCTTTTCTTCGAGCAAGTGGGAGAACTGCTGGTAGTCGAGCTTGACCACCCGCCCCGGGTCCTGCGGGTCGGGGTAACTTTCCAGCAGTGGCACGTCGATGATGCTGGATTTGAAGTTGTTGCCCACCAGCCGGCCTATTTGCCCGGACCTCAGCACGTTGTCGCGCAGGGTATCGAGGCTGGCCTGCGAGCCGTCATAGGTGTTGGGAATCACCTCGCCACCGGAAAACCCCTCCTCGGTGACTTCGCTCCAGCGTACGCTCGGGCTCCACAGCGACTTGAGCCCGGCCCGGTCGACGCCTGGGATGTAGAACACCTCGTCGTGGATCTGGCGCAGGGTCTCCATGTAGTTTTTGTCGAAGATGTCGCCATTGACCGCCTCGACCGAGATACGCACGGTATTGCCCAGGTTGGCCAGATCGTTGCGGTGCTCCATCATCTGTTCGATGAAGGGGTGCTGCAACGGGATCATTTTCTCGAAGCTGGTGGAGGGGCGAATTTGTGTGGCCTGCCAGAACAGGAAGAGGCTGACCAGCACACAGAGGATGATGACCGCCGGCCGGTTGTTGAAGATCAGGCGTTCGAGCAGTGTGGCTTTGTCCTGATGATGCGGCTGCATGGGAAGGTGCTCCTGGCTGCTCATGGCTGTGCCTCACTGTCGGCGGCGTCGAGCCCCTTGGCATTGGCGATGTGGGCGCCGCCCTGCCCTACCAGCAGGAGCTCGCCGTTGGGCAGGGCGCTGACACCGGACAGGGCGATGCGGTCCGGGCGGTTGTGGACGCTGAAGGTCTGGCCGGCATCGGTGCTGCGCAGCACGCTGCCGCCGTTGCCGACCACCACGACGGTGCCATCGTCGAGCAGCGTGGCACCGGCCAGGCCGAACTCGAGCTCGCCTCGCGCAGCCTGCAAGGGGATGGATTGCCAGGTGTCGCCGAAGTCGGTGGAGCGCAGCAGGTTGCCGCGCAAGCCGAACGCCAGCAAGGTACGCGGCTGGGCAGTGCCGATCACGCCGAACAGCGACCCCTGGTAAGGCCCTTCGACTTTCTGCCAGTGCTGCCCATTGTCCTCGGAGCGGAACATGCCCCCCTGCTCCCCAACGATGAACAAGCCAGCGTCACGTACCTGGGCGATGGCATTGAGGTGCAACTGATCGGGGTTGTCGAGGCGCTCGGCCACGTCCCGCCAATGCTGGCCCCCGTCCGTGGTTTCGAGCAAAGCGCCGTAGGCGCCCACGGCCAGGCCGTGCTGGGCGTCGAGGAACACGATGTCGAGCAAGGGTGCTTCGCGTGACAGGTCTTCGAACTGTTTGCTCCAGGTCGCCCCGCCGTCGCCAGTGGCGAGGATCTGCGCATCGTGGCCGACGGCCCAACCGCGCTTGTCATCAAGGAAAAAAACGGCCGTCAGCAGCTGGCGGGTTGGCACACGGGCCTGGGTCCAGGTGCTGCCCTGGTCGTCAGAGAACAGGATATGGCCCCGGTCGCCGACCACGACCACACGCGTGCCTGCATGGGCAGCGTCGATCAACAGCCTTTGACTGGCCTTGGCCGATTCGGTGGAGTATTCATCGGCTGACGCAGCCTGCGCGCCTTGCCATCCACTCAGTGCAAGGGTGAGCGCTGCAGCGGCCGCTACCGGCCATCCAGCGCGCCTGCTCCATTTCCTCATGACTGCCCCCGATTGTATTTTTGTTGGGTGGGTCAATACCTTGCAGGACGCACAAATGCCCGCAATAGAGGCCTGCAAGGGCGTGCGGTGATCGTAACGGGAGGATTTGGCGGAGCACAACGGGCGGGGTGTTATGTTTTGTTATCGGCGCAGGACGAGCCGTTCGCGGGCAGAGGATGCAGCGCCTGCGGGCGAACACGACTCACCCGCAGGTGCTGCCTGTGCAGCGTAACAACGTCGGCAGTTGCAACCGGGGCCCTCAAGCGGGCCCCGGCGTCATGCCAGGCTTTTACTCACCACTTCATAGACGTCGCTGGAGAGCTCACCAGAAGCCAGAATCCGCTCCAGCTCACCCTTCATCAGGGCCTGGCGGGCGGCGTCGTATTTGCGCCAGCGGGTCAGCGGCGCCAACTGCCGGGAGGCGATCTGCGGGTTAAGGGCATTGAGCTCGATCACCAGATCCGCCAGGAAGCGATAACCGGAGCCATCGGCGGCATGGAAGTTGACCAGGTTCTGGCCGGCAAAGGCACCGACCACCGCGCGCACCTTGTTCGGGTTCTTCAGGTTGAACGCGGGGTGCTGCATCAACGCCTTCACCCGTGCCAGGCCCCCTGGCAAGGTACTGGCCGCCTGCACGCTGAACCATTGGTCCATGACCAGGGGGTTGTCCTTGAAGTGCTCTGCAAAGCTTTCCAGGGCCTTGGCGCGCTCGGCCTCGAAGGGTGAGTTCACCAGCACCGCCAGGGCCGTGAGGCGCTCGGTCATGTTGTCGCACTGCTCGAACTGCTCCAGGGTCGCTTGCAGCACCTGCGGTTCAGCGCTGAGCATCAGGTACGACAGGGCGATGTTCTGCAGGCTGCGGCGGGCAAAGTGCTCGGCAGAGGCAACGTACGCGGTGTCACGCGAGACCGCGCGGTTGGCCTGGTAACGCGTCCAGAGCGGCTCGAACAATTGCTCGGCGATTTGCCGCCGGGCGAACTCGCGGGCTGCGTGGATGGCGTCCACATCGGCCACCTGGCTGATCTCGGTCAGGTAGCCCTCCCCTGGCAGCGAGAGCATTTCGGCCACCATGGCAGCATCGAGCGAAGTGTCGCCCAGTACCGTAGCCAACGCCCTGACCAGACGCGGGTCCAGTTGCAGCGCCTGACCACGCTGGTGCTGGCCGATCAGCTCCTGCAGCACCTGCACGGCCAGTTGCTGACCGGCTTCCCAGCGGTTGAAGCCGTCGCTGTCGTGCTGCATCAGGAACATCAACTGGTCACGGTCGTACGGGAAGCTCAGCTTGACCGGGGCACTGAAACCGCGCAGCAGCGACGGCAACGGCCGTGCCTGGATGCCCTGGAAGACGAAAGTCTGCTCGGCCTCGGTCACCGACAGCACCCGGGTGCTGCCCACTGCCGAGGACTCGCCCGCCAATTGCAGCGGCAGGTCGTTGCCCTGGGCATCGAGCAGGCCCAGTTCGACCGGGATCACGAAGGGCAGCTTCTCGGCCTTGTCCGGGGTGGGTGGGCAGCTTTGGCGGAACGTCAGGCTATAGGTGCTCGCCGCTTCGTCGTAGGCGTCGGTCACTTCCAGACGCGGCGTACCGGCCTGGCTGTACCAGCGCTTGAACTGCGTCAGGTCGACACCGTTGGCGTCTTCCATGGCCTTGATGAAGTCGTCGGTGGTCACCGCCTGCCCATCGTGACGCTCGAAATACAGGTCGCTGCCCTGGCGGAAGCCTTCGGCCCCCAGCAACGTGCGCACCATGCGTACCACTTCCGAGCCTTTCTCGTACACGGTCAGGGTGTAGAAGTTGGAAATCTCGATGAAGCTGTCCGGGCGCACCGGGTGGGCCATGGGGCCCGCATCCTCGGCGAACTGATGGGTGCGCAGGTAGGCAACGTCCTCGATGCGCTTGACGGTGCGTGAATTCATGTCGGCACTGAATTCGGCATCGCGGAACACTGTGAAGCCTTCCTTGAGCGACAGCTGGAACCAGTCGCGGCAGGTAACGCGGTTGCCCGACCAGTTATGGAAGTACTCATGGGCCACCACGGCTTCGACCCGCTGGTGCGCGGCATCGGTGGCCGTCTCGGCGCGCGCCAGCACGCAGCTGGAGTTGAAGATGTTCAGGCCTTTGTTCTCCATGGCCCCCATGTTGAAGTCGTTGACCGCGACGATCATGAAGATGTCCAGGTCGTACTCGCGGCCGTAGACCTCTTCATCCCAACGCATGGACTTTTTCAGACTGACCATGGCGTGGTCGCACTTGTCGATGTTCTCCGGCTCCACATAGATGCGCAGGGTCACATCACGGCCCGATTGGCGGGTGAAGGTGTCTTCCACGCACCACAGGTCGCCTGCGACCAGGGCGAACAGGTAGGCCGGCTTCATGAACGGGTCTTCCCAGGTCGCCCAGTGACGGCCGTCCTCGGCAGGGCCGCTGCCTACCGGGTTGCCGTTGGAGAGCAGCACCGGGTAGCGGTGCTGTTCAGCGATCACCGTGGTGGTGAAGATGCTCATCACATCGGGGCGGTCGAGGTAGTAGGTGATCTTGCGGAAACCCTCGGCCTCGCACTGGGTGCAGAACATCTTGCCGGACTTGTACAAGCCCTCGAGCGCCGTGTTGGTTTCGGGATGGATCCTGACGGTGGTGTCGAGGGTGAAGTGCTCTGCCCGTGGCTGAACGGTCAGGCTGCTTGCGTCGATCTGGTAGTCGCCTTCCTGCAAGGGTTCATCGTCCAGGGCGGCGCGCACCAGTTCGAGTTGCTGGCCGTCGAGCACCAGCGCAGGCAGGCCGCCCCCGTGCACCGGGTTGCGGCGCATGATCAGTTGCGCGTGGACCAGGGTGTGGTCTTCGAACAGCTCGAAGGTCAGGTGCGTCTCGTCGATCAGGTACTCAGGCGCCTTGTAGTCCTTGAGATGGATCACTTGCGGTTGTTCGGTACGCATCTGCAGGTCCCTTTTACTGGAGCACGGCCAACTGGTAGGCCGTGTACTTGCGAATATTGATCACACCGGTGTCGAAGATCAGGTACTGGCCCTTGATGCCCAGCAGCGTACCCTCCACGACCGGGTTCTTGTCCAGGTTGAAGCTGACCACTTTGGTCGGGTAAGCCTGGACCGGGTATGTCATGTGCACGACCTCGGCGTCGGTCAGAGGCTGAATCGCCTGCAGGCCGAAGCGCACCTGCAGCTGGCCAAGCCCTTCGGCACATGCCTCCAGCACCTGATCGCGCAATGCCGGCAGGTCGAGCAGCTCGGCGTCCCCCTTGAGCAGGGCGCGCCAATTGGTGCGGTCCGGCACCTGACTGCGCAGCAGGTCTTCGACCAGCCCGGACTGCTGCCGGGTGGCCACCCTGAGGATAGGCAAGGCCTGGCTGGCCCCCTGGTCGAGCCAGCGGGTGGGCAGCTGGGTGGCGCGGGTGATACCGACCTTGATACCGGAGGAGTTGGCCAGGTAGACCACGTGGTCGGTCATGCAGAACTGCTCGCCCCAGGACGGATCGCGGCAGGTGCCTGCGTCGTAGTGGCAGCGCTCCGGAGCCATGATGCACATGTCGCACTGGGCCAGCTTGGTCATGCAGGGGTAGCAGTAACCCTGGCTGTAGCTGCTCTTGGTGCGCTTGCCGCAGTGGCTGCAGTGGATGGCACCCAGGTATTGCAGGCGCAGCGGCTTGCCGATCAGGGGGTTGACTGGCACCAGGGTATCGCCTAGGCGAAAGCTGTATTGCACCACGGGGTCGGCCAGGCTGACGGCCATCTTGCTCAACGAGCCACGAGCGAGTTCGATCAATGTACCGAGTCCGACTTGAACAGGATGTTGGGGACGGGGGCGGATTTGGACGCGCATTCCTGCGGGCCCATGTAACCGGTGCGCTGGTCCTCGGGCAGGTTTTTCATCTCCCAGGCAATGACCGCTTGCAGGGACAGCTCTTTCTGCTCGGCAGTCAGCTTGCGGCCGTCCGACCATTTGCCGATTTCCACGGCCAGCTTCAGGCTCTCGTAGATTTCCGGGGTGATGTTTTCGATCATTTGCGCGAAAGTGGACATGTTGTCTCCTGATTCAAGCCGACAGTTTACGCCGGGCGAGCGCCCCACCCAAGAGCCCGGTCAGGCATCCGATGAGCAACCCACCGACGTGCGCGGCGTTGGCGATCTGGCCCAGCCCCAGCGTGCCGACGACGCCGGTCAGGCACACCACCAGCCAGAGGAGCATCATCACCAGCACGCCCTTGGGCAGGTTGAAGTGCGGGTTCGGTGCCCGCCATTGATACAGCCAGATGTGCCCGAGCAGGCCATAGAGCACGCCTGAAAGCCCACCGAACAGGCCAGGCCCTGTGGTGAAATGTTGGGCCAGGTTCGATACCAGGCTGAACAGCGCGGTAAGCCCCAGCAGCGTCCATGGGCCCTGGCGCAATTCGATGCGCTTGCCCAGCTCCCAGAACCACAGGCTGTTCATGGCCAGGTGCAGCGCACCGAAATGCAGCAGCATCGGCGAGACCAGCCGCCACCATTGCCCGTGCGCCAGACCCTCGGCCAGCGGCGTGAAGTACAGGTAATCGCCCTGCACGTGAAAATCGAGAAACGTGAACCAGCCGATGGTGGTGAAGTTGTCGCCCAGGCCCGTAAGCCCGGCGACCACGAACGTCAGCAACAGCGTCAGGGCGGTGACCTTGCAGGCCTTGGCCTGGGCCAGCAGCGACGGCTGTGGCATGTCCTGCACCTGCTGGTCGGACAGCGCGGCGTCAGGCTCGGCCTGCAGGTCGGCGTTGCCATCGGGGTAGCGCTGGTAGAGGTGCAACACCTCGTCAGCCAGGGCCTCAGGCGCCCAGAGTACCTGGTCCTCGCCCTCCTCGCTGACCCGGTGCGGCACCTGCAAGCGTTGCAGCATCTGCACGAAACCGCTGAGGTCGACCGTCAGCGGCAGGCGCATCACTTGGATAATGTTCATTGGCTAGCCTGTGGTCGGTCGACATCCACCCAGACGAACTTGCGGGGGTCGATACGGGTTTCATCGTCCAGCCTGTAGGCGACCAGCTTGCCGTACAGCACGGCGCTGTAGTCCAGGCAGGCCAGGTTGCTGCGAATCGGGGCGGGCCGGCCGCTGCGCCAGTAATGGCCAACAAACAGCATGGGCTCGTCCTCGGCATAGCGCAGCAACGCGCTTTTCTGGCTGTGGCTGAGCGGTGTGTTGGCCACCTCCGCCGGCAGCGCATCGGGCTGGAAGACGATATCGCCATAGGTCTGCGGATCATCTTCCCAGAACTTGGTGCGGAAGAACGCGCGGGTCAGGCCATCGCCACCGGTCAGGGTGAGGCCATCGGGCAGGCGCATGTCGGTGCCGCGCAGCAGGCGGTTGCAAACGTTGGCGGCAAAGCTGCCGCTCACCGCCGAGGCTTGGACGAAGTGGCGATCGACGCGCCCGTCGGGGTACTGGCGCCGCAGCGGCTCGATCAGGCTTGCATCCCAGCAGGCGTGCACCAGGCGGAAACGACCGGCATCGATGAACAGTGGCAGCGTCTGGAACCAGTCGAGAAACGCCTGCCAGTCCGCAGGGTGATTGGCGAACTGGGTGAGGGTTTCGTCGATGAGCCTGGCGTGGCGAGGGGTATGTTCGCGCACGAAGGCCTTGCCGCTGCCCGGCAGTGCCGGCGTCACCCAGCCCAGTGCACTGTATTCGTGATTGCCCATGATGCAGTGCGCCTGCCCGGCGGCGACCATGTCGTGAACGATGTGCAGGGCTTGGCGGATACGCGGGCCGCGGTCCACGATATCGCCCAAGAACAGCGCCTGCCGCCGAGGGTGGCGCCAGACGCCGGCAATGCGCTGGTAACCGAGGGCATCGAGCAAGCGCTCAAGGGTCAAGGCACAGCCGTGAACGTCACCGATGATGTCGAAACTGCGCGCCGGATCCAGCATCAGTCGTCCCTGCCCCCCAGGCGGCTGCCCCAGCCAAGCTTGGTGCGGCAGACTTCGTAGTAGTTGTGGTCCAGCGGGTGGATCAGGCGCAGCTTCTGGGGCTTCTTGCTCACCGTGATGGTGTCACCGGGTGCACAGGTGAAGTGGTTCTGACCGTCGCACGACACCTGCGGGTAGATCTGCAGGTCCTTGGCCACCACGATCTTCAGTTCGCTGTTGCCATCGACGACGATCGGCCGCCCAGACAAGGTGTGCGGGTACATGGGCACGATGACGATTGCATCAAGCTTGGGGTGCATGATCGGGCCGCCGGCGGACAAAGCGTAGGCCGTGGAGCCGGTCGGGGTGGCGACGATCAGGCCGTCGGCCTTCTGGCTGCAGACGAACTGGCCGTCGATGTAGATCTCGAATTCGATCATGCGGGTGGACTTGCCTGGGTGCAGGACCACGTCGTTGAGCGCATCACCCTGGCCGATCGCCTCCTGGTGACGGCGCACTTCGGCTTGCAGTAGGAAACGGTTCTCGACCAGGTAGTGACCATCGAGCACTTCGGAGACTTTCTCTTCCAACTCATCCGGACGAATGTCGGTAAGAAAGCCCAGGTTGCCCCGGTTGATGCCCAGTACCGGGATATTATGCCGCGCCAGGGCACGCGCAGCGCCCAGCAGGCTGCCGTCGCCGCCGACCACGATGACCAGGTCACAGACCTCGCCCAGCAGCTTGCGGGTGGAGGTCTGCAGCCCATGGCCCGGCAGGACTTCACCGATGGTGTCTTCGAGGATCACGTGCAAGTGGCGCTCGAGGAGGAATTTTTTCAGTCGGCGGATGGTGTCCAGCACCTGCGAGCTGCCGAGACGACCGATGATACCGATATTGCGAAATTGCTCCATGGGGCTCCTGCAAGGCTCTGCGACGGGTGACGATGCAGCGATTATGGGCGAACCACGAAGCAGCGGCAAACCGGCTATGCTCGCAGGATGATGCCATTTCCTTCGCTCGTGCACCTGCCCCGGCTATTACAGCGCCCTGCGGTGCGTGACCTTGCCTGGACCCTGCTCTCGCCGCCGCTGCTCGAGCGCGCAGGCTGCCCCCAGCGCCACCCGCTGGCAGGCAGCCTCTGGATCGAACGGCCGCAGGCATTGCAGGCCTGGTTGTACGGGCTGGACATTGATGACACGCCCTTGCAGCACTGGCTCAAGGGCCTTGGCAGTCGCCGCCTTGGGCTGTATTACGAGCGCCTGTGGCAATTTGCGTTGCAACAGGCGCCCGGCGTGGAACTGTTGGCGGCCAACTTGGCTATCCGTGAAGACGGCCGGACCCTGGGCGAGCTGGATGTGGTGCTGCGTGATCGCGACGGGGTGCATCACCTGGAGCTGGCCATCAAGCTGTACCTGGGCCCCGAGCGCTTTGGTACCGACCCGGGCGGCTGGCTAGGGCCTGGCTGCCACGATCGCCTGCAAGCCAAGCTGGAACACATCCGCCGCCACCAGTTGCCCATGTCGGCCAGCACCCAGGGCCGTACCGCCCTTGAGCGGCTCGACCTGCCCCCGGTGCAGGCCAGCATGTGGATGGGGGGCTACCTGTTCTACCCGGCGCTGGCCCCGAGCGAGGCGCCACTGGGTGTACACCCCCTGCACCTGCGTGGCCGCTGGTTGCATCGCAAGGACTGGATCAGCGCACCCGGCGCGCATTGGCAGCCGCTGGCGCGCAGCGCCTGGCTTGCCCCTGCACGGTGCGCGGCATGCGAGGTCTGGAGCGCTGCTCAGTTCGCCGCGTGGCTGCACCTGCTGCCACCCGATGCGCCTGCGCAATTGCTGGTGAACATGCAACGCCAGCACGACGGCAGCTGGCAAGAGCTAGAGCGGGTATTTCTGGTTGCCGATCAGTGGCCGGGCGCCTTGGCTCTCTGACCGCAGCGCTTGCTCAGGGATGACAACCATTTTTTCACCGACCTGGAGCAATGATGCTGCACAGGTACCCAGTAAACTGGACCTGAGCGCCACCAAGAGCGCTACCCCACCGACCGATGAGGAACAAGCATGGTTTCGAGCACCCCGGCGCGCCATTACGCGCGCGTGTCCATTGTCCTGCACTGGCTGATGCTGGTGCTGCTGGCCGCTGTCTATGCCTGCATCGAGTTTCGCGGACTCTTCCCGCGCGACAGTGCAGAGCGCAACCTGATGAAAGACCTGCATTTCATGTTGGGCCTGAGCGTATTCGTGCTGGTGTGGCTACGCCTGGCCATGCGCGTGCTTCATCGCGCGCCGCCCATATCCCCTAAACCCCCTGCCTGGCAAACCGGCCTGGCCCATCTGGTTCACCTGCTGCTCTACCTGCTGATGATCGGCATGCCGCTGGCCGGCTGGTTGATCCTCAGCGCCGCCGACAAACCGGTGCCGTTCTATGGCCTGGAGTTGCCGCACCTGATCGGTCCTGATCTGGACCTGGCCAAGTTCATCAAAGGCTGGCATGAGCGTATCGGCACCTGGGGCTACTGGCTGATCGGACTGCATGCACTGGCCGGCCTTTATCATCACTACGTCAAACGCGACAATACGTTGTTGCGCATGCTGCCTTACAAGTAACCCCGGCGGCCCTGCAAACCGCCGGTATGGACGAACACCAGGCGAGTGCCGGGCGCGAACAGCCCGGCTTCGACCTGAGCCTTGAGCGCAAGCAATGCCTTGCCGGTGTAGAGCGCCTCGAAAGGAACGCCGGCCTGCTGCTCGCAATCGGCGATGAAGGCCAGCAGTTGATCGTCGAACTTGCCGAAGCCGCCCCGGCTGGCGCTGTGCAGGCGGTAGCCCTGCGTGCCGGCTAGTGCCGCCACGGTCTCGGCCACGCCATAGTGCTCGGGTACGGCCAGCGCCCCATGCACGGCATGGGCCCCTGATTCGGCCAGTACCAGGCCCGCCAGCGTGGTGCCCGTGCCAGCGGCCAACCACCAGGCGTCATAGTCCGACCAGCCCAGCGTCGCAAGCTGCGCGTGCAGTTGAGTCACGATCGACGCGCACCCCTGCGCACCGGCCTGCCCGCCTCCGCCTTCGGGGATGCAATGCCAGCCGGGATAGTGCGTGTGCCAAGGCGTCCAGAAACCCGCCTCGTTACGACCACGGTAGCCCTCGTAGCCCAGCCAGTGCAGTTGCATGCCCATGGCCTGCAAATCCTGCACGGTGGGTGTTTGGCGTGGATGACCCCGCAGCAGGCCGGCCGTGGCCAGGCCCAAGCGCTTGCCGGCAGCGGCCAGAGCATGCAGGTGGTTGGAATGGTTGCCGCCCAGGCTCACCAGGCCGGGGGCCTTGGCATCGAGCGCCTGCTCCAGATGGTGGCGCAGCTTGAACCACTTGTTGCCGCTGATCAGGGGGTCGATCAGGTCAAGGCGCAGGATGGCAGCCTCGACCTGGGCCCTCGCCAGCCAGGGCAATGTCAGGCGTTGCAGAGGGGCCAAGGGGAGTTCGACAGGCATGGGCGCCAGTCTATCAGCAGAGCATCTGGCGCGGGCGGTGAATCAAAGCTGCGCCGCCAACCTCGACCCCTGGTCGATCGCCCGCTTGGCGTCGAGCTCTGCCGCCACGTCAGCACCGCCGATCAGGTGTACCGACTGCCGCGCAGCCACCAGCCCGTCCTGCAATTCGCGCAGCGGGTCCTGGCCTGCGCAGATCACCACGTTGTCCACCGCCTGCACCTGTGGCTCGCCACCGCCAATGCGCACGTGCAGGCCTGCGTCATCAATGGCCAGGTACTCGACCCCATTGAGCATCTTCACCTGCTTGTTCTTCAAGCCGGTACGGTGGATCCAGCCAGTGGTCTTGCCCAGGCCATCCCCTACCTTGGAGGTCTTGCGCTGCATCAGGTACACCTGCCGGGCAGGTGGGTGGGGCTGGGGTGTGATACCGGCTACACCGCCGCGGGCTTCGAGGTGGGTGTCGATACCCCACTCCTTCCAGAACGCTTCGCGGTCCAGGCTGGTGGACACGCCCTGATGCACCAGGTATTCGGAGACATCGAAACCGATGCCCCCTGCGCCGATCACGGCCACTGTCTTGCCCACAGGCTTACGCTCGAGCAGCACATCCAGGTAGCTGAGCACCTTGGGGTGCGCGATCCCCGGGATCGCCGGTGCACGCGGCAGGATGCCGGTCGCGAGGATGACGTCGTCATAGCCGCCGGCCACAAGCGCTGGCACGTCGACGCGCGTGTTCAAGCGCACGTCGACGCCAGTGCTGCGCAGCTTGTTGCGAAAATACCGCAGGGTCTCGTTGAATTCCTCCTTGCCTGGCACGCGCTTGGCAACATTGAACTGACCGCCAATTTCGCTGGCCGATTCGAACAAGGTCACCACATGGCCACGCTCAGCAGCCACCGTTGCAGCGGCAAGGCCTGCTGGGCCGGCGCCCACGACAGCGATGCGCTTGGCCATGCGCACGGGCAGGTAGTTGAGTTCGGTTTCATGGCAGGCCCTTGGGTTCACAAGGCAACTGGTCAGCTTGCCGCCAAACGTATGGTCCAGACACGCCTGGTTGCAGCCGATACAGGTATTGATTTCATCAGCACGCCCGGCTGCAGCCTTGTTGACGAAGGCAGGATCGGCCAGGAACGGACGGGCCATGGACACCATGTCCGCATCCCCTTCGGCCAGCACCGCCTCGGCCACTTCTGGCGTATTGATACGGTTGGTGGTGATCAAAGGAATACCCACTACCCCGCGCAACTTGGCGGTGACCTTGCTGAAGGCTGCACGCGGCACCTTGGTGGCGATGGTGGGAATGCGCGCCTCGTGCCAGCCAATACCGGTATTGATCAACGTTGCCCCCGCCTGCTCGATGGCCTTGGCCAGGGTCTGGATCTCGTCCCAAGTGCTGCCGCCTTCGACCAGGTCGAGCATCGAAAGGCGGAAGATGATAATGAAGTTAGGGCCCACCGCGCGGCGCACCCGGCTGACGATTTCCACGGCCAGGCGCATGCGATTGTCGTAGCTGCCGCCCCAACGGTCGGTGCGATGGTTGGTGTGGGCGGCGAGGAACTGGTTGATGAAATAGCCTTCCGAGCCCATGACCTCGACACCGTCGTAACCAGCTTTCTGCGCAAGCAGCGCGCAGTGGGCGAAGTCGGCAATCTGCTTTTCGATCCCCGCCTCGTCCAATTCCCGCGGCTTGAACGGGTTGATCGGCGCTTGAATGGCGCTTGGCGCCACCTGGCGCGGGCTGTAGGCATAGCGCCCGGCGTGAAGGATCTGCAGGCAAATCTTGCCCCCTGCGGCGTGCACCGCCTCGGTGACGATACGGTGCTGCTCGGCTTCGGCTTCGGTGCTGAGTTTGGCGGCGCCTGCGTAAACACCGCCTTCATCGTTGGGTGCAATGCCACCGGTGACCATCAGCCCTACGCCGCCCTGCGCCCGTTCGGCAAAATAGGCAGCCATGCGCTCGAACCCGCCTGGACGTTCCTCAAGCCCCGTGTGCATGGAGCCCATCAGGGTACGGTTGCGCAACGTGGTGAAGCCCAGGTCCAGCGGGGCCAGCAGGTGCGGGTAGCGAGTGTCGGTCATGGTTCGGCTTCTCTGGTGATCACGGTAAACGGGCATTGCGCCCTGAGGCGGCCCTGTCGTTATATGAAGCAGACAGTAAACAGCCGTTTGAACCGGCTCAATGACCAGAACTGACAAGTTATTGATCATCCCGAACAGCGCGTCTACCCTAAGGCTCCTTCATGCCCATTGCCTTGTAGCGTTTCATGAAAAAATTTCTGACAAGTGCCCTGCTGCTGGGGGTGATCGCCGCCCTGTGTGGTTACGCCTTCTGGACCCAACAGCGCCCACAGGGGCACTACCTGTCCGATCTGCGCATCGAGCTGGCAGTCAACCACGGGCAACCCGGCGAGCATGGCAACCTGCTGGGCGTCGAGCCGCTGCTGTACCCAGGGGACTACCAGGACCTGCAACGCCTGCACCGCAAACTTGCCGCCTACCTCGAGCAGGCGCGCACGCTAGGCCTGATCACGCCTCGCACCGTGGTGGTATTGCCTGAGCACATCGGTACCTGGCTGTGGGCACGTGGCGAGAAAAACGCGTTCTACCAGGTGACCCAGCAGCGTGAAGCACTGCAATGGTTCGAACTGAGTAACCCGCTCCGCTATGGCTGGGCCATGCTTGCGGCCGAGGGCGATGACCGACGGGCCGATGCCCATCTGCGCATGAAGGCCGATCAGATGGCAGCCGATTACCAGCAGGTGTTCGGCGGCTTGGCCAAGGAATTCGGCGTCACTCTGGTAGCTGGCTCGATCGTGCTTCCGCAGCCCTATGTCAGCGAGGGTGCATTGCACCCCGGGCGCGGGCCGCTGTTCAACAGCAGCGTGGTATTCGCCGGTGACGGTAACATCCTGGGCCAACCCCAGCGCCAGCACTATCCGGACAGCGAGAACAGGCGGTTCATCCACCCTGGTGTGGACCAGCCTCTGCAGGTGCTGCACACGCCTGCGGGGCGGCTTGGGGTATTGGTGGGGAGCGACAGCTGGTATCCGGAAAATCACCAGCAGCTGCTGGCCCAATCGGTCGAACTGGTGGCCATCCCTGCCTTTCTGAGCGGCAGGCACAGCTGGTTGACACCCTGGCGCGGCAATCGCCACCAGCCTGTCAGCACGCGCTTGCCCGTCAAGCGTGGCGAGGTCAGCGAGCAAGAGGCCTGGCACCGGCTGACCGCGCCTGTCGGTCATCAGGTGAGCAGTGTGAGCGTCTTCATGCGCGGCCAGTTCTGGGAGCAAGGCGCCGATGGGCAAGGATTTGCCTGGCAAGCCGGCGACCTGTTGACCGGGCCACCCAGCCCAGGTGCCCGCTTGCTGAATATATGGCTCTAGCACCATGAGCCGCCCGCAGGTAAGGCTGGGCGACCTGTCGGTAGGCTTCGTGCAACCCTTGGCGGACGCGATTCGACGGCTGGGCCACGACCCTGCACCCTTGCTCGAACGCTATGGCCTGGACACGGCGCGGCTGGCCCAGGCCAATGCGCGCCTGTCGATACCGCGCTACATGCACCTGGGCCACGCCGCCATCGCATTGTGCGCCGAACCTGCACTGGGTTTGCAGATTGGCCAGTTGAGCCGGCTGGCCCATACCGGGCTGGCCGGGGTCACGGCAGCGCAAGCGCCAACCCTGGGCGAGGCGGCGCGCACCTTGCTGCGCTTCGAACCGCTGTACGCCTCCAACTATCGAGGCCAGTCCACCTACTGCGAAGATGGCGAAGGCGCCTGGCTGCGTTTTTACTCCATCAGCCCGTACAACGCCTACAACCGCTTTGTGGTCGACTCGCTGCTCGCCGGCTGGCTGGCCCAGCTGGGCGACCTGGTCGGTACGCCAGTGGTGGCCGAGCGCGTGGACATCGAGTTTGCAGCCCCAAGCTACGCCCCCCTCTATCAGCCCCTGTGCAGCGCGCCGGTCCGCTTTGCCGCCGAGTGCAACCAGTTGCGCCTGAGCCGCGCCACGCTGCAACTGCCAAACCCCAGGCATTGCCCCAGCACCTGGCATCAACTGCTGACCGTAAGCGAGGCACACATGCAGCAGCTGACGCGCGTGCGTAGCCTGGGCGAACGCATCACCCACCTGCTCGGGCCGCTGCTCAATGGGGGACGTGAGCCGGAGCTCGACGAAATTGCCCTGCAGCTTCAACTGCCGCCCTGGACGCTGCGGCGCAGGCTGGCAGAAGAAGGCACGCGTTTTCGTGACCTGTTGAACGGCACGCGGCGTGACCTGGCCGAGACCTACATCCGCGATACCCAGTTGAGCTTCGGCGAAATCGCCTACCTGCTGGGGTTCGCTTCGGCAGAGGCCTTCCAGCGCGCGTTCAAGCGCTGGACTGGCCTTACGCCTGGCACGTACCGCCGCACGCAGCGACGCGGGGACTAGAGTTCGGTTGCGTCTTCTGCCGGTTCGGGCGTGTCCATCTCGTGGGCCTGAAATTCCAGTAGCTCTTCCTGGTAATCGTCCATCTTCCTGCGTCCTTATCCGAATACGGGTTGCTGAGTTCGTCGGCACCTTAGCGGTGACATGACATGGGGGTGACGTGACGATGCTTTTCGCGCCGTGCGCCCTCTCGTATCAGGAACATGGACCTGTGGGCGGGCGCGTTCGTTTAATCCAATACGTCCCTAACACGGACCGACGCGGCGCGCGCTTGCAACAATGGTTCGGTAATCGCCCAGAAACTGCCTTGACCACTGCGCCCATGGCCCGGCTTGCGGCAAGCTAGCTCACGTTCATCCCCCATCAAGCGCCAGCCAGTGCTGGGCGCATCGTGCACTGCACGATGGCATTTTTAAAAGCATCGACGGGAGCTACGCCTTGATCGACAAGACCCATGCAACCATTGCCAGCGCCGTGGCGGGCATCACCGATGGCTCGACCCTGCTAGTCGGCGGCTTCGGTACCGCTGGCATGCCCTCTGAGCTCATAGACGGGTTGATCGCCACGGGTGCACGCGACCTGACCATCATCAGCAACAATGCTGGCAACGGCGACACCGGCCTCGCTGCATTGCTCAAGGCCGCACGCGTGCGCAAGATCATCTGTTCGTTCCCGCGCCAATCCGACTCGTATGTTTTCGACGCCTTGTACCGGGCTGGCAAGATCGAGCTGGAGGTCGTACCGCAAGGTAACCTGGCCGAGCGCATTCGCGCGGCAGGCTCTGGCATCGGCGCCTTCTTTTCACCCACCGGCTATGGCACCTTGCTCGCCGAAGGCAAGGAAACGCGGGAGATCGACGGTCGCCAGTACGTACTGGAGATGCCGTTGCATGCCGATTTCGCCTTGATCAAGGCGCACAAGGGTGATCGCTGGGGCAACCTGATCTACCGCAAGGCCGCCCGCAATTTCGGACCGATCATGGCCATGGCTGCCAAGACTGCAATCGTCCAGGTCGACCAGATCGTCGCGCTGGGTGAGCTGGACCCGGAGCATATCGTCACACCGGGCATCTTCGTGCAACGCGTGGTGGCGGTCCCGGACGCCGCCCATCCAATCACCCATTCTGAGGCCCGTCCATGACCATCACCCAACGACGCTCGCGTGAGGCAATGGCCCAGCGCGTTGCAGCCGACATCGAGGAAGGTGCCTACGTCAACCTGGGTATCGGCGCACCCACCCTGGTCGCCAACTACCTGGGCGACAAGGAAGTGTTCCTGCACAGTGAAAATGGTGTACTGGGCATGGGCCCAAGCCCTGCGCCAGGCGAGGAGGACGATGACTTGATCAACGCTGGCAAGCAGCATGTGACGCTGCTGACCGGTGGCGCCTATTTCCACCATGCCGATTCATTTTCGATGATGCGCGGTGGGCATCTGGACATCGCCGTGCTCGGCGCTTTCCAGGTTTCCGTAAACGGCGACCTGGCTAACTGGCACACCGGCGCCGAGGGGTCGATCCCGGCAGTGGGCGGCGCGATGGACCTGGCCACCGGCGCCCGACAGGTGTTCGTGATGATGGACCACCTGACCAAAACCGGCGAAAGCAAACTGGTGAGCAAATGCACCTACCCGCTGACAGGCATTGGTTGCGTGAGCCGCATCTACACGGACCTCGCGGTAATGGACGTGACACCAGCGGGGCTCGAAGTGGTCGAGATTTGCGCGCAAATCACGTTCCAAGCGCTGCAAGAACTCAGCGGCGTGCCGCTGATCGACCGGTCTGTCAAACCTGGCTAGGGCCTGGCCGCCTCGACGCCCGAATCGTGGCGGCACCGGCCCTGCAGACTCATGGCGTCGAGGGCTGGCCTTGAGGGGCCGTTTGATCCTGCGGGGCTGGCGTGACCGGCTCAGCCTGCTGCACCTCGATGGGTGCTGCATCGGCGGGAGGCGCGACGGGCTGCGAGCTCAGTTGATCCCCACTGGCAGGTGCCTGGACAGTCTGCTGGTCGGGCGCGAACGCGGCGGGTGAGGCACCGTCCTTGGGGGCCGTGTCTGGCGCAGCCGGTGCAGCCTCGACCGGTACCGGCGCCGGGCTGGCCGCAGCCTGCTCCGGCAAGCCCAGTTCCACCGCAGGCTTCTCGGTCTTCGGCGCGGGTTGTTCGGCCTTGGGCTGGCTCAACGATTGCGCCTTGGGCTTGGGCTTGGGCTTGGGCAGGTAACTTTCCACCAACGCGAAGTAGCGGTCGTAAAACTGCGCGGCCGTGACTGTCTCACTGGCGACTTTCACCATCGAGTCATCGCTCGAGCCAATCGGCATCGACACCGAACCCAGCACCCCTACGCCCAAGCTTGCCGATGTATTGGACTTTTTCAGGGCATAGCGGTCCTGCAGGGCATTGGCGAACATGGTCGAGTGCTGTTCGTCGCTCGCATCCGGGGCACACGTGACGTTGAAGCTGATCTGCAGGTGGTTATCGCTGTTCTGCTGGAAGCTCTTGTTGCCGACCACCTGGTTGGGGCCGCTGCTGGTGATGATATAGCCTTGGCTGAGCAACGCACGGCGGGCCGCTTCGCAGGAGTTGGCATCACCTACGGGAAAGCTGCGCGAGAACGTGCCTGAGTCATCGAAGTTCTCATGCTCGTACACCGCAGGTTTCTTGGACGCACAACCGCTCAGTACGGCCAACAGGGCGGCCAGCACGAGCGCACCAGAAACGGAAGATCTTGTCATCGAGGGTTCCGGGTATTTCAAGAAGGTGCCTATTGTGCAACACAGCAGCCAGGTACAGGAACCACTGGTCGGTGAAGTACCCGCAAGGTTTCATGCAGGCGGCAAGGTAAATACGGCAAACGCCAAAAACGCAAAAAGCGACCCGAAGGTCGCTTTCACGTAGCGCCAAGGTGTTCAAAGGCCCTTGGAGCGAAGATGGCGCAGCGGACGGGACTCGAACCCGCGACCCCCGGCGTGACAGGCCGGTATTCTAACCGACTGAACTACCGCTGCGTATCATTCAGGCTTACGCCCGATTGAAACTTGGGTCTACCCACCAGATAAGCTGGGGGAAGGCATGAAAAACGGTGCAATGACCATTCGTTCATGGGTGCCTCAAGGTGTTCTAGGGACCTTGGAGCGAAGATGGCGCAGCGGACGGGACTCGAACCCGCGACCCCCGGCGTGACAGGCCGGTATTCTAACCGACTGAACTACCGCTGCGTATCGTTCAGGCTTGCGCCCGATTGAAACTGGGTCAGCCCAAGGTGCTGGACCTTGTGGCTTCAGACCGGCGACAAGCACCCATCTGTTAATCAAAATGGCGCAGCGGACGGGACTCGAACCCGCGACCCCCGGCGTGACAGGCCGGTATTCTAACCGACTGAACTACCGCTGCGCAGTGCATTCCTCTCTGGCTGTTAGCTTCTTGCGAAGCCTTGAGCGTCAGGAACATCTCAGGAAGTGGTGGGTGATGACGGGATCGAACCGCCGACCCTCTGCTTGTAAGGCAGATGCTCTCCCGGCTGAGCTAATCACCCTCGCGATGTAACGTGTTGCGTTTGCTTCGCTGAGGCCGCGAAATTTACGCAGGTGACGACGCTAAGTCAATAGCCCTGTTGAGTTTTTTTCCAACTCGCAGGTGCGGCTAACGCTAACCCAGTGCAAAGCCGAGCACACCTTGATTTGTGCCCAGCCAAGCCCGGGCACGAAAAAGGGACCTTGCGGTCCCCTCCTCTTCTGGTCTGTCCAAAAGGGCCTTCAGGTGTAAATCATCTTGCGGGTCATGCCGCCGTCGACCACGAACTCCTGACCGGTCACGAACGCTGCTTGCCGGGACAGCAGCCAGGCGACCATCGCTGCAACGTCCTCGACGGTGCCCACGCGACCGGTGGGGTGCTGGGCGTGGTCAGCATTGCTCAACGGCTCGGCACGGCGCTGAGAGGGATCCCGGGCATCGATCCACCCCGGGCTCACGGCGTTGACACGAATCTCCGGGCCCAGGCTGATGGCCAGCGCATGGGTGAGTGCCACAAGGCCCCCTTTGCTGGCGGCATAAGCTTCAGTGTCAGGCTCGGACTGCCGCGCCCGCGTGGACGTCAGGTTGACGATGGCGCCATTGTGCGCGCGCAGGTAAGGCGCACAGTGCTTGGCCAGCAGCATCGGGCCATTGAGATTGACGGCCAGCACGCGGTTCCATTGAGCCAGGCTCAGGCTTTCAAGCGTCTGGCTGTGGGGGTTGGCAATCGCAGCATTGCACACCAGCGCGTCAAGCCTGCCGAATTGCCCGAGCACCTCGGACACCCCGGCACTGACCTGGGACTCATCTGCCACATCCATGGTGATGAACCAGGCGTTATCCCCCAGGGCCTTGGCCGCTTTCGCCCCCCGCTGGCGGTCGAGGTCACTGAGCACCACCTGCCAACCTTCGCAGATCAGCCAGGCGGCGATGCCAAGGCCGATACCGCGCGCAGCACCGGTGACCAAAGCGACCCGGCCGTTGTGGCCGGGCGTGTTGAGACCAATTTCGATCACAATGCCGCCAGTCCACGCGCCAGGTCGGCCTGCAGATCCGCCACGTCTTCCAAGCCTACGGCCACACGAATCAGGCTGTCGCGGATGCCGGCAGCCGCACGTTCCTGGGGCGTCAGGCGGCCGTGGGAGGTGGTGGCCGGATGAGCGATGGTGGTCTTGCTGTCACCCAGGTTGGTGGTGATCGAAACGACCCGTGTAGCATCGATGAAGCGCCAGGCCCCTTCCTTGCCGCCCTTGACTTCGAAGCTCACCACAGCGCCGAAGCCACTCATCTGGCGCTTGGCCAATTCGTGCTGCGGATGGCTTGGTAGGCCGGCGTAATGCACTTTTTCAATACCGTCCTGCTGTTCCAGCCATTGCGCCAGTGCCTGAGCACTCTCGCAGTGAGCCCGCATACGCAGACGCAGCGTCTCCAGGCCCTTGGTGAATACCCACGCGTTGAATGGGCTGAGCGTCGGGCCTGCCGTGCGCAGGAAACCGACCACTTCCTTCATCTGTTCGGCACGGCCTGCCACTGCACCGCCCATGCAGCGGCCTTGGCCATCGATGAACTTGGTGGCGGAGTGGAAGACGATGTCGGCACCGAGTTTGAGCGGTTGCTGCAAGGCCGGTGTGCTGAAGCAGTTGTCGACCACCAGCATGGCCCCACGGGCATGGGCGATTTCGCTGAGCGCAGCGATATCGACCAATTCGGCCAGTGGGTTGGACGGCGACTCGACGATCAGCAGCTTGGTATTGGCCTGTATGGCCTGCTCCCAGCCGGCAAGATCGACCAACGGCACGTAGTCCACCTGCAAGCCGAAGCGCTTGAAATACTTCTCGAACAGGCTGATGGTCGACCCGAACACGCTCTGAGAGACCAGTACGTGGTCGCCTGCACTGCACAGCGACATGACCACGGCCAGAATCGACGCCATGCCGGTGGAGGTGGCCACGGCCTGCTCGGCACCCTCCATCGCCGCCAGGCGCTCTTCGAATGCCCGTACGGTCGGGTTGGTATAGCGCGAATAGACATTGCCCGGGGTTTCACCGGCAAAACGCGCAGCCGCATCGGCAGCTGTACGGAACACGTAGCTGGAGGTCAGGAACAGCGCTTCGCTGTGCTCGGCCTCCGGTGAACGGCACTGACCGGCGCGCACTGCCAGGGTGTCGAAGCCGACACCCTCCAGGTCGCTGTCCAGTCGCCCGGCATCCCATTGATCGGTCATGCCATCGCTCCCTGAAATCAGTTGTTGTAGAGGTCGATGATTGCGCTGACCGCCTGCGTCTTGACCTTGGCCAGGTCATTGCGGGCCTGCTCGATGCGGTCAAGGTAGGCTTCGTCGATATCGCCAGTGACGTACTCACCGTTGAATACCGCGCAATCGAAGTGCTCGATCTTGATCTTGCCGCCACCGACCGAATCGATCAGGTCAGGCAGGTCCTGGTAGACCAGCCAGTCGGCGCCAATCAACTCGGCCACCTGCTCGGTGGTACGGTTGTGGGCGATCAGTTCGTGAGCGCTCGGCATGTCGATGCCGTAGACGTTGGGGTAGCGCACTGCAGGGGCTGCGGAGCAGAAATAGACATTCTTGGCGCCGGCCTCGCGCGCCATCTGGATGATCTGCTTGCAGGTGGTGCCGCGCACGATGGAGTCGTCAACCAGCATGACGTTCTTGCCGCGGAACTCAAGCTCGATGGCATTGAGCTTCTGGCGGACCGACTTCTTGCGGGCAGCCTGGCCCGGCATGATGAAGGTGCGGCCGATGTAGCGGTTCTTGACGAAGCCTTCGCGGAATTTCACGCCCAGGTGGTTGGCCAACTCAAGCGCGGCCGTGCGGCTGGTGTCCGGAATGGGGATGACCACGTCGATGCCGTGGTCCGGGCGTTCGCGCTGGATCTTGTCGGCGAGCTTCTCGCCCATGCGCAGACGCGCCTTGTACACCGAGACACCGTCCATGATCGAGTCCGGGCGGGCCAGGTAGACGTGTTCGAAAATGCAGGGCTGCAGTTTCGGCGCCTCGGCACACTGCTTGGTGTACAGCTGACCTTCTTCGGTGATGTAGACCGCCTCGCCTGGCGCCAGGTCGCGAATCAGGGTGAAGCCGAGCACGTCGAGCGCAACGCTTTCCGAAGCAATCATGTACTCCACGCCTTCGTCGGTGTGGCGCTGACCGAAGACGACCGGGCGGATACCGTTGGGATCGCGGAAACCGACGATGCCGTAGCCGGTGATCATGGCAACGACAGCGTAACCGCCGACGCAACGGCTGTGTACATGGGAGACCGCGGCGAACACGTCCTCTTCGCTAGGCTGCAACTTGCCGCGCACGGCCAGCTCATGGGCGAATACGTTGAGCAGCACTTCGGAATCGGAGTTGGTGTTGACGTGACGCAGGTCCGACTCGTAGATCTCCTTGGCCAACTGCTCGACGTTGGTGAGGTTGCCGTTGTGGGCCAGGGTGATGCCGTAGGGCGAGTTGACGTAGAACGGCTGGGCCTCGGCGGAGGTCGAGCTGCCCGCCGTCGGGTAGCGCACATGGCCGATGCCGATGCTCCCCACCAGGCGTTGCATGTGGCGCTGCTGGAACACATCGCGCACCAGGCCATTATCCTTGCGCAGGAACAACCGGCCGTCATGGCTGGTCACGATACCGGCAGCGTCCTGGCCGCGGTGCTGGAGGACCGTAAGCGCGTCATACAGCGCCTGATTGACGTTCGACTTACCGACGATACCGACGATGCCACACATGCGACGCAACCCCTACTTTGATGAAACTTGAGTGAATAGCGCTCAAGGCCGGGTCGGCCCGAGCAGCTGCTCCTTGAACGGAAGATCAGACGGTGTACTGATCGCTCCGCCGGACATCCATTGGCTGGTGAAGCCCACAACCAGGTTTTTGGACCAGTCGGCTACCAGTAGAAACCGGGGTATCAGGCGAGACTCCTGCCACCACGTGTCTTGTTGAACCGGCCCCAGGCTCAGCAGCCCGAGTGCCACGACCACCAGCAGGCCGCCCCTGGCGGCGCCGAAGACCATGCCCAGAAAACGATCGGTGCCCGACAGGCCGGTGACACGAATCAGTTCGCCGATGAGAAAGTTGAGCATCGCCCCCACCAGCAAGGTGGCGACGAACAAGATACCGCAGCCTGCGATCACGCGCATGGAGGGCGTCTGGATATAGCTTTCCAGGTACACCGAAAGCGAGCCACCGAACATCCACGCCACCGCACCGGCAATGATCCAGATGAGCAAGGACAGGGCTTCCTTGACGAAGCCGCGTTTGAGACTGATCAGTGTGGAGACGGCGATGATCGCAATGATCGCCCAATCAACCAGGGTAAATGCCACGGTGCTGCCTGCAGATCGTTGAGGCGGCGGATTTTACCAGAGCGACGAGGGCTTGGGTAAGCGGAATGTCAGTGGATGATCCAGCCAGCACAGCGAGCCTGCAGGGCACCGCCCGCAGGCTCGCTGCCTGGCACGGGACGGTGATGCCGCCCCTCGCCTTCAGCTGCGTTCCGGCTGGAAGCGCACGACAAAGCCCTTGAGGCTGTTCTGGCGGTTGATGGCATCGCGGGTGCGCTCGGCGTCGGCACGCTCGATAAGCGGGCCGACATACACCCGGTTCATGCCACCGGCCGCACGGATATAGGCGTTGTAGCCTTGGCTACGCAAGGTCTGCTGAAGCTTCTCGGCGCCTGCCCGGTTGGACAGGCTCGCCAACTGGATCGACCAACTGACCGGCAGGCCGTTGGCGTCGAGTTTGGACGACGCGGCAGCTTTGGTCGACGTCGCAGCTGGCGCAGAAGCGGCCGGCGCCTTGGGCTCGGCCTTGGCCACGGCCGCCGGAGCAGGCTGGGCCTGCTGTGTCTGCGGCGACGGCGTGATGGGTTGGCTGGGCGCACGCGCAGGCGCGGACGACTCGTCTACCACCACCGGCGACGGGTCCGCTTGCTCCGGCAAGGCCTGGGGTTCTGGCACGGCAACAGGGTCGACCTTTACTTCAGGCAGCGACGGTGCAGCAGGCGCTTTTGGGGCATCGACATGCACCTCACGCATTTCATCCTGCCGCGAAAACAGCATCGGCAGGAAAATCACCGCCAGCGCCACCAGCACCAGCGCACCGATCATGCGCTGCTTCATTCCTTTATCCAGCACTGCCATCTATCCCACCCTCCTGGGGATGCCGCTGCAACCATTCCAGCGCCTGAGCGACACAGAAAAACGAACCGAACAGCAGGATCTGATCATCTGCCGTGGCGTTCGCGCACTGCCCCTCCAGGGCAGCGTCGACGCTGGCATAAGACTTCACCGTGGCGCCGAGGTTCGTCAGGGCCTCTGCCAATTGCGCGGCGGGCCGGGTACGCGGGGTGGCAAGCGGCGCAACGGCCCACTCATCGACCAAGGGATGCAAGGACGCAATCACACCCTCGAGGTCCTTGTCGCAAAGCAAGCCGAACACGGCCAGACGCCGACCGATCAGTGGTCGGGATGCCAGACGCCGGGCCAGGTACTGCGCTGCATGTGGGTTATGCCCCACATCCAGCAGCAGCTCCACCGCGACGCCACGCCAGTGGATCACGCGCCGGTCGAGACGACCCGTGATGCGCGTCTGGACCAATGCCTGGCTCAGCTGCGCAGGGCTCCAGGGCAGGCCGCTCAGCAGGTAGGCTTGCAGGGCCAAGGCTGCGTTTTCCATGGGCAGGTCCAGCAGGGGCAGGTCCATCAAGGCGACTTTTTCACCTTCGCCGGACGTCCCGTACCAGCTCCAGCCATGCTCGGCCACCTGAAGGTCGAAGTCGCGACCCCGCAACCGCAGCGGGGCCGCCAGTTCGCTGGCCTTGTCCAGGAGCGGCTGGGGTGGATCGAGGTCGCCACAGAGCGCAGGCTTGCCGGCACGGAAGATACCGGCCTTCTCGAAGGCCACCTGCTCGCGGGTATCGCCCAGGTAATCGATGTGGTCGACCCCGATGCTGGTCACCAGCGCGATGTCGGCGTCCACGACATTCACCGTGTCCAACCGCCCGCCCAGCCCGACTTCCAGCACCACTGCGTCGAGCTGCGAACGCTCGAACAGCCAGAACGCCGCCAGGGTACCCATCTCGAAATAGGTCAGGGAGATTTCGCCGCGCGCCGCCTCGACCGCTGCGAACGCCTCGCACAACTGCGCATCGCTGGCTTCGACGCCGTCGATGATCACCCGCTCGTTGTAGCGCAGCAAGTGCGGCGAGCTGTACACGCCAACCTTCAACCCCTGGGCACGCAGCAGCGAAGCGAGGAACGCGCAGGTCGACCCCTTGCCGTTGGTGCCCGTTACCGTCACCACACGTGGGGCAAGCTTGCCCAACGCCAGGCGCGCCAGCACCGCCTGCGACCGCTCCAGCCCCATGTCGATGGCCGAGGGGTGCAACTGCTCAAGATAGGCGAGCCACTCGCCAAGGGTCCGTTGGGTCATCACGCGACCGCAGCCGCCTCGAGGGCTTCGACCGGCGTCTGCTGGCCGGTCATCTGGGCCAGCAGGCGCGCCAGCCGTGGACGCAGGTCGCCACGAGAGATGATCAGGTCGATGGCACCGTGCTCCAGCAGGAATTCGCTGCGCTGGAAGCCTTCAGGCAGCTTCTCGCGTACGGTCTGCTCGATGACGCGCGGGCCGGCAAAGCCGATCAGGGCCTTGGGTTCGCCAACGATGACATCGCCCAGCATCGCCAGGCTGGCGGACACGCCACCGTAGACCGGGTCGGTCAGTACCGAGATGAACGGGATGCCTTCTTCACGCAGACGCGCCAGCACGGCAGAGGTCTTGGCCATCTGCATCAGCGAGATCAGCGCTTCCTGCATGCGGGCACCGCCGGAAGCCGAGAAACACACCATTGGGCAGCGATGCTCCAGGGCATAGTTGGCTGCGCGCACGAAGCGCTCGCCGACGATGGCACCCATGGAACCGCCCATGAAGGAGAATTCGAATGCACTGACCACGATCGGCATGCCCATCAGGGTGCCGCTCATGGAGATCAGGGCGTCCTTTTCACCGGTCTGTTTCTGCGCGCCGGTCAGGCGGTCCTTGTACTTCTTGCTGTCGCGGAACTTCAACCGGTCGACCGGCTCCAGGTCGGCACCCAGCTCGGCACGGCCCTCGGCATCCAGGAAGATATCGATGCGAGCACGTGCGCCGATGCGCATGTGGTGGTTGCACTTGGGGCATACGTCCAGGGTCTTTTCCAGCTCCGGACGGTACAGCACGGCCTCACAGGACGGGCATTTGTGCCACAGGCCTTCAGGTACCGAGCTCTTCTTCACCTCGGAACGCATGATGGAAGGGATCAGTTTGTCGACTAACCAGTTGCTCATGCTTTCTTTCTCCAGTATCGGCGGGAGGGGACCAGCGTAGCCGGCCTGCCCTTCCCTTTTGAGCTCAAATGCTTAAAACGTGGGTGAAACGGCGACCCGGGTTCAGTACCCCTGCCGCGCCACCCTGAACAATTCGGTTGACCGCCCCACGCGGGGCCAGCCGGCCCACGGGCTGAGATAGCTATGGACGATGGCACGCTGCCTGCCGTCACATCTGCTCAAGCCTGTTTCACCGCGCGTACGAATGCTTCTATTCTGGCCGCATCCTTGATGCCCTTGGCTTGCTCGACCCCGCCGCTGACATCGACCGCGTACGGGCGCACCTGGGCGATCGCCTGCCCGACGTTGTCCGCCGACAGGCCACCGGCCAGGATGATCGGCTTGCCCAGGTCGGCAGGCACCAGTGACCAGTCGAACGCTTCGCCCGTGCCCCCAGGCACACCCGGCACGAAGGTGTCCAGCAAGATACCGGATGCGCCAGCATATTGCCGGCACGCAAGCTTCAGGTCGTCATCCGGACGTACTCGCAGTGCCTTGATCCACGGCCGGTGATGGCCTGCGCAATCGTGCGGGGTTTCATCACCATGGAACTGCAAAAGATCCAGGGGCACCGCTTCGAGTATTTCGCTCAGCTCGCAACGCGTGGCATTGACGAACAACCCGACCGTGGTCACGAAGGGCGGCAGCTCGGCAATGATGGCACGCGCCTGCTGTACGCTCACGGCACGCGGGCTCTTGGCATAGAAGACCAGCCCGATGGCATCGGCGCCGGCCTCGGCAGCTGCAAGAGCGTCTTCGATGCGGGTGATCCCGCAGATTTTACTGCGAACGATGCTCATGGGCAGCCACCTGTTTGCGCGGTCAAAGGCGGAATCTTAGCAAATGGCGCTTCGTGCGTCAGTCCGCCAATGCATCGTAGCCCGTCAGAAAGTGTGGGCCAATGTAACGCTCAGGCAGCGCAAACGCCTCCGGGTACTCCACCTGGACCAGGTAAAGCCCGTAGGGGTGGGCCGTGACGCCACCTTCGCGGCGGTCCCGTCCCTCCAGCACCTGGCGCGCCCACTCAACCGGCCGCTCCCCTGCGCCGATAGCCATCAGCACGCCAGCAATGTTGCGCACCATGTGATGCAGGAAGGCGGTAGCCCGGACATCCAGCACGATCATCTGCCCGTGACGCGTCACCCGCAGGTGGTAAATGTGCTTGATCGGCGACTTGGCCTGACACTGGCTAGCGCGGAACGCGCTGAAATCATGGGTGCCAAGCAAACTTGAGGCAGCCTGGGCCATGCGCTCGACGTCGAGCGGGCGATGATTCCAGGTCACCTCCTCGGCCAGGTGAGCAGGCCGAATCGGGTCGTTGTAAATCACGTAGCGATAGCGCCTGGCACAAGCCTTGAACCGCGCATGAAAATCGGCAGGCATGGGCCTGGACCACACGACGCTGATGTCATGGGGCAAGTTGAAATTGGTGCCCATGGTCCAGGCACGTTCATCACGCACCGCTCGGGTGTCGAAGTGCACGACCTGCCCACAGCCATGCACGCCGGCATCGGTACGCCCAGCACAGACGACTGAAATGGGTTCGTTGGCCACTTTGGAAAGTGCCTGTTCCAACGCTTGCTGAACGCTGGGCACGCCGCTGGCCTGACGTTGCCAGCCGCGGTAGCGGGCGCCCTTGTATTCCACACCCAGGGCGATGCGCGTGCAGCCTTCGGCAGCGGATTCGGCCGAGGCGGTGTCGATGATGTCCAAGAATCTGCAACCTGTTGGTGAACCAAATGCCGGGGATTATAACGACAATGGCAGCCGTTCAGGGCTGCCATCAGGTTCACGCGTTACAACCCAAGGGCTTCACGCGAGGGCCTAGACCAGACGCGAAAGCATGTCCTCTGCTTCTTCGCGCTGACGCTCATCGCCATCCTTGACCACTTCATCGAGGATGTCGCGGGCGCCCTGGTGATCACCCATATCGATGTAGGCGCGGGCCAGATCGAGCTTGGTGGCCACTTCGTCGGCTCCGGAAAAGAAATCGAAATCCAGGTCGTCGATCGGTTCGAGCTCAGGTTGCGCAGCGGCGTCCTCGGCAGTGAAGTGAGGCTCCAGGGAGGGCGACTCCAGGCTTTGTGAAAGCTTGTCCAGCTCGGCGTTGACGTCATCGAGCTCGGAGGCGAACTGCTGCGCGCCTGGCGAGTCGTCCTGCAGGGACAGGTCGAAGTCCGCCGGCAGGTCGAAATCGGTGGCCGGATCGAAAGCCGGTACCGGATCGACCGTACTTGGCGCAGCGTCATCCCGACCACCCGCCCCCTCGGGCTCCCCGATGTCCAGGTCGAAATCGGACAGGTCCTGGGCTGGTTGAGCTTCAGCACTGGCCTGCGCCAGCAAGGTTTCGAAGTCTGCATCGGCCGGGTCTTGCATCTGCCCTCCTGCAGAGAGCGCCTCATCGGCCGGGTGGGCAGCCGATGTCGCGGGTTCGGGAGAAGGGTCGTCCAGGCTCAAGTCGAAGTTGTCCTCCAGCGCCTGATCATCCAGCGCCGCAGTGTCGAGCGTCGGAATATCGTTGAAGGCGTCCGGCCCGGCGGCGGCCTGTGTGTCCGACTCTGCTGGCTCTGCATGCGGTGAACCCGGCTGATCATCGAGCAGCCCTTGCACATACTGCTCGTCTAGCTTGGCTGCCAAGGCAGCCGCACCCACGCCGGCCGCGGCGAGGGCCAACATCGCCGGGTAACGCTCGCGAAGGCTGGCCACTTCTGCCGTGTTCCCGGCCGTCGCCGGCAACTGGCGCTCCTGCTCGGCGAATGCGCTTTGATCACCTTGGCGGGCATAGACCTCCATCAACTTCAAGCGCAGGTCATCGCGTCTGGGCGCGCTGGCAACTGCAGGCTCCAGCAGCTCGGTGGCGCGGTTCAGGCGGCCTTCGGCAATGCACGTGTCCGCCTGTGCCAACAATGGCCCATAAGGGTCTGCCGCAGGCTCACGCACAGGCTGTGCAGCCGTTTTTTCAGAGGCCGCTGCGGCTGCCGCTGAGGCGGCGACTGCCGCTGGCGACAGCGTAACGGTCGGGGACACGACTTCTACGCCATCAAGGCTGTCGTCCTCTGGATCGAAACCCTCGATCTGCTCCTCCTCCAAAGCGCGCGCCATGCGCAAATGCTTTTCGGCTTCCTGTTGGGCCCTGCGCTTACGCGCCAGCAGCCAGAGCAGCAGCGCCAGGACCAAGACGGTAGAACCGGCGATCAGCCATAGCAACCAGCGGCTTCCCAGCACGTCGTCCAGGGTGCTATCCGACGAGGTTTGTGCGGCGGGTTGAGCGTCTGGCGCAACCGAGGGCGCTGGCGCGATCACGGGTTGATCGGGAACGGTCGGCTGGCTCGCTGTCGGCACCGGATCGGTCACAGGCACAGCCGCCTGGGACGGCGCCGGGGCCTGCTGACCGGGCTCGCCAGGGACAGTCGCTGCTGGCGCAGGGGTAGCCGCGCCTTGCGCTTCCAGCCGGGCCAACTGATCGTTCTTGAGCTCGATCAGGCGCTGCAGCTTGTCCAACTGGCTCTGCAGGTCGGACATGCGGCTTTTGAGTTCTTCGTTGTCGCGGCGACTGGTGTCCAGGCTTTCCTGCGCCACTGCCAACTTGTCGTTCAGCGCCTTGGCCTGCCCAGCACCAGGCTGGTTGCCGGGGCTGACCAGACGCAGGTTGTCGCCTTGGGCGATGGCAGCGGGCGCGGCGTCTGCGGCACCACGCCGGGTGGCGTCGAGCTGGCGGGCACGCGGCCCCAGGCGACGCCCCTCGCGCCAAGCCGCGTACTGCTCAGCGACCTCGCGATTGGCTTCGCCTTGGGCGATGCTCTGGATCTGTTGCTGATCGGGCAGGCGCAATACCTGGCCAACCTTGAGCTGGTTGATGTTGTTGCCGATGAACGCATCCGGGTTCAGCGCCTGGATCGCGATCATCGTTTGCTGGATCGATCCACCCTGGGCATTACGCGCTGCGATCTGCCACAGAGTATCGCGGCGCTGGGTCGTGTAGCTGCCAGGGCCGGTGGTCGCAGCGGCGACATTGCCTGTTGCGGCTTCTGGGCCCTGGGCCTTGGCCTGATCCAGCAGGACGTTGTAGTCACGCAACAGGCGGCCTTGAGGCCACATCACCTGCACCAGGAACTTGACCACTGGCCCCGGCATGGGCTGGCTGGAGGTCACGCGAAGCACGCTTCGGCCATTGGGGTTGATCACGGGCGTGAAGCGCAAGTCCTGCAGGGCGCTCGAGAAGTTCACGCCTGCCTTGGCGAATTCCTCAGGCGGGGCCAGGCTCGGTGCCAACTGCGCCGCGGTCAGGTCTCGCACATCGAGCAGTTCGATCTCGGCCTCCAGGGGCTGGTTCTGCGCCGACTTGAGGGTCAGCTCTCCCAGGCCCAGAGCATTGGCCATGCCCGAGGACAGCGCCGAGGCTGCTGCCATGGCCAGAACCAGTTTGCGGATTCGAAGCATGAACTCTTCCCTTGTATGGATCGTCCCGAAACGTGCAGGCAGAGCAGGACAAAAGTGCCTGCCAGTATCTTTTACAGACCGTGTTTAATCAACAATTGCGCCACCTGCACAGCGTTTAGCGCCGCGCCCTTGCGCACATTGTCGGTGGTCAGCCAAAGGTTGAGCTGCTGCGCTTGATCAACACCATGGCGTACACGTCCAACATAGACCACGTCCTGCCCGACTGCGTCGCCCACCGGCGTTGGATAATCGTCCAGGTCTACCCGTTCGATGCCAGGCGCCACCTCCAACGCCTGGTTGACGGCCGCCAGATCCACGGCGTGGCGGCACTGCACGGCCACATTGAAGCTATCGCCGAAAAAGACCGGGACTTGAATGCAGCTTGTTGAAATACTCAGTTCAGGCTGGCCCAACAGCTCGCGCAGCTCCTGCACCATGCGCCGCTCCACGGTGGTATGGCCCTGTTCGTCGACCTTGCCGACCTGGGCCAACACGTTGAAGGCGACCTGGCGGTCGAAGAAGTGCGGTTCCAACGGGCGGGCATTGAGCAACTCGGCCGTTT
Source organism: Pseudomonas sp. FYR_7 (assembly GCF_043106155.1). NCBI lineage: Bacteria > Pseudomonadati > Pseudomonadota > Gammaproteobacteria > Pseudomonadales > Pseudomonadaceae > Pseudomonas > Pseudomonas sp. FYR_7. Next base: position 97,712 of record NZ_JBICMI010000051.1, read on the forward strand.
GCCGCGCAAGCTCGTTGACCGCCTCACGGCCTTGAGCCGACACTGCCAAAGACGCCACCACCTGAACATGCTCGATGTCCAGCAAATGCTTGATCGGGGCCAGGGCGGCGGCGGCGGCCACGGCGCCTGAACAGGGGCTGGTGATCAGCGCGGGCAGCTTCAGCCCAGCCACTTGATCGGCGTTGGCTTCTGGAACGACAGCCAGTGCGTTGTCCAGGGCACCGGACAGGTCGATGACGGTGCAGCCCGCTTGCACAGCCTGGGCGGCGAAGCTGCGACTGACCGCGGCACTGGCTGCAAAGAACGCCAGCTTGACCTGCGCAAAATCGAACCCCTCGACCTCACGTACCTTGAGCTTCCTGCCGGCGAACATCACGCTACTGCCCGCCGACTCGATGCTGGCGAGCAGGTGCAGGGTGGCGACCGGGAAATCCAGCTCTTCGAGAATCTGGACCAACGTCTCACCGACGCTGCCGGTGGCACCGACGACGGCGATATCGAATGAAGGTTTCATATTGCAGGCTGCCTCTGGCGAAACGGGAGCGGCACTTTACCTGCATTACACAACCGAGGCCAACGCCGACCCGTGGCAGGGAGTCGCCAGCTGTGCGCAGGCTTCCCCTGCCACCTGCACTGCGCGCCGCAAAAAAAAACCCGCGCTGGAAGTAGCGCGGGTTCGGGTACAGATGGCTGTATCAACGTTCCAGCAGGATCCGCAACATGCGACGCAGCGGCTCGGCAGCGCCCCACAGCAGTTGGTCACCCACCGTGAACGCCCCCAGGTACTGGGAACCCATGTTCAGCTTGCGCAAACGTCCAACCGGGATATTCAGCGTGCCGGTCACCTTGGTAGGGGTCAGTTCCTGCATGCTGATTTCACGCTGGTTGGGCACCAGCTTCACCCAAGGATTGTGCTGGCTGATCATGCCTTCGATGTCGGCGATCGGCACATCCTTGTTCAGCTTGATGGTCAGCGCCTGGCTGTGGCAACGCATGGCACCGATGCGCACGCAGATGCCATCGACCGGAATCGGGTTCTTGAAGCGACCCAGAATCTTGTTGGTTTCGGCCTGCGCCTTCCATTCTTCGCGGCTTTGGCCGTTGGGCAATTCCTTGTCGATCCAGGGGATCAGGCTGCCGGCCAGGGGGACGCCGAAGTTTTCAGCCGGATAGGCCTCGCTGCGCATGGCCTCGGCCACTTTGCGGTCGATGTCGAGGATGGCACTGGCCGGGTTGGCCAGGTCATCGGCGACCGCCGCATGGGTGGCGCCCATCTGCTTGATCAGCTCGCGCATGTTCTGCGCCCCTGCACCGGACGCTGCCTGGTAGGTCATGGCACTCATCCAGTCCACCAGACCGGCTTCGAACAATCCGCCAAGGCCCATCAGCATCAGGCTGACCGTGCAATTGCCGCCGATGAAGTTGCGGGTACCGGCGTCGAGCTGGTGATCGATGACCTTGCGGTTGACCGGGTCGAGCACGATGACTGCATCATCCTGCATGCGCAAAGACGAGGCCGCATCGATCCAGTAGCCCTGCCAGCCTGCTTCGCGCAGCTTGGGAAACACTTCATTGGTGTAGTCGCCGCCCTGGCAAGTCAGGATCACGTCGAGGGTCTTGAGCTCTTCGATGGAATACGCGTCCTTGAGCGGCGCGGTATCCTTGCCCACGTTCGGGCCTTGGCCACCAATATTGGAGGTGGTGAAGAACACGGGCTCGATAAGGTCGAAATCCTGCTCCTCCAGCATTCGCTGCATGAGCACGGAACCAACCATGCCGCGCCAACCGATCAGACCTACACGTTTCATCGCAACTACACCTTTGCTAAAAGTGGGCCGCCATCGGGATTGGGGATGGCGGGCCAGAGAGATTACAGATTCCGCAGCGCTGCGACTACTGCGTCGCCCATTTCCTGCGTACCTACTTTGCGGCAGCCTTCGGAGAAGATGTCGCCAGTGCGCAAGCCCTGGTCAAGCACCAGGCTGACCGCCTGCTCGATGGCCTCGGCGGCAGCCGACTGGTCGAAGCTGTAGCGCAGCATCATCGACACGGACAGGATGGTGGCCAACGGGTTGGCGATCCCTGCACCGGCAATGTCTGGCGCCGAGCCGTGGCAAGGCTCGTACATGCCCTTGTTGTTGGCATCGAGCGACGCCGAAGGCAGCATGCCGATGGAACCGGTCAGCATGGAAGCTTCATCCGACAGAATGTCGCCGAACATGTTGTCGGTCACCATGACGTCGAACTGCTTCGGCGCGCGCACCAGCTGCATCGCCGCGTTGTCGACATACATATGGCTCAGTTCCACATCCGGGTAATCCTGTGCCACGCTCTCGACCACTTCACGCCACAGCTGGCTGGAAGCCAGAACGTTGGCCTTGTCCACCGAGCACAGCTTCTTGCCACGCACCCGCGCCATGTCGAAACCCACGCGGGCGATGCGCCGCACTTCGCTTTCGCTGTAGGGCAAGGTGTCGTAGGCCTGGCGCTCGCCACCTTCAAGTTCGCGCTGACCACGTGGGGCACCGAAGTAGATGCCGCCGGTCAGCTCGCGCACGATGAGGATGTCCAGGCCAGAGACGATTTCCGGCTTGAGCGAGGACGCATCGGCCAGCTGCGGGTAGAGAATGGCCGGGCGCAAGTTGGCAAACAGCCCCAGCTGCGAGCGGATCTTCAGCAGGCCGCGTTCAGGGCGAATGTCACGCTCGATCTTGTCCCACTTGGGACCGCCCACGGCGCCGAGCAGCACGGCATCGGCCTGGCGTGCACGCTCCAGGGTTTCATCGGCCAGCGGCACCCCGTGCTTGTCGATGGCTGCGCCACCGATCACGTCATGGGTCAGGCTCAGGTCGAGCTGGAACTTGTCATTGGCCAGCTCCAGCACCTTGACGGCTTCGGCCATGATTTCAGGACCAATGCCATCACCCGGAAGAATCAAAATCTGCTTGCTCATGCTTTCCTCTATGCATTCACGCAGCGCGGCGAATGGGGCCGCGCCGAAAAAGGCTTAACGTTCTGCCCACAGCACCAGCACATCCGTGCTGAACGAGCCATCGGCCTCGATCTGGTAATACTGCCGTACTTCTTCGCCCATGGCTTGCTGCAGTTCGCGGATGGCCAGGCGCATCAGCTCAGGGGTGCGCATGCGCTCGACCCAACTGCCGAACTCCAGGCGCAGTGACTGCCGGGCATGACTGCGAACACGCAGGCCGGCCTCGCTGACCTGGCGCTGCCACTGGGCAGCAGAGTAATTGCGAACGTGACTGGTGTCGCGCAACACCTCTACTGCTTGCAGATACGTGTCCAGCAGCGGGCTACCCGGCGACATGACGTCAATGAATGCAGCCACACCGCCTGGCTTGAGCACGCGGCGCACTTCGCGCAGCGCCAGGCCCAGGTCGCTCCAGTGATGGGCTGAGTAGCGGCTGAACACATAATCGAACGAAGCATCGGCAAACGGCAGGGATTCTGCCGCGCCACGCTCGGTCATGATATTGGTCAGCGCACGATCGGCGGCAGCGTTGGCGACGACGTCCAGCATGGACTGGGAAAGGTCGTACGCGACCACCTGCGCCACCAACGGCGCAATCTGGAAGCTGACGTGACCTGCCCCGCAGCCCAGGTCCAGCACGCGTGCGTCGACCTGCCCCTGCAACTGGGCCTGCAACAGCGCGAACTCGCTGCCTTGAGCATGCACGGCGCTGCTAAGGTAGGCCCCAGCCTGATCGCCGAACTGGCGCTGAACCACATCGGTATGCTGCGTGCGCGTCATTGGAATGTCCTGGTGGTGGAGTAGTCGCCGATATGGGCTCGGCCATTGCGCCAGTGGCACTGGCTTGAGCCACGGTGCGTGGGTGACGCCGCTTGCACCGACCTGCTGGCAAGCAGGCCGGCGAGCGCGCAGGCTTTAGTCAGGCGTCGCGAAACAGCCAGGGTTGCGCAGCACGGTGCTTGTCCTCGAACGCCTTGATCGCATCGCTGTCCTGCAGGGTCAGGCCAATGTCGTCCAGGCCATTGAGCAGGCAATGCTTGCGGAATGCGTCGATCTCGAAGTGCAGCACCTTGCCATCTGGGCGTGTGACCGCCTGGGCCTGCAGGTCGATGGTCAGCTGGTAACCTGGCGCAGCTTCCACCTGCTTGAACAGCTCATCGACGTCTTCATCGCTGAGGATGATCGGCAACAAGCCATTCTTGAAGCTGTTGTTGAAAAAGATGTCGGCAAAGCTGGGCGCGATGATGCTCCGAAAGCCGTACTCGTCCAGTGCCCAAGGGGCATGCTCACGGCTGGACCCGCAACCGAAGTTCTCCCGCGCCAACAACACGCTGGCGCCTTGGTAGCGCTGGTGATTGAGCACGAATTCCTCGTTTACCGGGCGCTTGCTGTTGTCCTGATAGGGTTGACCTACGTCCAGGTAGCGCCATTCGTCGAACAGGTTGGGGCCAAAGCCTGTGCGCTTGATCGACTTCAAGAACTGCTTGGGGATGATCTGGTCGGTATCGACGTTGGCACGGTCCAACGGCGCAACCAGGCCAATGTGCTGAGTGAAAGCTTTCATGCTGCGCTCCCTTGGATCAACTCGCGGACATCGATGAAGTGGCCGGTGACGGCGGCTGCGGCGGCCATGGCCGGGCTCACCAGGTGCGTGCGGCCACCTGCGCCCTGACGCCCTTCGAAGTTACGGTTGGAGGTGGATGCGCAGTGCTCGCCGCTTTCCAGCCGATCGGGGTTCATGGCCAGGCACATCGAGCAACCTGGCTCGCGCCATTCGAAGCCGGCTTCGACGAATATCTTGTCCAGGCCTTCGCGCTCGGCCTGAGCCTTCACCAGGCCCGAGCCGGGGACGACGATGGCTTGCTTGACGCTGCTCGCCACCTTGCGGCCCTTGGCGATCTCCGCTGCCGCGCGCAGGTCTTCGATGCGCGAATTGGTGCACGAGCCTATGAACACGCGATCCAGGTGGATATCAGTGATCGCCTGGTTGGCCTGCAAGCCCATGTACTTCAGGGCGCGCTCAATGGAGCCACGCTTGACCAGGTCCGCTTCGGCAGCCGGATCCGGCACACGCTGGTCGACGGCAAGCACCATTTCTGGCGAGGTACCCCAGCTGACCTGCGGCTTGATCTGCGTGGCATCGAGTTCGACCACGGTATCGAAAACCGCATCCTCATCGGAGACCAGGTCTTTCCAGGCCTGGACAGCACGGGTCCACTGCTCGCCCTTGGGCGAGTACGGGCGGCCTTCGACATAAGCGATGGTGGTGGCGTCAGTGGCCACCAACCCGACACGGGCACCGGCTTCGATGGACATGTTGCAGATGGTCATGCGGCCTTCCATCGACAACGCGCGAATGGCACTGCCGGCGAACTCCATCGCGTGACCGTTGCCACCGGCAGTGCCGATCTTGCCGATTACCGCCAGGACGATGTCCTTGGCCGTGACACCCGGCGACAGTTGCCCCTCGACCCGCACCAGCATGTTCTTCATCTTCTTGGCCACCAGGCACTGGGTAGCCAGCACGTGCTCGACCTCGGAGGTGCCGATGCCGTGGGCCAGCGCACCGAAGGCGCCGTGGGTTGAGGTATGCGAGTCGCCGCAGACCACGGTCATGCCTGGCAAGGTAGCGCCCTGTTCGGGGCTGATGACATGAACGATGCCCTGGCGCTCGTCGTTCATCTTGAATTCGACGATGCCGTATTCGTCACAGTTCTCGTCGAGGGTCTGCACCTGCAGGCGCGACACCTGGTCGACGATGGCCTCGATCCCGCCCTTGCGCTCGGGGGTGGTCGGCACGTTATGGTCGGGCGTGGCGATGTTGGCATCGATACGCCATGGCTTGCGCTTGGCCAGGCGCAGCCCTTCGAAAGCCTGCGGGGAGGTCACTTCATGGATGATGTGACGGTCGATGTAGATCAAGGACGAGCCGTCGTCACGGCGCTTGACCTCGTGGGCTTCCCAGAGTTTGTCGTAGAGCGTTTTGCCAGCCATCGGACTGTTCCTCATCAGCGTCTTTCTATGCCAAAGACCACTTGGCTTGTATGGGCGATGCTAGGGGGTTAGATTGAATAACTCAAATTCATATTTTTTATCCTTTGGATAACCAAAAGGAATTCAGTAAATGGACTTGGCCAATCTCAGCGCATTTATCGCCATTGCGGAAACTGGCAGCTTTTCCAGTGCGGCAGAACGCCTGTACCTGACCCAGCCCGCTGTCAGCAAGCGCATTGCTGGCCTGGAGCAGCAGTTGAGCACACGGTTATTCGACCGCCTGGGCCGCGAGATAACCTTGACCGAAGCCGGGCGGGCACTGTTGCCCAGGGCCTACCAGATTCTCAACGTACTGGAGGATACCCGACGGGCGCTGACCAATCTGTCAGGGGAAGTGGGGGGGCGCCTGACCCTGGCAACAAGCCATCACATCGGCCTGCACCGCCTCCCCCCACTGCTGCGGGCTTTCACCCGCCAATACCCGGCAGTGGCGCTGGATATTCAGTTCCTGGATTCGGAACAGGCCTACGATGAGATTCTGCATGGTCGAGCCGAACTCGCCGTCATCACCCTGGCACCTGAACCTCATCCCCTGATCAACGCTGTACCGGTATGGCAGGACGCGCTGGATTTCGTAGCCGCCCCGGAGCACCCATTGGCCAACAACGACGCCGTTACCCTTGCTGATGTGGCGTGCCACCCCGCCGTGTTTCCAGGGGGCAATACGTTCACCCACCACATTGTCCAGCGTCTGTTCGAAAGCCAAGGCCTGACACCGAACATCGCCATGAGCACCAACTACCTGGAAACCATCAAGATGATGGTATCGATCGGCCTAGCGTGGAGCGTGCTGCCGCGCACGATGCTTGACGAACAGGTGGCGCCCATCGCCTTGCCCGGCATTGGGTTGTCCCGCCAGCTAGGCTACATTCTGCACACCGAGCGCACCCTGTCCAACGCTGCCAAGGCGTTCATGGCCCTGCTCGATGGCCATGCGGCAAGCGCCTGAATAGCCGTCAGCCCGGCCCCTTCAAGGATGTGTCCCATGCCAAAGGTCTGGTAATCATGCCCAAATCAGCAAATCGCTTGATGCGCCTGCCGCGAATCCATGCGGCAGAGCCCGAGGCGGCGGAGCAGGCTTGGCAGAGTGCGCCGCAGCTGTTGGCTGCCCTGAACGGTGCACGCCTGGGTGCGTGGCTTTGGGATATCGAAAGCGGCCGGGTCAGTTGGTCCCGGGGCACCCAGGCCCTGTTCGGTTTCGACCCGCTGCGCGCCCTGCCCGGAGACATCGACTACCTGGACCTGCTGGCCGAGGAGGACCGCGCGCGAACACGCAAGGCGTTTCAGGCGGTGTTCGATGGCGAACCGGTAGGGCGAGCCATGCGCCACCGCATTCGCTGGCCAGACGGCAGCCTGCATTGGCTGGAGATCAATGGCAGCCTGACTTGCGACCCGCACGGCAGACCGCAGATGATTGGGGTAGTACGCGAGATCACGCGCCAGCGCGAGCGGGAAACCGCGCTAATGAATTCCGAAAAGCGCCTCGCTACCCTCTTCCACCTGAGCCCGAATGCCATTTTGTTGACCCGTCGTGATGACGGCATGATCTTCGAAGTCAATCAGCACTTCGAAGATACGTTCGCCTGGCCCGCCAGCCAGGTCATCGGCCGCACCAGCGTGGCGCTGGGGTTGTGGGCCGACGCCGCACAACGCCAGCACATGCTCGACTCTTCTCGCCTGAGCGGCGGCCCGCTGACCATGGAGGTGCAGTTCCGCGGCAGCGACGGCAAGGTCCATGATGGCATCCTTTGCACCCAGGGCATCGAGCTCGAAGGCACCACCTATCAGCTCAGTACCTTCGTCGACACCACCGAGCGCAAGCGCGCGGACCTTGCCCTCAAGGACAGCCAGGAGCGTCTGGACCTGGCGCTGGACTCGGCGCAGCTGGGCACGTGGGACTGGCACATTCCCAGCGGCATGCTCTACGGTTCGGCCCGGGCTGCACAACTGCACGGGCTGCCGCCAGTAGCCTTTCACGAATCCTTCGATGCGTTTTTCGAAGGCGTTCCGGAACAGGAGCGCCTCTCCATGCGCAAGGCCTACAGCAGCCTGCGCGAAGGGCCGGCCGGCAATTATCAGTTCACGTACCGGGTACAGTTGGAGAACGGCGTCTCGCGGTATATCGAAAGCCGTGCGCGCTTGTATCGCGACGAGCACAGCAACCCTCTGCGCATGGCGGGCACCCTGCTCGACATCACCGACCAGGTTGAACGCGAGCTTCGCCTCAGTGCCTCGGAAGAAAAGTTTGCCAGCCTGTTTCAAGTCAGCCCCGACCCGATCTGCGTGACGCGTCAGGACACGGGACAGTTCATCGAGATCAACCCCGCCTTTACCCACACCTTCGGCTGGACGACCGAGCAGTTGATCGGCCGCACGGCCCAGGAGATAGGCCTGTGGGCCGAATCTGCCCTGCGAGCCCACCGCATCGAGCGGGTCATCCGCGAGCAGGCCTTGACCAACGTGGCGTTGGTCGTCCACCACCGCAGTGGCGAAGCCTTGACCTGCCTGATCTCCAGCCGCCTCATCACCGTGGACAACCAACCCTGCAGCGTCACCACGCTGCGCGACATCACTCAACAACAGCGGGCAGAGGCAGCGCTCAAATCCAGCGAAGAGAAATTCGCCAAGGCGTTTCACTCAAGCCCGGACGCCATCACCATCACCGAATGCCTAACCGGGCGCTACCTGGAAATCAACGACGGTTTCTGCCGGCTGACTGGATACTCGGTGGGCGACGTCGTCGGGCGCACCGTATTCGACATCGGAATCTGGACCGATGCGCAACAGCGAACCGCCTTGCTGGCTGAACTGCGCGAGCATGGCCGGGTACATCATCGGGAAATGCTGGGGCGCAACAAGCGCGGCGATCTCCTGACGGTAGAGGTGTCCGTGGAGCAGATCATGCTCAACGATGTAGAGTGCCTGCTGATGACCGCCCGGGACGTCAGCCAACTGAAACAAGCCCAGGCACAGATCCGTCACCTTGCCTACCATGACCCGCTGACCAATCTTCCAAACCGTGCCCTGCTGATGGAGCGGCTGGGTCAGCAGATTGCCCTGCTCAAGCGGCGCGACTTGCGTGGTGCCCTGCTTTTCCTCGACCTGGATCATTTCAAGCACATCAACGACTCGCTGGGCCACCCGGTCGGTGATGCCGTGCTCAAGATCATCACGGCCAGGCTTGAGGCCAGCGTACGTGTGGAGGACACCGTGGCACGGCTGGGTGGTGACGAGTTCGTGGTACTGCTCAGCGGCCTGGAAGGCAATCGTGATGAGGTCGAGCATACGGTTCGCCAGCTGGCTGACACCGTACGCGCCCTGTTGGCCCAGCCCATGTCACTCGACGGCCAGCGCCTGCAGGTGACCCCCAGCATTGGCGTGGCTTTGATCCCGGACCACGGCACAACCCCAGCCGATCTGCTCAAACGCGCCGACATCGCGCTTTACCGCGCCAAGGACTCCGGGCGCAACACGACTCAACTGTTTCACGCCACCATGCAGAAGGCGGCCAGCGAACGCCTGCGCATGGAGAGTGATCTACGCCTGGCGCTGGCCCGTGGCGAAATGGCCCTGCATTACCAACCACAGGTCGACGCGCGCGACAAACGGATCGTCGGCGCCGAGGTGCTGCTACGCTGGCACCACCCTCAACTCGGCCAGCAGTCGCCGGGCCAGTTCATCCAGGTCCTGGAGGAAAGCGGGTTGATTCTGGAGGTGGGCAACTGGGTACTCGATGAGGCGTGCGTTGCCTGCGCCCACCTGCTGGCCGACGGCTTGATCGATGTCGACGATTTCAGCCTGTGCGTCAACATCAGCCCGCGGCAATTTCGCCAGAAAGATTTTGTTGGCCGCGTCTTGCGCTGCCTCGACGACAGTCAACTGCCCAGGAAACTGCTCAAGCTCGAGATCACCGAAGGTATCGTCATCCAGAACCTAGAAGACACCATCGCCAAGATGCGAGAGTTGCAAAGCCACGGGGTAACGTTTGCCATGGACGACTTCGGCACAGGGTATTCCTCGCTGACCTACCTCAAACGCCTTCCAGTCGATGCCCTGAAGATCGACCAGACGTTCGTCCGTGACGTGACGATAGATCCCAACGATGCTGAAATCGTCCGCGCCATCGTGGCCATGGCGCTTAGCCTTGGGCTTGCGGTAATCGCCGAGGGTGTAGAGCTGGCCGAACAGCTGGCGTTTCTGGAAAAACTGGGGTGTCACCTGTACCAGGGCTACCTGCACAGCCGGCCTTTGCCGCTGCAGGCGTTTCGGCAACTGTTGCAAGCGCCCTGAAGTGGCGGCGCGCCAGCACAACGCAAGAAGGGCACCCTAGGGTGCCCTTCCTGTTGATGCGCTGGATCAATTCAGCGCGGGTTGCTCGCCGTTGATCGGGATGCGTTTGGCCTTGGCTTCTTCAGGCACGATACGCAGCAGATCGATGCTGAGCAGACCGTTGGCCAAGCCAGCAGCCTTGACCTCGATGTGGTCAGCCAGGCGGAAGGAGAGCTTGAAGGCGCGCTGGGCAATGCCCTGGTGCAGGTATGTCACTTCTGCCGAGCCATTGTCACGCTTGCCACCGGTAACGGTGAGCACGCCTTTTTCGACCTGAAGGTCGAGATCCTCTTCCTGGAAACCAGCCGCGGCAACCACAATGCGGTACTGGTCATCACCGTGCTTTTCCACGTTGTAGGGTGGGTAGCTGCTACCGGCCTCATTGCGGGCCGCGGATTCGAACAGGTCATTGAAGCGGTCGAAACCAACGGAGTGGCGGAACAGTGGTGCAAGAGAGAAAGCGGTAGTCATGGTCATAACTCCTGAGATATCAGCAAGTAAGTCATTACGCGACCCGAATTCGGCATCGCGTACTCAAGAGATATGGCCCATCAATGTGCTTTCAAGGGCAGTGCCAAAAAAATTTCGGCGGTGCCAGGCGGTCACGCTACCTGTGCTTCATCTGCCGTCGGCGTCAGGCCAAGCAAGCGCCCGATGCGCGTGCAGTCCTCTTCGCGGCGCAACTCGGCAAACAGAAGTACGGCCTCGGGGTAGCTGCGCGTTAGCATGGCGACCCACTGCTTCATGCGTCCAGGGGCGTAACGGGGTGACAGTTTGGCCTGGGCCTGCCGCCAGAATGCCTGAAGTAGCGGCAGCAGTTGATCCCAACCCATGGCCTGGTAGGGCGTCCCGGCATTGGCGGCGGCGATCTGCATACCCAGGTCCGGGCGAGACACCAGGCCACGCCCCAGCATAATGTGCTCGGCGCCGCTGACTTCCCGGCAACGACGCCAGTCCTCGACTGTCCAGATCTCGCCATTGGCAAACACCGGCACCTTGACCACGTCCTGAACGCGCGCCACCCATTCCCAGTGCGCGGGTGGCTTGTAGCCTTCAACCTTGGTCCGCGCATGCACCACCAAATGGGCCGCCCCGCCCTCGGCCAGGGCCACGCCACAGTCCAGCGCCCCGTCCGGGCTGTCAAAACCCAGGCGCATCTTGGCGGTGACGGGGATCGAGGCAGGCACCGCGCGCCGGACCTCGCGGACAATGGCGTGAAGCAGCTCAGGCTCCTTGAGCAGCACCGCCCCGCCCCGGGACTTGTTCACCGTCTTGGCAGGGCAGCCAAAGTTGAGGTCGATTACCGGGGCGCCCAGCTCGCAGGCCAATGCAGCGTTATCGGCAAGGCACGCCGGGTCAGACCCCAGCAGTTGCACACGCATGGGCACCCCTGCCGCCGTATGCGCGCCGTTGCTCAGCTCGGGGGCCAGTTTATGGAACGAAGAAGCTGGCAGCAGACGATCACAGACGCGGATGAATTCGCTGACGCACCAATCGACGCCGCCTACGCGGGTCAGCACGTCTCGCAGAATGTTGTCGACCAGCCCCTCCATCGGGGCCAGGGCAATTTGCATGGAATGATCTCGGCGCAAAAGGCGGCAGTCTAGCAAAATTTGCGCGTACTTCAGGCCAGGATCAGCGCTGGCGCGTAACCTTCCAGAAATTCGGCAGGCATGCGCTTGGGTTTGCCGGTAGAGAGCTCGATACAGGCAAAGGTGGTCCGGGCGCGAAGCAATACCACCCCATCGTGCGCACGGCGCAGCTGAAAGCGTCGGGTCATGCGCAGACGCTGGTCCCAGTCGACGATCCAGGTGGCTAATTCCAATTCGTCACCTTCGTAAGCGGCGGCGAGGTAATCGATTTCGTGACGGACCACCGCCATGGCGCGATCAAGCCGGCAATACGCCGCCAGGTCCAATCCCAGGCGTTGGGAATGCCGCCAGGCGCACCGCTCCAGCCAGGTGACGTAGACGGCATTGTTGGCATGCCCCAGGCCATCGATGTCTTCACTGCCGACATGCACGTCGATGATGAAAGGTGTGGGCAGGTCCCAGCTCATGTTGATGTCCCAAGGGCAAAAGGGGGATTTAGCAGTGAGCGAACGAAAAATGTCTACCCCAGAACGGAGGGCGGCGTTGGGATTTTTTCGGTAGAAAAAACAAAAGGCCCATTCAATATGCGAATGAGCCTTTAAAGTCCCGCAAAACGCGGGTAAACGTGGCGTCCCCTAGGGGACTCGAACCCCTGTTACCGCCGTGAAAGGGCGGTGTCCTAGGCCACTAGACGAAGGGGACGTAACCTTCGCAAAAGTCTGCAATGCAAACCCTGGCAGTAATTGGTGGAGCTAAGCGGGATCGAACCGCTGACCTCCTGCATGCCATGCAGGCGCTCTCCCAGCTGAGCTATAGCCCCGGATTTTTAGCCTCGCGGCCCAGCACTGTCGAAACACTGCTT